>NZ_JBVKBA010000017.1:0-169520 GCF_055639175.1 Streptomyces sp. NPDC107546 | reverse complement strand
CTCCCACTCTGCGTTCGTCAGGTCTCCGCGTCCCATGCAGTCAGCCTGCCCCCAACACCTCACTCGCGGAGGGAGATCCGAGAAACAGCGCCTAGTTCCAGGACTGCCCGGTGGTGCCGTTGTCGACGCTCGCGTCGAGCAGCGGTCCGAGTTCCCCCACCACGGTCGTCAGGGCCCGGTCGTCCCGTTCGGCGCGGGCGATCAGCAGGGCGCCCTCCAGGGCGCTGATCATGAGCGTCGCGAGCGGTTCCGCCCGGGCCGCCGGGACTCCCATGTCCGTCAGCGCCTCGGCGACCGGGCGCGTCCAGTCGGCGAACGCCGCTGCGGCCGCCGCGCGCGTGGAGTCGGTGGACTGTGCGCAGTCCACGGCCGCCGCGGCCACCGGGCAGCCGCCCTCGAAGCCGGTTCTGGCGTATTCGTCCGTCCACTGCCGGACCATCTCGGCGAACAGCCCGCTCGGTGTCGGCTCGGCCATCGAAGCGCGGAAGCGGGCGATCCGCTTGGCGGCGTACCTGCCGGCCCACTGCACCGCCTCGTTGACGAGCTGTTCCTTGCCGCCGGGGAAGTAGTGCTGCAGCGAGCCGCGCGGCGCCCGCGCGTGCGCGGCGACGTCGCGCATGCCGGTCGCGCTGACGCCGTCGCGCCGGATCAGCTGGGCCGCGCTGAAGACCATCCGCTCGCGTGGCCCGCGCTCGGACACCGCCATCGTGACCTCCGTCTCGACACTTCGGCACCCACCCTATGACCGGTGTCATAAGGCCCGCTACTATGACCGCTGTCATAACTCGTGACGGCGCCTCGCAGGGAGGGCGGTCCCCATGGACGTCGGCTTCATCGGTCTCGGGGTCATGGGTCAGCCGATGGCGCTCCGGCTGGCCCGGGCCGGCACCCCGCTCCTGGTGTGGAACCGCACGGCCGCCCGCACCGATCCGCTGCGCGCGGCCGACGCCGAGGTGGCGGCGGATCCCGCCGAGGTGTTCGCGCGGACGGACGTCGTGATCCTCATGCTGGCCGACGACCTCGCGATCGACGCCACCCTGGGCCGCGGCACCCCGGACTTCGCGGCCCGCGTCGCCGGACGCATCGTGGTCCACATGGGCACGACGTCGCCCGGATACTCGCGCGCCCTCGAGGCCGATGTGCGCGCGGCGGGCGGGCGCTATGTCGAGGCGCCGGTCTCCGGGTCCAGGGTGCCCGCGGAGAACGGGCAGCTGGTGGCGATGCTGGCCGGGGAAGAGTCGGCCGTGGAGGTCGTACGGCCGCTGCTGGCACCCCTGTGCCGGGAGACGTTCGTCTGCGGTGCCGCCCCGAACGCCCTGCTGATGAAGCTCTCGGTCAACCTGTTCCTGATCACGCTGGTGACCGGGCTGTCGGAGGCGTACCACTTCGCGGACCGGCACGGCCTGGACCGGCGGCTCTTCCTGGACGTCCTGGACGCGGGCCCGATGGCCAGCGGGGTGTCCCGTATGAAGGCGCCGAAACTGTACGCCCGCGACTTCACGGTGCAGGCGGCGGCCCACGACGTCCTGAAGAACAACCGGCTGATCGCCGAGGCCGCTCGCAAAGCGGGGGTCGCCTCCCCGCTGCTCGACGTCTGCCACGCCCTGTTCGAGGAGACCGTGACGCTGGGCCACGGCCACGAGGACATGGTGGCCGTCCTGCGCGCGATCGAGTCACGCACCGAGGAGGGCCTCCAGGGTTAGCCCCGCAGGCCGTTCCGGGGTCAGCCCAGGTTCGCCCCCTTGGGGATGCCGTACGCGCGCTCGACGTGCAGGCGCAGCACGAGGCGGCGGTCGCGGACCATGGCGGCGCGGTACTCGTCCCAGTCGGGGTGCTCGCCCAGGACGTCGCGGTAGAGCCGGATGAGCTCCTCGACCGTCGCGTCGTACGGGTCCTGCGCGACGGGCGAGAGCTCGGCGGTGCCCTCGACGACCGTGTACGCCCGCCGGTCGGCGCTCGTGACGTGGTAGGAGGCCCTGGGGTCCCGGCGAAGATTGCGGGTCTTGGCGCGGTCGTCGGTGATCGAGACCCGGATGACCCGCTCGCCGGGGTCATAGGCGTGGCTGACGTTCGACAGCTGGGGCCGACCGTCCCGCTTGAGGGTGACCAGCACCCCGCCGCGGCCTTCGGAGAGCAGCGCGAGCAGCGCGTTCTGTGTCCCGTCCTGAGTCATATCCGGGTCAACTCCCCGGGCCTGGCTGCGCATTCCCGATCGGGGTGGCAGTCGGCACCAGCTGGGTAGTGAGCAGTTACCCGCTGCAGGACGGTGCCTGCCTCGCCCCGGGGCGGACCGCTCCGCCAGGAGGGACCGGCCCCGGTCCGTGGCGGAGCATGAAAGGTTGGCCCCGGGAGCCGGGGACCGCACCGGGAGAGACCGGAGGAGAACGATGGGACACCTGCGGCAGGAGGTCGAGCCGGAGGAGGTCGGCCTCGACCCGAAGGCGCTGGCCCGCCTCGACCAGCACTTCGCACACCAGGTGGACGACGGCCGGCTGCCCGGTTACCTGGTGGCCCTCTCCCGGCACGGCCGCATAGCCCACCTGACCACGTACGGCCACCGCGACGTCGCCGAGCGGCTCGCGGTGGAGAGCGACACCTTGTGGCGGATGTACTCGATGACCAAACCGGTCACGTCCGTCGCCGCGCTGATCCTGATGGAGGAGGGCCGCTTCGGGCTGGACACGCCCGTCGCCGACTTCCTGCCGGCGTTCGCCGAACCGCGGGTATACGTCGACGGCACCGGCCCGGCCGTCCGGACCCGCCCCGCGCAGCGGCCCATCCTGGTCCGCCATCTGCTCACGCACACGGCCGGCCTGACGTTCGGCTTCTACCACACGCATCCCGTGGACGCGCTGTACCGGGAGGCGGGCATCGACTCGTCCGTGGTGCCCGGCACGGATCTCGCCCAGACCTGCGAAGTGTACGCGCGGCTGCCGCTGCAGTTCGAGCCGGGCACGCGGTGGAACTACTCGGTGGCGACCAACGTCCTGGGCCGGCTCGTCGAGGTCGCCTCGGGCCAGGACCTGGACGCCTTCCTCGCCGAACGGGTCTTCGGGCCGCTGGGCATGGAGGACGCGGGCCTGCACGTCACCGAGGACCGGGCGCCGCGCCTCGCGGAGCTGTACGGCGAGACGGAGAGCGGCGGCATCACGCCGATTCCGGGCCTGCCGCTGCGCGGACGGCCCCGGCTTCTCTCGGGCAGCGGGGGCATGGTGGCCTCGGCGTACGACTACCACCGCTTCATGGAGTTCCTGCGCCGCGGCGGCGAACTGGACGGCACCCGGCTGCTGGCCCCCGACACGGTCGCCGCGATGGCCTCCAACCACCTCCCGGGGGGTGCCGATCTGCGGTCGTTCGGCAGCCGGGTGCACCGCGAGCCCGGCAAGGCGGGCCTCGGTTTCGGCCTGGGCGTCTCCGTGGTCACCGACCCGGAACTCACCCGGTCCCCGGCGGTGCGGGGCTCGTTCGGCTGGAGCGGGGTGGCCACCACCACGTTCTGGGTGGACCCGCAGCACGACCTGACGGTCCAGTTCCTCACCCAGTTGCGGCCCACCGGCTCGCACACGGTGTATCCGGAGCTGAAGCAGCTCGTGCACGAGGCCCTGCCGGAAAGCGTCGGTTCCGCTGCGAGATCCGGCAGGTAGCGGCCCCGCCAGGTCTGCCCCGGGCCGGCCCGTACGCGGAGGACTCAGACATCGCCCCGCTCCTCTCCCCCGGCTCCGAGTGCCCGGACCGCGGCGTCGAAGTGCTCCCGGCAGCGGCCCCACGCGCCACCCACCTCGAAGTCAAGCAGCAGCGGGGTGAGTGCGGCCGAGAAGTCGGTGCTGGCCTCCAGGGGCAGCAGGGACGGGAGGTTGTCGATGGCGATGAGGTCGAGCACGGGGTGCTCGCGCAGCCGGCGTACCGGGTGGTCCCAGTCGGTCGGGCTGTCGTAGACCGGCAGGAGGTTCAGGGGCGAGCCGACGTCGGCCGTCACGTCGCACAGGGTGCGCAGCCGGCGTCCGGGTTCGTCGAGGTCCTTGTCCGTCAGGAAGGGCGGTACGGGCCGGGTCGTCAGGACGGTGTTGACCATCAGCTCGTGGGCGAGCAGGGCCTGACGGTCCAGGTTCCGGGTCTCGGCCAGATCCCAGCAGGTGGAGTCGGCGCCCACGACGCCGAGCGCGACCCGGGCGCCGCGCCCGCTGCGGCCGAGGGCGCCGATCACCAGCGCCCGCACCCCTTCGCCCGAGGCGGCGCGCAGCTGTTCGTCCAGCTCCTCCTTGGACGTCGGCCGCAGCGGCGCGGTCAGCCGGCCCCGGTGCTGGAGCAGGGCGAGGGCGGCGCCCAGGTATCCGGCCCAGTAGCCGAACGCGACGAGCCGCCGCCCCTCCTCGTCCACCAGGTACTCCAGGTCCAGCAGGGCACCACCGCCGGAGACGAACCGGCGCAACAGGGCCTCGGCGCCCGGCTGCCCCTTGTAGGCGTGCCCGAAGAACAGGCGACGGTGGACCAACGCGGAAGGCCCGTCGGGGAGTTCCTTCAGGCCGGCGATCACCGCCTCGGGCGGCGCCGACACCCAGGAGCCCGGCTCGGCGACACGGCAGCCCACCTGCTCGTACGCCTCGGCCGGGAACACCCGCTGCGGGGAGTCCTCGACCGTCACGGTCACGCCGCTCTCGACCAGGCGCCGGGCGTCGGACGGCACGATCGGTGTGCGCCGTTCGGTGGTACGGGACTCGTGGCGGAGCCACAGGTGGAGTGCGGTCATACGCGGTTGACCTCCGGGCGCGGGGCGTCGGCGGCGAGGCGTCCGACGCTCACGGGGCTGACGTCGACGAAGGGTACGCGCCCGGGGAGCAGATCCCTCGGGATCTCGCCGACGGCGGGTCCCAGCGGGAGGCCGTGGCCACGGCGGTCGGTGGACCGAGGGGGGCGGGATGCGCGGCGGCCGGCGCCGGACGGCCGCCGCGCGGGCCGCTCACGAGGACTGCACCACCGCGTCCAGGTGCGGCAGGTAGTGGTCGAGCCGTTCCCGCTTGGTGCGCAGGTAGGTGATGTTGTTCTCGCACGGCGGTATCAGCAGCGACACCTGCTCGTCGACCTTGATGCCGTGCCGCAGCAGCGCCTCCCGCTTGCGCGGGTTGTTGGAGAGCAGGCGCACGGACCGTACGCCGAGGTCGTGCAGGATCTCCGCCGCGACCCGGTAGTCGCGGGCGTCCACCGGCAGACCGAGGGCGAGGTTGGCCTCTACGGTGTCCAGGCCCTCCGACTGGAGCTTCATCGCGCGCAGTTTGGCCAGCAGGCCGATGCCGCGGCCCTCGTGGCCGCGCAGGTAGACGACGATGCCGCGGCCCTCGGCCACGACCTGCCTGAGAGCGGTGGAGAGTTGGGGCCCGCACTCGCAGTGCGTGGATCCGAAGGCGTCCCCGGTCAGGCACTCGGAATGCAGGCGGACGAGCATGCCCTCTTCCTCGATGTCGCCGTACACCAGCGCCACTTGTTCGTCGCCGCGGTCGTGGTCGAGGTAGCCGACGGCCTGGAAATCACCGTACTTGGTGGGCAGGGGTGCATTCACGACTCGGGTGACCCCGGTGGGCACGTTCGCGATCCGGGTGACTCCCGAGGGGGCATTCCCGCCGAGCACGCCGTCAATGTCTGTCATGATCTGATTCCTATCTGGTAAGCGCAGGCGGTACGAGACGAAAGGCCGTGAAGTGATGAGCGGTTCGGGAACTGCGGATACTGCCGGGGGCCACACCGCGGGTGTGCTGCCGTCGGACACCTCGCGGGACGTGCGGGAGCGGGCGGAGGCTGCGCACCGTCAGGTGGCCGTCCTTCCCGTGGGCAGTTTCGAACAGCACGGTCCGTACCTTCCGTTGGCGACCGACACGCTGGTCGCCTGCGCGATCGCCCACGAGCTGGCCGCCGCGTATCCGGTTCACCTCCTTCCTCCGGTGACGATCTCCTGCTCGCACGAGCACGCGGCGTGGCCGGGAACGGTGAGCATCTCCTCCGTCACTCTCCATGCGGTGGTACGGGACATCGCCGCGTCGCTCGAACGCTCGGACGTGGAGGCCCTGGTCCTGGTCAACGGTCACGGCGGTAATTACGTCCTCGGCAATGTCGTCCAGGAGGGCAATGCCGTCCGGGATTCCACGGGCAGCGGTGTGCGGATGGCTCTTTTCCCGGCCCCGGAGGACTGGGAGGCGGCCCGGGAACGGGCCGGGGTGCGCACCTCGCTGCTCAGCGACATGCATGCCGGGGAAATCGAGACCTCCATTCTTCTGCACTGTCATCCCGAATTGGTCAGGCCTGGTTACGAGACCACGGATTTCATCGCCGACGACCGGCGGCATCTGCTCACCCTCGGTATGTCGGCCTATACGGAGTCCGGTGTCATCGGGCGTCCTTCGCTGGCTTCCGCGGAGAAGGGGAAGCAGTTGCTCGCGACGCTCGCGGAGTCCTTCGAGCCGTATTTCTCCCTGGTCGGTTCGGACGGCGACGAGGACGGTGTGACACATCGCCGGTGACCCCGCGTCAGGAAGGGAGCGGGGGCGGAGCGGGTACGGCGGGTGCGCGGACGGGGGGCGCGGAGCGCGTGGGGGGTACGCTCCGCGCCCGGTACGGGGGGCCGGGAGGGTGCCGCGAGGGCCTGGTCCTCCACGGCGGCGTTCTCCGTCGCGGTGCGCGGGTGCCGCAGACCCGTGTACCAGCGGACGAGCAGGACGAGCAGGCCGGGCAGGCTCGCCACGAAGCTGAGGACGCCGTAGACGACAGCGACGCCCAGCCCGGTGTCCGCGCCGAGGCCCGCCGCGCCGAAGGCCCAGGCGGTGGCGCCCTCCCGGGGGCCGAAGCCGCCGATGTTCAGCGGCAGGCCCATCGCGATGAGCGCGAGCAGGGCCAGGGGCAGCAGCATGACCGGGGAGGCGTGCGATCCGGCTACCCGCGCGGCCACCAGGAACATCAGCAGGTGCCCGGCGAGCACGACGACGGACGACAGCAGGACGGAGGGCCAGCTCCCGCGCGCCAGCAGGGCGGTGCGGGCCTCTGCGAGCGCGGCGCCGAGAGCCCGGCGCCTGCGGGAGGGGCGGGGGGCGCGGCCCATGCGGACGGCCACGACGATGGCGAGCGCACCGAGCGTGGCGAGCGCCGTCAGGCCGGCGAGATGGCGGGCCTGGGTGAGCACCGGCGAGGGCAGCGTGAGCAGGACCGGTACGCCTACCGCCACCAGGGCGATCTGGCCGGCGGTGCGTTCCAGGACCACGGCGCGGACGCCGCGGCCGACGTCACCGGCGCTCTGCCCGTGCCGCACCGCGCGGTGCACGTCGCCGAGGACGCCGCCGGGGAGCGCCGCGTTGAGGAACAGGGCGCGGTAGTAGTCGGCGACGGCGACGCCGAACGGCAGCCTGATGCCGAGCGCGTGGGCGACCCGGCACCAGCGCCAGGCGCTGAACACGGTGGTCAGCACTCCGATCCCGAGCCCGGCGAGAAGGGTCGGCACATCGATCCGCCGCAGCCCGTCGAGCAGCACCCCGGTCCCGAGCCGCCACAGCAGCACCCCGAGGATGAGCGCCCCGGCGAGGGTCCCGAAGTGGGTGCGCAGGGCGCGCAGGACCCGGCGGCGTGGGGGTGCCTCGGTGTGGGCGGCGGCCGCCACGGGGGCGGTTTCCGTCACGGTCACGCGCACGTCCTCCGCCGTCGTCGCCAAGGCCGCCGTCCGCGCCGTCATCACGCGCCTCCCGTCGGGCGGGGCAGGACCAGTACGTCGCTGTGGTGGACCGTCACGCGCAGATCGCCCGCCGCGCAGGCGTCCAGGCGGTCCCGCAGATACGTCTCTGCGCGGGGCGCGAGGTCAGGGCGCTGTTCCACGGCCGCACCGACCCAGCCGCGCAGCCACTCCTGCGTCAACTCCCGCTGCCGGGCGCCCAGTCGCCAGGGGCTCGGATGGACCCGTACGCTCGCGCCGAGCCGGTCGAAGGCCTCGCAGGCCGCGCCCACCGCGTCGGGGCCGAGGAGGTCACCGCGCCGCTGGTGGGCGTTGAACGCCTCGCCGATCTCCCGGTCCAGGGGGTGCTCGGGCGTCAGTTCCACGCGGCCCAGGACGGACAGCGTCAGCAGCGCCGGGCAGCCGGCACCCACGCAGGCCCGGGCGAGCGTGTCGATCTCCTCGGCGGTGAGCACGTCCAGCAGCGCGGAGGCGGTCAGCAGCGACGCGCCGGTCAGCGCGTCCGGGGTGAGCCGTCCGATGTCGCCGCGCTGGGTGGTGACGGTCACCGGGCTGCCGTCGGCCGCCGCGCGGGGCGCCCCCACCGAGGCGAAGTGCAGCAGGTAGGGGTCCCGGTCGTGGAGCACCCAGTGCTGGGGGCCATCCAGCAGCGGGGCGAGCCAGCGGCCCATGGAACCGGTGCCGCAGCCCAGGTCGTGCACGATCAGCTCCGTGCCGTGCCGGGGCCGGTTCGCGAGGCGGATCCGCAGCGGGTCGAGCAGTTCGTGCGCCCGCGCCTGCGCGTCGGCGGGCTCCCGCAGCCTCAGCCACTGCGGGGCGTATCGCGGCACTTCGGTTTCGCCGCCGCCGGGCGCGGGGATCGCGGGGAGCGCCCCGGGCCCCGGTTCCGTGGACATCTCGGACCCCGCCTCCGATGTCGTACCCGTACTCATGCCGCCCTCCGAGGGTCGTGCAGCCGGCCCAGCACACCCGCCAGGCTGCGTGCCGTGGTCGCCCAACCGTCCAGTGCCGCCCGGCGGCCGCGCGCGGCGGCCTTGAGCCGGCGCCGTACGTCCGCCTCGCCGAACCAGCCGCGCAGCTCGGCGGCGATCGCGCCGGGGTCCTCCGGCGGGACGAGGATGCCGGGCACCCCGCCGTCCGGCGCGCGCCCCACCGCCTCGGGCAGGCCGCCGACATCGGTGGCGAGGACCGGGATGCCGCGCGCGAGGGCCTCGGTGACGGCCATGCCGTACGTCTCGGCGTACGAGGTGAGGACCATGAGGTCGGCGGAGGCGTAGCTGGCCTCGAGTTCGGCACCGGACCGCGGGCCGGCCAGGTGCAGCCGGTCGGCCAGGCCGTGTTCGTCGATGAGGGCGCGCAGCCGCTCCACGTACTGCGGGTCGTGGCCGAGCCCGCCGACAAGTGCGCAGCTCCACGGCAGGTCCTTGACCGTGGCGAGGGCCTCGATGAGCCGGTGCTGCCCCTTGCGGGGGGTCACGGCGGCGACGCACAGCAGCCGGGAGACGCCGTCGGTGCCGGGGGCGAGGGGTGCGATGTCGGCGCCGGGCGCGGCGACATGGACCCGCTCGGGGGCGAGCCCGTGGTGGGAGACGAGCCGGCGCACCGCCCAGTCGCTGGTGGCGATCACGGCGGGCACGGCCCTCAGGGTGGACCGCTCCTTGGCGTCCAGGTCGGCCGCGGCCCGGGGGTCGAGACCGGTCTCGTCGCCGAGCGGCAGGTGCACCAGAACGCCGAGGCGGAGGCGTTCGGCCTCGGGCACGACGATCTCGGGGACGCCGCAGGCGACCAGGCCGTCGAGCAGGACGACGGTGCCGTCCGGCAGGTCCCGCAGCGTACGGGCGAGTTCGGCCCTCGCCTGCGCGCCGGGCCGGGGCCAGGAGCCCTCGACCAGGTGCCTTTCCACCTGCCAGCCGAAGCCGGGCAGGTCCAGACAGATCCGGCGGTCGTAGGCGTTGCCGCCGCTGGGCGTGGCCGGGTCGTCGACGCCGCCCGGCATCACGAAGTGCACGGTGCGCAGGGACATGGGGATGATGTCGGCGTTCCTGAGGGCCGTGTTCTGCACGGGCACATAGCCGAGACGGAGCTGGGCCTGCTGCCCGGTGGTCTTCACGGACGCGTGTTCGATGGTCGTGTCGGTCACAGGGCACGCTCGTAACTCGCCCAGGCGATGTGCGACTCGTGCAACGTGACGGTGATGCCGGCGATGCCGCGGGCGCTCTCGCCCAGGGCACCCTTGTGGATCCGCTCGGCGAGGCGGTCGGCGATCACCTTGGCCAGGAACTCCGTCGAGGTGTTGATGTTCGCGAAGTCCGGCTCGTTGTCGAGGTTGCGGTAGTTGAGCTCGCTCACCACCGCCCCCAGCTCCTGCGTGGCCAGTCCGATGTCGACGACGATGTTGTCGTCGTCCAGCTCGGCGCGGCGGAAGGTGGCGTCCACGAGGAACGTCGCTCCGTGCAGGCGCTGCGCGGGTCCGAAGACCTCGCCACGGAAGCTGTGGGCGACCATCAGGTGATCGCGGACGGTGATGCTGAACAACGGACGACCCTCCAGGTGCGGTGCGTCTGGTCCCCCTCCGGGGCATGCCGTGTAGTACGGCTGACCCCTCCGCGTTGTTCAGCTGCCCGTTCTCCTTGTTCGGAGGTTCCTTGGAAGTTCTTTGGGAGTTTCCCCCAAGGTCGGGCAACTCGGGCGGTCAGGGGTGCCTTGTGGGCCCCTGGGACTCAGTCGGCGGGATACAGGATGCGGTGGCACAACCCCTTGAGCTCACCACGGGTGAGGCGTGGCAGCACGTCGGGGAGGTCTTCGAAGGCGGACTCGCCGGTGACGAGCGCGTCGAACGCGGGGTCGGCGAGCAGGTCGAGGGCGAGGGCCATGCGGTCGGCGTAGTCACGTCCGGTGCGGGCGCGCGGCGAGACGGTGCCGACCTGGCTGCTGCGAATCGTGAGGCGGCGCGAGTGGAAGGCCTCGCCGAGCGGCAGGGTGACGCGCCGGTCGCCGTACCAACTGAGTTCGACGACGGTGCCCTCGGGCGCGAGGAGTTCCAGGGAGCGTACGAGCCCCTGTTCACTGGCGCTGGCGTGGACGACGAGGTCGCAGTCGCCGAGGGCCTCCTCGGGCGGCGCGAAGTCGACACCGAGCGCACGGGCGGCCTGGGCGCGCTCCGGGTCGGCGTCGACGAGCTGGACGCGGACGCCGGGGTGGCGGGCGAGGAGGGCGGCGACGGAGCATCCGACCATGCCGCCGCCGACGACCGCGATCCGGTCCCCGAGCTGCGGGCCCGCGTCCCACAGGGCGTTGACGGCGGTCTCGACGGTGCCGGCCAGGATGGCGCGGTGGGCGGGCACGGCGTCGGGGACGACGGTGACGGCCGAGACAGGGACGACGTACCGGCTCTGGTGCGGATACAGGCAGAAGACGGTCCGCCCGACCAACTCGTCCGGTCCCTGCTCCACCTGCCCGACACTCAGGTAGCCGTACTTCACGGGGGCCGGGAAGTCGCCCTCCTGGAAGGGGGCGCGCATGGCGGCGTGCTGGCTCTGAGGGACACCGCCGCGGAAGACGAGGGTCTCGGTGCCGCGGCTGACACCGGAGTACAGCGCGCGCACCAGCACGTCGCCGTCGCCGGGCTTCGGCAGCTCCACGTCCCGCAGCTCCCCGTGGCCCGGCGAGCGCAGCCAGAAGGCGCGAGCTGTGAGGTCCATGTGCGTCTCCCTGAACGATCCGGCGTTTCACCACGTACGCAGCTACGAGAAGTCGCGCACAAGGTACGCGGCGAAGATCGAATCTGTCACTTGGCCGGAGGGTGAGCGGTGGCCCTGAACCACACATACGAGGCGAGGCTCTTGCAGCAGGAGACGACCGTGGGGGCGGGCGTGCAGGTACTGCTGCTGACCTTGCTGGGCACGGCGATCGGCATGGGCCCGGCCGGCTGGCTGGCGGGCCTGGCGTTCGCGCTCGCCACCTGGGCCGTGCTCACCCGGGCCGTGCTGCGTTCCCGGCTCAGCTCGTTCGGCCCGGCCAACCGGGTGACGCTGGGCCGCGCGATCCTGGTGGGCGGGGTGACGGCGCTGGTCGCGGACTCGTTCGAGAGCGCGCCGCCGGTGACGGTGTTCGTGGGGCTCACGACGGTGGCGCTGATCCTGGACGGCGTGGACGGCAAGGTGGCCCGCCGCACGGGCACGTCGTCGGCGCTGGGCGCGCGTTTCGACATGGAGGTCGACGCGTTCCTGATCCTGGTGCTGAGCGTGTACGTGTCGATGGCGCTGGGCCCGTGGGTGCTGCTGATCGGCGCGATGCGGTATGTGTTCGTGGCGGCGGCCCGGGTGCTGCCCTGGCTGAACGGCGAACTGCCGCCGAGCATGGCCCGCAAGACGGTGGCGGCGGTGCAGGGCGTCGCCCTGCTGGTGGCCGCGTCGGACCTGCTGCCGTACGCGGCGAACGTGGGGGTCGTCGGGTGCGCGCTGGCGTCGCTGGTGTGGTCGTTCGGGCGGGACGTGCTGTGGCTGTGGAGCGTGCGGGACGGCGTCGCGGTGGAGTCGTCCGCCGCGATGATGGCGGAGCCGGTCGTGGAACTGGTCGCGGGCGGCTGACCGGCGCCATCGCCTCAGGTCGTCAGGAGGTGGCTCTCGGGCCGTCGAGCCGGCCGATGCGCGCCACGTTCTCCCGGTCCTCGGGGTCCTCGCTGGGGCGGGCGGCGAACCAGGCGTCGAGGATCTCCTTCAGGAGCGGCTCGGAGGTCAGGCGCAGGCTGAGCGCGAGCACGTTGGCGTCGTTCCAGCGGCGCGCACCGCCCGCCGAGTACGCGTCCGTGCACAGCGCCGCCCGCACACCCGGCACCTTGTTCGCGGCGATCGACGCGCCGGTGCCGGTCCAGCAGCACACGACCGCCTGGTCGGAGGTGCCGTCGGCGACCTCGCGGGCCGCCGCCTCGGAGCACGCGGCCCACTGCGGGTCGTCCCCGGCGCGCAGCGCACCGTGTGTGAGTACCTCGTGGCCACGGCCGCGCAGTTCGGCGACGAGGCTGCGGGCCACGGGTTCGTCCATGTCCGAGGAAACGGAGATCCGCATGTCTCGGAGGGTACCCGCTCACACCCACCGGGTGGTTCCGCCGACGTGCGGGGTACTCGGCCCCGGGACCGAGGCGGAAGGAGCCGGACGTGGGCGGCAGCGATCGGCTGCGGGAGTACCGCGGCAAACGTGACTTCGACCGGACCGCCGAGCCCCGGGGCGACACGGCGGCCTCCGGCGCGGAGCCCCACTTCGTGGTGCAGATCCACGACGCGAGCACCCTGCACTTCGACTTCCGGCTCCAGGTGGGCGACGTCCTCAAGTCCTGGTCCGTCCCCAAGGGCCCGTCCGCCGATCCCGGCGACAAGCGGCTCGCCGTGCCCACCGAGGACCATCCACTGGACTACGAGGACTTCGAGGGCGTCATTCCTGCGGGCGAGTACGGGGGCGGCACCGTGATCGTCTGGGACCACGGCACCTATCAGCCGCTCAGCCACGACCGGCGCGGGCGCCCCGTGCCCTTCGAGGAGTCGCTTCAGCGCGGGCACGCCACCTTCCGGCTGGTCGGGTCGAAGCTGCACGGCGAGTACGCGCTCACCCGGTTCCGCGGCGGCGAGAGGGGCGGCGAACAGGAGGCCTGGCTGCTGGTGAAGGCGGGGCGTGCCGGCTCCGGCGGCCACGGGACGCCCGACCCGCGCCGCGCCCGGTCGGCCCGCAGTGGACGCACACTCGCGCAGGTGGCGGCGGACGGCGGTGAGGGGTGAGGGCCATGAGCGGCCTCCTTCAGGCACTGCCCGCCGAGCAGCATCCGCTGGTCGGCACGGCGCGGCCCCGGCACCGCACTTGACGGCTGCCCGCCGGGCAACGTCACGTACCCGACGTGGCAGCCTCCCGCTCCGGTCGCGAAGCGGCTCGCGGCGCACCCGTGTTACGCAACGCGCGCCTGCCGGGCACCGACAACGCGGCCAGCGCAGCGCCGAGGCACACCACCGCCGGCAGACCGAAGCCATGCGTGTACCCGGAGCCGTACGGCAGTCCCGTCGGCTGCAACCGTCCCGTCACCAGCACACTGGTGACCGCCGCGCCGATGGAGCCGCCGATCGTCCGGATGTTGGCGTTCATCCCGGTCGCCGCACCGGTCTGCTCGGCCGGAACGCTGCCGACGATCAGGTTGGCCATGGAGGCGAAGGCCAGTCCGATGCCGAAGCCGAACACACCCGCCACGAGAGCCACCTGCCACTGCGCGTCGTGCCACAGGGTGAGGAACCCGCAGGCGACCGCACCCAGGGCGGCCCCCGCCGTGAGCAACGCCTTGGCTCCCACGACCGGCTCCAGGCGGCCGCTCAGGACGCCCGAGACGAACATGGCCACCAGCATCGGCAGCATGAGCAGCCCGGACGCGGTGACGGACGCGCCGAAGCCGTATCCGGCGGAGCGGGGCGTCTGCACGAAGGCGGGCAGGAAGGACCAGATCGCGTACATGCCCGCGCCGAACAGCAGCGCGACGGCGTTGGTCGTCCACACGGCGGGCAGCCGCAGGACGCGCAGATCGATGAGCGGGCTGCGGGAACGCGCCTCGGCCGACAGCCACAGCGCGAACAGCACGGCGGCGGCGAGGAAGAGACCGATCACCGGGGCCGATCCCCAGCCCCACCTGGTCGCCTGGCTGAGCGGCAGCAACAGCGCCACCAGCCACGCGGACAGCAGGACGGCACCCAGCCAGTTGACGCGTCCCTCGGCCCGGCTCGGCGACTCGGGCACGAAGCGCGCGGCGATCAGCGTGGTGACGGCGACGACGGCGACCGGGATCCAGAACAGCCAGCGGTAGTCGAGCGCGGAGACGATGGGGCCGGCCGCCACGATGCCCACGCCGCCACCGGCGGCGATCACGGCGGACAGGTTGCTGATGCTGCCGCTCACCTCGGCCGCGGCGAACTCGTCCCGGATGATGCCGAACGACAGCGGGAACAGGGCGCCGCCGGCGCCCTGGACGACCCGGGCGACGATCAGCACGCCGATGTTCGGCGCGAGCGCGGCGAGCAGACAGCCGGCCAGCAGCGTCAGCAGCACCGCTACGAGGGTGCGTTTCCTTCCGACGAGGTCGCCGACCCTTCCGAGGATCGGTGTGCAGACCGAGGCGGACAGCAGGTACGCCGTCATCACCCAGGTCGCGGTGGACTGCGAGGTGTGCAGCGCGTGCTGGACGGTCGGCAGGGCCGGCGCGATCAGTGACTGCAACATGGAGAACACGCCCGCACCGGTCGCGAGGACCGCGAAGGTGAGACGGGTGGACTTCCGGGGCATGAAAAGCCTCTCCGAACAGGGCGCGGCCGAGATCCTCCGGCCGCGGTCGTGGGACTCCGTCGTGCGTCAGGGCAGCGTGGAGCACGCCCACGGCCGCGGGGAGCGGTCGCGGAGCGGATGGACTGACGGCGGGCGGTGCGATCGGCGCAGGGCCCGCGGTAGAGGTCATGGGCACGAGGCCGCCGAGGGCGCGCGCGGCCGCACCCGCCCAGGGCGGACACACCCCGACTGGTAAAGTGGAGGTGTGCCTCCACTGTAACGGAGGGACCCCTCCGCTTCAACCGGCCGGCCTCGGGAGGCAGCAGTGACGACTCCGCCGTTCCCCGTCAGTGAGATCGTGGCGTCCCAGCGGCCGCACCGTAAGGACGCCGCCCGCAACTACGACGCCCTGATCGCCGCCGCACGCGAGGCTTTCGCGGAGCACGGCGCGGAGGCGTCCCTGGAGGACATCGCGCGCCGCGCGGGCGTCGGGATCGGCACGCTGTACCGCAACTTCCCCACCCGCCGCCACCTCTTCGAGAGCGTCTACGCGGGCGAGGTGAACGACCTGTGCCGGGTGGCGCAGGAGGTCGCGGACCGTGAGCCGTGGGAGGCGCTCACCTCGTGGCTGCGCCGGTTCGTGGACTACACGGTGACCAAGCGCGCGATCCGCGAGGCGATGGACGACGAGTCGGAGATCTTCCTGGCCTGCCGGGAGTCCATGTACCGGGCGGGCGGCCCGCTCTTCGAGCGCGCGCAGCAGGCCGGCGAGGCGCGCACGGACATGACCTTCGACGACCTGCTGCGGATGGTCGCCGGCATCACGGCGACGAACTTCCTGGACGACGCCCAGCGGGACCGGGTCCTGACCGTGGCCCTGGACGGGGTCCGGGTGTCCGGCGCCTGACGGTGCCAAGGCGCCGGACCGCGCTCAGCTGTTCCAGCTCTCGTCGTACGGGTCGCCGGGTGTCGCGACGGGCTTCGCCCGTATGACGTCGAGGTAGGGGATGATCCCGCCGTTGACGGGGTCCTTGCTGTGCTTGGCGGTGTAGGTGCCGGTGACGTCGAGCCAGGAGTCCGGCTGCAGGACGGGCGGCAGCTTGCCGGTCAGGCCGATCTTGACCGGCTGGGCGTCGGCGGCGCAGCAGTTGAGGGCCATGCGGACCAGGTAGGGCGTCCCTGCGCGGTCCAGGGCGACGAACCCGGCGATCTCCACCTTCCGGCCGCCGAGGGAGCGTCCGTGGCCGTACGCCGCGCGGCCCGCGTAGTCCACCAGGCCGAGCCTGACCGGGTCGCCGGACGGCAGGGGCGGATAGGCCAGCGGCTGCTGGAGGGCCGTACCGGAGCGCACGGCGCTGTAGGAGCCGAGCGCGGGCGGGGCGACCAGGATGAGCGCGAACAGGGGGAGCACGAGGAGCCAGGAGATCCGCGGCTCGCGGTGGGCGTGGCCATGGCCGTGGCCGTCGGTGTGTTCGTCAAGCTGGTCGTGTGCCGCGCCGCCGCCGGGGTGCTTCCGGGCCGCCCGCGCGCGGCGCGACTCGTACCAGAAGGTGGCGCCTGCCGCCACGATCAGGACGGCGCCGGCCGCGAGCAGCAGCGGCTGCAGGCCCGCCTTGACGTAGCGCAGGTACAGGTTGGTGGTCCCGGCGTGCAGCAGTGCCCCGCCGACCAGGAACAGGACGGCCGCTTGCGCCTGTCGGTTCACAGCAGCACCGCCCCGGTCAGGACCGACACCAGGACCGCCAGCGTGAAGGTGGCGGGCGCGAACCGCAGTGCGAAGGAGCGGCCGAAGGTCCCGGCCTGCATCGCGAACAGCTTCAGATCGATCATCGGCCCGACCACCAGGAACGCCAGCCGCGCGGTCAGCGAGAACTGCGACAGCGAGGCCGCGACGAACGCGTCCGCCTCGGAGCAGATCGACAGCAGCACCGCGAGCACGGAGAGCGCGAGGACCGCCACCACCGGGTTGTCGGCCGCCGTCCGCAGCCAGCTCGCCGGTGCCACGGCCTTGAGGGTCGCCGCGGCCATGGCGCCGACGACCAGGAAGCCCCCGGCGTGCATCACGTCGTGCCGTACGGACCCCCAGAACGCCGCCCCCTTGCTCTGCCCTTCGTACGACGCCCGGGCCGGCGGCCGCAGCCAGTCGGTGCGGCCGAGTCGCTGCCACAGCCAGCCCATCGCGCACGCGACGAGCAGGCTCGCCAGGAACCGGGCGAGGACCATCTCCGGGTCACGGGGGAAGGCCACGGCGGTGGCGGTCAGCACGATCGGGTTGATCGCGGGCGCGGACAGCAGGAACGCCAGCGCCGCCGCGGGCGTCACCCCCCGGCGTACCAGCGCCCCGGCGACCGGCACCGAGGCGCATTCGCAGCCGGGCAGGATCGCCCCGGCCACCCCGGCGACGGGCACCGCGAGGGCGGGCCGCTTCGGCAGCGCGCGGGCGAAGAACGACGGCGGGACGAACACCGCGAGGGCCGCCGACAGCAGTACGCCGAGCACGAGGAAGGGCAGCGCCTGGACGACCACCGCGAGGAACACGGTCATCCAGCTCTGCATCACCGGGGCGCCCAGCGCCCGGCGGATCGGGCCCTGCCCGACGACCAGCACGAGCAGCAGCAGGGTCAGGCCCAGGGAGGAGTTGAACTGCCAGCCCTGCGAAGGCTCCTCGTCGTGGTGACCCCGGTCGACCGGGGCCGGGGGTGCTTTGACGACGGTCACGGGCGGGGTACCTCCGGAAGGGGGCGGGCGGCGCGGGGGACTTCCCCCTCCCCACTCATACGAAGTCCCGGGCGCGGTGTCTCACCGCGGACCCGGGACTTTGCCGCTCAATGACCTTCCGCCGTCACCGGCCGCTGCCGTACGCCGGTTTCGGCCGTCCCCCGGCGGCCGGGACGTGCCGGCGGCGGAAGAGGGCCGGCAGGCTCGGCACGGTCAGGAACCCCTCGGCCTGTGCGCTGGCGATACCGATGCGGGGTATGTCGCGGGTGTTCTCGAACAGCAGGAAGCGGGGCTCCCAGACCGGCCGGTACTTGGCGTTGGCCCGGTACAGGGACTCGATCTGCCACCAGCGGGAGAAGAACGTCAGCACCGAGCGCCACAGCCGCAGGACCGGACCGGCGCCGAGGCGGGAGCCGCGTTCGAAGACGGCGCGGAACATGGCGAAGTTGAGCGACACCCGCTCGATGCCGAGGTCGCGGGCGCGCAGCAGCAGCTCGATGACCATGAACTCCATCAGGCCGTTCTCGCAGTCGCGGTCGCGGCGCATCAGGTCGAGGGAGAGGCCCTGCTCGCCCCAGGGGACGAAGCTGAGCAGGGCCCGCGGCTCGCCCTCGCTGTCGCGGCACTCCAGCATCATGCAGCACCCGTCGGCGGGGTCGCCGAGGCGGCCGAGGGCCATGGAGAAGCCGCGCTCGGTGGCGCCGTCGCGCCAGTGGTCGGCCTTCTCGATCAGCTCGGCCATCTCGGACTCGGGGATGTCCCCGTGACGGCGGATGGTCACGGTGTATCCGGCGCGCCGTACCCGGTTGTGCGCCTGCCGCACGACCCGCATCGCACGCCCCTCGAGGCTGAATTCGGCGACCTCCACGATCGCCTCGTCGCCCAGTTCGAGGGCGTCCAGACCGTGCCGGGCGTAGATCGTGCCGGCCTCTTCACTCGCGCCCATGACGGCGGGCGTCCAGGCGTGCCGACGGGCCTCCTCCAGCCACTCCTCGATGGCGCCGGGCCAGGCCTCGGGGTCGCCGATCGGGTCGCCGGAGGCGAGGGTGACACCGCCGACCACCCGGTAGGCAATGGCGGCCTTGCCGCTCGGGGACCAGATCACCGCCTTGTCGCGGCGCAGCGCGAAGTAGCCGAGGGAGTCCCGCTCGCCCTGCTTGGCGAGCAGTTCGCGCAGCCGTCGCTCGTCCTCCTCGCCGAGGAGCTCACGGCCGCGGGGCGCGCGGAAGCAGGCGTACAGGACGAGAAGGAAGGTCGCCGCGGTCAGGACGTTGATGGTGATGTCCACCCAGCGGGGGGCGTGCACGTGCTCGATGTGGTCGGCGAGCGGTCCGACGCTGACGCCGCGCAGCAACGCATACACGATCTTGTCCGCGAGGGAGGCCGAGGCTTCGCTGTGCGCCTTGTTGGTGGCGTCCACCAGCAGGGTGCCGATGCCGCCGCTGACGACGATGCCGACGGCGGCGACGATCAGCGCGAGCTTGGGGTTGGAGCGGTCGCCCACGGCCCGGAACTCCCTGCGGCCGAGCAGCAGCGCGGCCACGAAGAGACCGGTGAGCAGGGCGGAGATCCAGTTGAAGACGTGCCGGTTGTACTGGTGCTGGGTCAGAGCGGCCGCGTAGAGCGCGAGCAGCGGGCCGGCGAGCAGGAGGTTCGCGATCCAGGCCGCGCGCTTGCGGCGCCGCATGACCATGGCCAGGAACAGGGCGAGGACCGCCGAGACCAGTCCGGCGGTGGCCAGGTACGGGGTGAAGAACTGACCGCCGTTGTGCTCGTGCACCTCCTCACGGAAGGGCAGCGAGAGGACGGCCACGATGTTCAGCAGGGCCATCAGTCGCAGGTACCAGACCGTGGCGACGGCCGCCCCGGGGCCCAGGCGCGCGGGCAGGGACGGGCCCTCCCCCGCCGCGCCCTGCGGGCGCCGGGCGCGTTGCTGGACGATCTCTGCTTGCTGCTGTGGGGGCACCGCGATGACTCACCTTGACGAGTAAGAGGCCGGAGCGACCGGCGTGGACGGAAGCACTCACATCGACCCTACATTTCGTAGGGGTAACGGCGGCTTTTCCTAGGGTAGGAGTCCGGCAAGGACGATCCCGTTCCCGCGAACCCGGAAGGGCCGGGGCGGGACGGCCGCCGGGGGCGACAGGTTCCCCCGCACGGGAACCCCTGAAAGTCTACGGGTCTGCCTATGGGGCTCGCTCCTCGGTGTGCTCGAGACCGCCGCGTTCGAGGTCCGCGTGTTCGAGCAGGAACGGCACGATCGCCCGCTCCAGCAGGGCGCGCTCCCAGGCCTCGCGGGCCCGCCGCACCCGGGGATCGCGGTCCGTGGGGTCCTCGCCCTCGTCGCGACGGTTCCGGGCGCGGGCCGCCAGGAGCCAGGCGAGGTCCCCGAGGGCCGCTCCCGCCGTCACGACGGCGGCGATCACCCCGGACATCACGAGCCCGTCGCCGATGTGCGGGCGCGCGGCGAAGGCCCGCAGTCCGAAGCCGCACAGCAGGAACACTCCCGTGGCCGCGGCTCCGAGGCTCGGCACCAGGACCGCGAGCACCGGCAGCAGTCTTCTTTGCATACGATCGTCGCCGTCCCCCTCCGGCCTGTCACGTCCGGCGGCCGCGGCCCGCAGCGCGAGGTAGTGGTGGTACTCGTCGGCGGCGATCCAGGCGAGGCGGTCGCACGCCTCCAGCGCCCGCGCGCGCAACTGCTCGCGCACCGGCCCCGCGCCGGTGGCGCCGATCGCCGCCGCGACCCCCGGATGGCCGAGGGCCCTGTCCACCATCCGTTCGAAGATCGGGCCGCCCGCCGGTGACGGCTCCTCGGACTCCCACACAGATCCCCCGATCGGCGCACAACGGGCCGGCCGATACCGACCGGCGGACGGACGAGCCAAACCCTACAACATGTAGGACCTCCGGCAGGGGCAGAGTGTTCAGACCGCACATTCCCCGGGGCGGCGACCGGCTCGGGCATACGGTCAGTGCTCCTCGGCGGGTTCGGCGTCCAGGCCGGTGCACGCCAGCTTGCCGTCCACCTTGGCGCACGCCTCCACGTCGTCGGGCGACGTCACGGCGAGCATGGGACTCGCCGAGCCGCCGGAACCGTCGCCCGGATACGCCGCGGAGAGCACGTCCCGCCCCTTGCGGACGGAGATGACGCGGGCGTCGGAGGCGTCCGCGTCGACCTCGGCCCAGGCGGTGCCGCAGGTCGGAGAGTACTCGAGGCGCACCGCATAGGAGGCGTCGCGGACCTTGCTCTTGGTCTGCGCGTCCCGGTCACAGGCGGACACGTCGGGCAACCGCCCCTGACAGGCGTCACCCCGGCACCGGGGCGAGGCCGCGGCGAGCCGTCCGCCCGGCGCACCGGAGCGGTCGGAGGCGAGGAGGGCGACGGCCACCGCGGTGACCGCGACGATCAGGGCGACCGCCGACAGCTGCAGCCGGCGCGGCCGGGCGGTCCGCGGCGCGGGGCCGTCGTGCGGCGGCGTGTCCGCGGGCGGAGGGCGGTCGGCCGCCTCCCACAGGGTCAGCACGGGAGCGGAGTCGGCCCCGGCGAGTTCGGCGAGCGCCTCGACCGCCGAGCGAGGGGGTCGTTGGGCGCCGGTGAGATAGCGGTGCCAGGCGGACTTGCTGTACGGGGTGCGCGCGGCGAGGGCCGCGAGGCTGAGACCGGTGCGCTCCTTCAGGCCGCGCAACGTGGTCACGAACGCCTCGTCCGTCTGTGCGGGCGGTGCGGCCGAGGGGCCGCAGGGCGCCGCCGTCCGTGCCGCGCCGGTCTTCACGGTCTGGATCCTTGGGGGTGTCGCATGACCTGTCCCTCAACACCTAATCCTATTTGGGTGGTTCGCCCTTGTTGTCGAGATGTGTTCCCGGGGGCGCGGTACCGCCACACATCGGGACCGGTATGAGAAATGGGCGACGGCAGCCGCCGGGACGGAGCACACCGACGGCCTGCCCGGTCACGTGCGTGACCGGGCAGGCCGTCCCTTGGAGGGGAGAGCGGTCGCGGTGTCAGCACCAGGGCAGGGCGCCCCGCGTGCGGACGTAGTGGGCGGAGACGTAGCCCCGGTTGCCCGAGAGCCTGTACCAGCGCCGGTCACCGAAGACGTACGAGCCGTTCTTCTTGCAGACCAGTACGAGGCGGCCGTTGACGTTCGCGTGACCGACGACGCGGTAGCGGAAGCCGGGACCGGAGCGGACGTTCAGCCTGACGTGGCGCGTGGCGACGTGTCCCACGAGGCGGACGGGGCGCCGGTGGTGGACCACGCGGGTGACGTGCCGGGGGTGGCGGGCGGGGTGGGAGCACCGTGTGGAGCGGTGCGCGCGGTGCCGGGCCTGGATGTGCCGGGCCGGGGCGGGGAGCAGGATGTGCGGGCGGTGCGGAACCGTCCGCACGACCGGCGCCGGGCTGGGCCGGCCGCCGTCGGCGGCGACGGCGGCCGTGGGCACCAGCGCGAACATCGCGACCGCGGCCACCAGGCCGCTCTGCAGTGTCCGGCGAATCATGGGAACCTCCGTGCTGACGATGCCGATCACGGTCTGCGTGATCTCATGTCGCCCAGCGTTTCCGTGCCGACGGCCGGGGATTCCGTCCCGTTGTGCCAGGGATACGGGAGACGTCCCGTGGGACGACCGGCGACGGTGAGCCACCGGAGCACGGGCCGCACACGACGGCGCACGGCAGGCGCGGGGTCCTGCGCGGCGCAGACGTGGCGACGTACGGACGCTCGAACATACGGGCGTGCGGACGTGGACGTGCGTGCGGACGTGCGGACGTTTGGGTCCCGCCTCATGCGCGAGGCGGGACCGTTGTCGAACTACCGGCTTGGGGCCAGGGTCGCCGTCCTCATCTGCCTGCCGGTTGGGCGGGCAGGCCGAAGACGTGCCCGGGCGTGACGAGCTTCGTGACCGCTTCGCCGAAGAGCGTGCTGGGTTCCTGGCCGGCATGGCCGACGTCGGTGTTCAGCAGCACCACGAGGGTCGTCCGCGCCGACGGGAGGCAGGCGGTGAGGGACTCGTAGCCCGGGAGGGAACCGTTGTGCCCGATCCAGCCGTGGACATCGAAGACGCCCAGGCCGTATCCGGCACCCGGGACGGGGGTCGGGGGTGTGGTGAGCCGTTGCTTCTGCAGGGCCGGGCTGATCAGGGTGCCTCCGCCCGGGAGCATGCCGGTGGCCACCGTCCGCGCCCACACCCGCAGGTCCCGCAGATCGGAGATCATCGCGCCGGCCGCCCATGCCCAGGAGGGGTTCCGGTCGGTGGCGTCCTCGACCTCGCGGTCACGGTGAACGTCTTGGTCTCGCTGCCGATCCGCAGGTACAGGTCCGGCGACATCCGCCGCCCGCTGCTCCGGTCGGCGACGCCGAACGACCGTACGTAGCTGCCCTGGTGGGGCGTCCACAGCCCCACGGTCACGCCGGCACGTGCGCCTCCCGCATGACCCGCCGAACGGCCTCGTCGAGTTGCCGCGTCACCGCGGGGGTGAGGTCTCGGACCTCGCCCGAGGCCGACGGCGCGGGCAGTTCGGCGGCGGCGACGGCCGCGACATGCGACCGGGCCGCTCCGAACCCGCGCCGCCCTGACGATCGCGCTCGCGGCCATACGGTCGGTGGAGACGGGAAGGCCTGCACGCATCGCGGACATCGAGGGTGATGCCGACGCGGACATCAAGCGGACATCCAGGGGCAGACCGATCTCCTCGACGACGGTGTGACGGAAATAAGCGATTCGTCTCTTTTGCCAAGATAAGTTCTAAAATTGCCTACGGCATCCGACCGTTCCCCCAACGAGGCGACGGGGCAGCCCAGCGGCGAGCCGGCGAGGGGAGTGATGCACATGGTCGTGGACGACGGCATCGACCTCGCCCCGGTTCGCGAGCGGTTCCTGCAAGGCGGGACCGTGGACAGCTGCGTACGGAGCATGATCCGCAACTCCTGGCAGCGCTCCGTGCTGCTGGGCCTCTCCCCCGACCAGGCCGAGCTTCCCTACCGGCCGGACGTCGACACGGACGTACGACTCGTCCGTGCGGCCGACCCGGTGCTCGACTGGCTGCAGAACCGGTTCGCCGGCAGCCGGGTGAACATCGGGCTTGCCGACGGGGAGGGAACGGTGCTCACGCGCCGCTTCGGGCAACCGTCGCTGGCGCGCAGGCTGCCGCCGTTCCAGGTCGTCCCGGGGTTCGTGTTCGCCGAGCACGTCGCGGGCACGAACGGCATCGGCCTCGCCCTCGCGGAGCGGCGGCTGTGCCGACTGTACGGCGCGGAGCACTTCGCCGAGCGGTCGCAGGGCAACGCCTGTTCGGCCATCCCGATCCGGGATCTGCTCAGCGGACGCATCGAGGGCGTCCTGTCCTTCGGGTGCCCCCGCACCGACGCCGGCCCGGTCATGGACACCCTCATCGTCCAGGCCGCCCACGCGATCGAGCGCCGGCTGCTGGAACAGAGTTCGGCGCGCGAGCGTGACCTGCTCCAGGCGTACCTCGATGCCCGGCGCGGCGCCACGGTCGGCGCGCGGCTGCTCGACGCCGCGCGGATCGGCGTGGACGAGCAGGCCCTGAGCGGGCTCAACGGGCGCGACCGGATGATCGTCAAGGAGAAGGCCGCCGAGCTGATCTCCGCCGCCCGGCGCGGCGCGGTCGAGGTGGCCCTCTGCGACGGCCGGCGGCTCACCCTGCTGAGCCAGGTGGTGACCGGCCCCGGCGGCACGGAGGGCGTCGCCGTCGAGGCGGTCCTGCACGACGACGGGCCGCAGCCACTGCTCACCCTGCCCTGCCACCCCGGCGAACCGCGCGACCTCGCCCCGCCGGACACGTCCGTCATTCCGGTGCCCCGGCACCTTCTCGGTGTGCCGTCCCGCCAGGTGACCACGGCCCCGCCCATCACGGTCCGTACGCCCGAGCAGCCCCGTGAGCAGCGCGGCCGCAGCGCACCCGTCCCGACGACGGTCGACGGCCCGCTGGTCCTCGTCGGGGAGCCCGGCGTGGGAACCTACGCCGTCGCGGCGCGCCGCCGCCTGGAGCTGCTCTCCGAGGCGAGCGCCCGTATCGGCACCACGCTGGACGTGCGCCGCACGGCCCTCGAGCTCGCCGAGATGGCCGTACCGCGTCTCGCGGACCACGTCGCCATCGACCTGCCCGAGGCCGTCCTGCGCGGCGAGGAGGCGGCCGACCCACGCACCGGCATGGTGCGCGCGGTGATGCACGGCACCCGTGGCGGCCTCCCCTTCTACCCGGTCGGCGAGCGGATCGACCCGCGCCCCGCGACGCCGCAGTCCCGGTGCCTGGACCGCGAGCACGCCGTGCTGGTACCCGATCTGAGGGTCTCCACCGGCTGGATCTCCCAGGAGCCGGCGCACACCGAACGACTGGTCTCCATGGGCGTCCACTCGCTGATCGCCGCCCCGCTGCTCGCTCGCGGGGTCGTCCTGGGCATCGCCAGCTTCTACCGTTGCGAGTCCCCCTCGCCCTTCGACGACGACGACCGCTCCCTGGCCCAGGAACTCGCCACACGCGCAGCGATCTGCATCGACAACGCCCGCCGCTACA
The DNA here is from genome assembly GCF_055639175.1 of Streptomyces sp. NPDC107546. Taxonomy (NCBI): domain Bacteria; kingdom Bacillati; phylum Actinomycetota; class Actinomycetes; order Kitasatosporales; family Streptomycetaceae; genus Streptomyces; species Streptomyces sp. NPDC107546. Next base: position 144,270 of record NZ_JBVKBA010000017.1, on the reverse strand, counting down.
CCCGCGAGCACACCATGGTCCTGGCGCTGCAGCGCAGCCTGCTGCCGAACCGGCTGCCGGAGCAGAGCGCCGTCGAGATCGCGCACCGCTACCAGCCCGCCGAGTGGGAGGTCGGCGGGGACTGGTTCGACGTCATCCCCCTCTCCGGCACCCGGGTCGCGCTGGTCGTCGGCGACGTGGTGGGTCACGGCCTGCACGCCGCGGTCACCATGGGCCGGCTGCGCACGGCCGCGCGCAACTACGCCGAACTCGACCTCTCCCCCGACGAGGTCCTCACCCACCTCGACAACCTGGTGGGGCGCATGGACCGGGACGAGACGGCCTGCAGCACCACCGGCATCATCGGCGCGACCTGCCTGTACGCCGTCTACGACCCCACCTCGCAGCGGGCCACGGTGGCGCGCGCCGGTCATCTGCCGCCCGCGCTGGTGCAGCCCGACGGCAGCGTGACCTTCCCCGACCTGCCCGCCGGGCCTCCCCTGGGCCTCGGCGGCCTGCCGTTCGAGTCCACCGAGATCCCCCTCCCCGAGGGCAGCGAACTCATCATGTACACCGACGGACTCGTCGAGGACCGCGGGCGGGACCTGGACACCTCCTTCGAGCTGCTGCGCCGGGCGCTCGCCCACCCGGACCGGGCACCGGACGACACCTGCCGGGCGATCCTCGCCGCTGTGGCGCCGGAACACCCCGACGACGACATCGCGCTGCTGGTCGCCCGCACCCACGCCCTGGACCCCGGCCGGGTCGCCGACTGGTCGGTGCCCGCCGACCCGGCCCGCGTCAAGGACGTCCGAGCCGCCGTCGGCCGCCGCCTGGCCGACTGGGGCCTGGACGAGGTGTCGTTCACCGCGGAACTGCTGCTGAGCGAACTGGTCACCAACGCCGTCCGCTACGGCAGCGGTCCCATCCACGTACGCCTGATCCACGACCGCACCCTGATCTGCGAGGTCGCGGACACCAGCAGCACAGCGCCGCACCTGCGCCACGCGGCCACCTGCGACGAGGGCGGCCGGGGCCTGTTCCTCGTGGCGCAGCTCGCCCAGTCCTGGGGCACCCGCTACACCGCCGAGGGCAAGATCATCTGGGCGGAGTGCGCACTCCAGGCGGCGTCCGGCGCTCTGCCGGAGGCGACGCCGACGGACATGGACTGGGGGGACCTCGCTGGCCTCGCATGACGTCCCGGACTTCGCCGCGAACGACAGCGGTGCCGAGCCCCTCCTGCGCATCCGGGGGCTCGGCAAGCGGTTCGGCGGCACGCTCGCGCTGGACTCGGTGGACCTGGACGTCCACCGGGGCAGCGTCCTCGCACTGCTGGGTCCCAACGGCGCCGGCAAGTCCACCCTCATCAAGGTGCTCGCCCAGGTGCACCGCGCCGACGAGGGAGAGGTGACGGTGGCCGGACACCCGCTCGCCACGCAGGCCGCCGCGCGTGCCATGTCCTTCATCCATCAGGACCTCGGGCTCGTCGGGTGGATGACCGTCGCGGAGAACATCGCCCTGGGCACCGGTTACCCACGCCGCCTGGGCCTGATCTCCTTCCGCCGTGTGCGGGAGCGGTGCGTGGAGGCCCTGGAGATCGTCGCCGGCCACCTGGACCCGGACGCCCGGGTCGCCGACCTCGGCCGGGCCGAGCGTTCACTGGTCGCGATCGCCCGCGCGCTCGCCACCCGAGCCCCGCTGATCGTGCTCGACGAGCCCACGGCGAGCCTGCCCGCGACGGACTGCGCGCACCTGTTCGACGTACTGCACGCCCTGCGCGACCGCGGCCACGGCATCGTGTACGTCAGCCACCGGCTCGACGAGGTGTACCAGGTCGCCGACCGCTTCGCCGTACTGCGCGACGGCCGTGTCGTCAGCCGGGGCCGCCTCGCGGACCATCCCCCGGCCCGGCTGGTTCACGACATCGTGGGCCATGGCCCGGTGGTGGCCCCCCGGCCCACGACGGCTCCCGCCCCCGGACCGGTCGTCCACCCGCCCACGACGGCTCCTGCCTCCGGACGGGCCGACCCCCGGCCCACGACGGCTCCCGCCCCCGGACCGGTCGTGCTCCGCCTGGAGGACGTCCGCACCGAGACTGCGGGGCCGGTCAGCCTGCGGCTGCGGTCCGGTGAGCTGCTGGGCATGGTCGGCCTGACCGGCGCCGGTCACATGGCTCTGGGGCGGGCGCTCGCCGGCTCGGGGACGATCACCAGCGGACGGGTCCTGCTGGACGGCCGCCCCCACCACCCGCGGACGGTCGCCGACGCCGTCGCTGCCGGGGTCGGTTTCGTCACCGACGACCGGCAGGAGGAGGGCTGCCTGCACGACCTCACCGTCCGCGAGAACCTCCTGGCCAACCCCCGGGCGCAAGGCCCCCGCGCGCCCCGCTGGATCGGCCCGCGACGCGAGCGCGCCACGGCCCTGTCCCTGCTCGACCGGTACGGGGTGCGTCCCCGCGACACCGAGGCCCGTATCGACACCCTGTCCGGCGGCAACCAGCAGAAGGTCATGGTGGGCCGGTGGCTCGGGCTCGGGCGGCGCCTGCTGATCCTCGAGGAGCCGACCGCCGGCATCGACGTCGGCGCCAAGGCGGCGGTCCACCGCCTGCTCGATGAGGCGCTGGCCGCCGGGGCGGCGGTGCTGCTGTGCTCCACGGACTTCGAGGAGGTCGCCGACGTGTGTCACCGCGCCCTGGTGTTCGTCCGCGGGACCGTGGCGGCGGAGCTGACCGGCGCGGCCCTCACGGTCCCGGAACTCACCCGCACGGCGTCGGCCATGCCGGGCATCACCGGGACGGCGACGGAGCGATGACCGGCGCCGTCCCGCGGTCCCCGCGCGGACCGTCCCGCCCGCCACGGTGGCGCCCGGCCCGTGCCCGCGGCCACGTCATCGGCGCGTACGGCCTGCTGTTCCTGACCGCCCTGCTGTTCCTCGTCTTCTCCCTCGCCCTCCCGGGCACGTTCCCGACGCTGGACAACATCTCCTCCATCCTCTCCGACCAGTCGGTGCCGGCGATCCTCGCGCTCGGCGCGACGGTCCCCATCGCCACCGGCCGGTTCGACCTGTCCATCGGGTACGGCCTCGGCCTCGCCCACGTGATGGTCCTGCACCTGATGGTGGCCGACGGCTGGCCCTGGCCGGCGGCCTGCCTGGCCGTCATCGCCGGCGGCGGGGTCGCCGGCGTCTGCAACGGCCTGCTGGTCGAGTTCGCCCGCATCAACTCCTTCATCGCCACCCTCGGCACCGGCACGGTGATGTACGGGGTCACCGGCTGGATCACCGGGGGCGCTCGGATCGTCCCCGGCCCGGCGGGCCTGCCGCCCGCGTTCACCGACCTCTACGACGCCACGTTCCTCGGCCTGCCCCTCCCCGCCTTCTACGTCCTGGCACTGGCCGTTGTGCTCTGGCTGCTGCTGGAGCGTCTGCCGCTCGGCCGGTACCTCTACGTCATCGGCTCCAACCCGCGCGCCGCCGACCTGGTCGGTATCCCCACCCGCCGTTACGGCGTCTACGCCTTCACCGCCTCCGGCCTGGTAGTGGGCCTCGCCGGAGTCCTCCTGGCGGCACAGCAGGAGCTGGGCAACCCGAGCGTGGGCATGGACTACCTGCTCCCCGCCTTCGTCGGCGCGCTCCTCGGCTCGACCGCCATCAGGCCGGGCCGCGCCAACGCCGCGGGAACCCTCGTCGCCGTCGCGGTGCTGGCGATCGGCCTGGCCGGCATCCAACAGCTCGGCGCGGACTTCTGGGTCACGCCGCTGTTCGACGGTGGCACCCTGCTGCTGGCGGTCGGTCTCGCGGGCTATGCGGCGCGCCGCCGCCTACGCGCCGCCACGACGGACGGCCGCCCCGCGCCGACGACCGACGAGGGACCTCCGAGGAACCCTTGAGGTGGACGAAGATCCTCCGCGGCCCCTTCGCCGTGACCCAAAGCGGGAAAATGTGCACGTGAACCGCACAACCGCCGCCGGGACCGCCGCTCTGGCCGCCGTCGTCGTCCTCGCCGCCGGCTGCGGACACGGCTCACGGCCGGGTACCGGGACCTCCACCGAGCCGTCGACGTCCGGCTGCCCGGCTGCGTTCACCCGGGCTCAGTCGGCCGTACGCCAGGCGGAGCAGCCCCACACCGCCTGGGACGGCCCCACGACCGGCCCAAGAGCGGCCCGCGGCCGGACCATCGTCTATGTCGCGCAGACGATGACCAACCCGGGTGTGGCCGGCACGGCGAACGGCGCGCGGGAGGCCGCGAAGGCCATCGGATGGAAGTTCGAGGTGATCGACGGGGACGGGACACCGGCCGGCATCCAGGCGGCGCTCAGCCAGGCGATCGCGCTCAAGCCGTCGGGCATCGTGCTGGGCGGCTTCGACCCGAAGTCCACGGCGCAGCAGATCTCGAGGGCGAACACGGAGGGCATCCCGCTGATCGGCTGGCACGCGGTCGACAAGCCCGGTCCGAGCGAGAACCCGAAGCTGTTCACGAACGTCACCACGCACGTGGGGGACGTCGCGAGGATCACGGCCGACTGGATCATCGCGCATTCCGGCGGCCGGGCGGGCGCCGTCCTGTTCACCGACGACTCGATCCCGTTCGCGAAGCACAAGACGGAATCGATCAGAGAGGAACTGGCCACGTGCGGTGGCGTGCGGCTCCTGTCCTACGAGAACATCCCGCTCCCGGACGCGAGCAGCCGCGTCCCCCAGGAGGTCTCTTCGCTGACCTCCCGCCTGGGCGACCGCTGGACCTACTCGGCGGCCATCAACGACCTCTACTTCGCCGACGCCGCCCCGGCCCTGCGCGCCGCGGGCAGGAAGGGCGTGGGTCCCCCCTTCAACGTCGGCGCGGGAGACGGCGATCCGTCCGCGTTCCAGCGCATCAACAGCGGAAGCTACCAGGCGGCGACGGTCCCGGAACCGCTCACACAACAGGGCTGGCAGATCGTGGACGAGTTCAACCGGGCGTTCGCGGGGAGGCCGGCGAGTGGGTATGTGGCTCCGGTGCATGTGGCCACCGCCGGGAACACGGGAGGGGCGACGTCGTGGGATCCGGTGGGGTATCGGGAGGCTTATCGGGGGATCTGGGGGACTACGTGACCGGGTGAGCACTCCTCACCTGGTCGACCCGATCATTGGTTCTGCTGAAACCGCACAGGTTCGTCCAGCACCGCGCGGGCTCCCTCGAAGTCGGCCAGCCGTCCCGCGACCGTTGAGACAGCCAGGCGTTCCGGGAGGGCGGCGGAGAACTTCAGTCCGCGCACGGCACGACGGTCGACGTCGGGCAGGACGAGATTCCCACTGATGTTCTCGCGGGCCGCGCGCCAAGCGTCGGGGGTGAGGTCCTCGCGCAGCCGCAGCCAACTGTCCACCGGCCGTTGCAGCGGGTCGGTGACCGACTGCAGCGTGGCCGCAAGGGTGGCGTTGGCGCGGTAGCCGGCCCAGGTCCACCAGCGCACGTCACTGCCGACGCGCGTCACCAGCGTGCCGCCCGGATGCACGGTGTCGGGTGCGTCCGTCTCGCGCTGTTCGGTCAGACACGCCTCCGCGCGTCGGGTGAGAGAGACCGGCGGATCCGTGCCCAGCAACACCTCGCGCATGGCGCGCGTCAGAGCGTATGACAGTCCGGCGACGCCGCCGTTCATCCACTTGGCGATGCCACCGCCGTCGGCAGACTCTACGAATACGCGTTTGCGCAGCCAGTCGATGTAGGTGACCTGCCAACTGCGTCCGCCGAGCAGCAGGCGCCGGGGACCGGGGCGCTCCTCGGTGAGCACGCTGGGGTCCGTGCGACCGATCTCCGTGCGCCCGGACAGGACGGTGAACTGCGGCGGTGCGGTGAAGGATGCGGTGAGTTCGATGAAATGCCGCTTGCCGAAGCGGCGTTCCGCCTCAGGGCCGACGAACAGCATGCCGCCGTCGTTGTCGAGGAAACCCTCCTCCGTGAGGTGGCGAAGGATCGGGGCGGCGGACTTGTCAAAGGGGGCGAGGCCGTTCCACTGTCGGTCCCACAGGTGGTCGCCGAGCTTGTGCTGTTGCAGGGTGACGGCGAGCAGTTGCTGAGCCACTAGGTGACGCGGCTCGGGCGGTGGTAGCACTGGTTCGACCCAGCCGCGCGACCACAGCAGCAGCAGGCCTGCCGCCTGCAGCAGCGTGTCCTTCCGGGTGGTGAGGAACAGGCAGTTGCGCACGGTGCCGGGTCGCCGACCGGTGCGGCCGATGCGTTGCAAGAACGAGGCGACGGAGGCCGGTGAGTCGATCTGGATGACGCGGTCCAGGTCACCGACGTCGATGCCGAGTTCCAGGGTGGACGTGGAGACGATGACACAGTCGCGTGCCTCGGCGAAGGCCTGCTCGGAGCGGGTGCGTTCGTCGACGGAAAGGGATGCGTGGGACAGGAAGACGGTCACCTCACGGGCCCGCAGCGCGGCGCCCAGCTCCTCCACCTGGCGGCGCGAATCGCAGAAGACGAGCCGTTTCTCTCCCCGGTGCAGGGCCGCGATGAGTTTGGCTGCGTTCTCGAGCGATCCAACGTAGTCGAGTTCCACCTCACCCGCGGGCCGAGGGACTTGGTCAGCGACAGCCTTGTCGGTGTGCCCGGCGCCGTTGGACACGGGCGGCAGGTGCACTCCGGGAGCGACGACCTCCCCGGCACGGCTTCCGGCACCGGCGCCTTGCAGCCAGTGCAGCAGCTGGGCGGGATTGCCGACCGTCGCCGACAGGCCGATCCGCTGGATGTGGCGGCCGGTGACCCGTTCGAGCCGTTCGAGTACGGCGAGCAGGTGCCATCCCCGGTCGTCACCCGCGAAGGCGTGCACCTCGTCGACGACGACGGCCCGTACGCCGCCCAGCAGGCGCGCATGGTCGGTCTTGACGCCGATCAGCATCGCCTCAAGCGACTCGGGGGTCGTGAGCAGGATGTCCGGTGCGTCCGTGCGGATGCGCTGCCGCTGCGACTCCTTGGTGTCGCCGTGCCAGAGCGCGGCGCGCCGCCCCAACCACTGCGCGTAGGTGTCGACACGGCCGACCAGGTTGTTGAGGAGGGCCTTGAGCGGACACAGGTACAGCACCGACGTACCGGTCCATCGCTGCTCGGCCATCGCCGACAGCAGGGGGAAGCAGGCCGCCTCGGTCTTGCCGCCCGCCGTCGGCGCCAGCAGCACGGCATCCTGTCCGTCCATGAGCGGTGTGATCGCTGCCCGCTGGAGAGGGCGCAGGTCGGGCCAGCCGAGAGTGTTGACGATGTGGTGCAGGACGACGGGATCGAGCCGGTCGAGGACGTCGGCCCCTCCGCCGGCCGGTCCTTCCCCGGCCGGGCTGTCGGCGTCCGCCATCACAGCTCCAGGTCGATGTCGTCGGCGGACGCGGAACCGCCGGTGACCGTGGCGGCCAGGTTCCGCTCCACGTCGGTGAGCTCGCTGCTCGCGACGGTCAGCTTGTAGTGTCGGCGTGGGTCGAAGTCGTCGAACTGGTCCACGCGGTCGAGGACGTCTCCGACGAGCTTCTTCAGGAACAGTCGGGGCGCCACGCCGACTTTCCCGCCCAGCGCTCCGCCGACGGCCCGCGCGAGGTCCGCGACGTAGGCGTCGTCGACGACCGTCCGCACGCGCTCGGGTGACGTGGCGGCGTCCGCGTACAGGTCCCGGATGGTGACGCCGAGGCCGACGAGGGACTCCTGGGTGAAGCCGGGCAGCCGGATCTGCACCGCCCGGGGGTTGTCGAAGCGGGGGTCGGTGGTGAAGTCGGTTGCGAGCCGCTGGGCGAGCGGGGCCAGTCGCTGAACGCCCTGCTGGCCGTCGTAGAAGGCCGGTGTGCCGGTGATGATGAGGTACAGGCCGGGGAAGCGCCCGGAGTGCACCTCGTCGATGAGCTGCCGCAGCGCGTTGAGCGCCTTGTCGCGGGCGTCGGAGCGGACCCGTTGCAGGGTCTCCACCTCGTCGAGGACGACGAACAGCCCGGTGTGCCCGGAGTCCCGCAGCACGGTGAGGAGCCCCTGCAGGAAACCGAGAGCCCCGAAGTGGTCGAGGTCGCCGCGCACTCCAGCGGCTCGGCGTGCGGAGGCCGCGACGTGCGGCTGGCCGCCGAGCCACGCCAACACGGCCGCGGCGGTCGCCTCGTCTCCGTCGGCGAGGGCGGCCCGGTAGCCGCGCAGGGCGGTGGCGAACGACGGGGCGTGCCGGGAGACCTCGGCGAGCCGCGCGACGAGCAGCTTCTCGACCTCGCCCGGCAGTTCGTCCTCGGTCGCCCCTGCGGCGAGGGCATCCTCCTCCAGGGCGTAGAACCAGGCGTCGACCACCGGGCGCAGGGCGCTGGGCGGGAAGCTGGAGGTGGTGAGGCGCTCGGTGAGCCGCCGATAGACCGTCTCCAGCTTGTGCAGCGGCGTCTCGTTCTCGGAGATCTGGATCTCGGCCACGGCGAAGTTGCGGCGCTTGGCTCGCTCCCCCAGCCAACGGGTGAAGAAGGTCTTACCGGAGCCGTACTCACCACGCACGGCCTTGAACACCGACCCGCCGGACGCGACGGTGTCCAGTTCCGCATCGAGTGCCCCCTCGAACCGGTCGAGACCGGTGGCGAGCAGATCGAGTCCGCTCTCGGGCACGGCTCCGCGGCGCAGGGCGTCGATGACGGTACGGCGGCGGGCGGCGCTGACCTGGGCGGGGCGCTTGGATCCGGTGGTGCTCACGGGAACCAGTGTCCCATCTTCCTGTGTACCAGTGCTTCGGCCAAGAAACACGATGACCAGTTCGTAGGCAAGGGCAGGTCGCACCACGAGGTAGCGCTCGTATCCTCGGACGCTTCTCGTTGGTCACCCAGATGGCAACGCTCAACGTTCGCGCCGCGTCGCACCTGCCTCTCCTGCCGGCGGGGCCCCGGCACTCCGAGCGGGGGTCGCGGAGTCCCCTATGCTCGCCAGGCAGTTGGTATGAGCAGTCGATTCAGGGGGCGGAGCGGCATGGCCGACGAGATCAAGTACGAGTACAAGACCGTGCAGACGGTTCGCGGCACCGACGGCTTGGTGATCTCGAAGATGCAGAGGGATGGCTGGGAGCTTGTGGGGCAGGCGCAGGGCAAGCTCCGTTCCACACTCAACTTCCGTCGGCCGAAGAAGCCGCAGCCGTGGCTCCTGATCGGCGCGGCGGCCGCCGTCCTAGTGATCCTGGCCATCGTCATCAGCGTTGCCTCTGCACTCAGCGACGGAGATGAGAAAAAGGACGGAGCAGACAGGTCGACGGCTGCTGCGGGCGAAAGGCCTTCCGCTACGCCGACTCCGACCGCAACCAAGTCAGCCGCCAACAAGCTGACTACGCCCCAGAACGACCCAAAGTTCGCAGCACTGCTGAAGGCGGACTCGTGCGACGACGCGAACCTGGACTTCTCGACCAGGCACAAGGGCCAGACCATCGCGTTCAACGGCTCCATCGTGGACATGGCTCCCCACGGTGGCTACCACACCCGCTACGACATCCTTTTGGGCCCTGGGGACAAGGGACCGAATACGACGGTCGGCCCGGCCTTCAAGTACGAGAACGTCAACATCCCCGACCTGGGACTAACCGGCAAGAACATCCCCGCCACCGTCGGCACAGGCGACAAGTTCCGCTTCGTCGCCAAGGTGGGAGAGTTCAATGCGAACCAGTGCCTCTTCTTCCTCGAACCGATCTCGACGGAAACCCGATAGGCAGCAGCCGGGCCTGGTCGGACTGGCTCATAGGCGCCGGACCCGGACCTGGATCCTCATCCCGGCACCTGCCTCTGCGAACCGGCTTGACCGGCGCCACAGAGCACTGCTGGAATCACTCTCCGTACAGATAACAGGGCGGGGAGTGGAGTCACATGGCGGCCCTCGACAACGTGAAGCTCAAGGACGTACTGGCGGATGTCGCCTCAGGCTCCTTACAACTGCCCGACTTCCAGCGGAACTGGAAGTGGGACGACGACCGGATCCGGGCGATCATCGCGACGGTCACGCTGGACTACCCGCTCGGCGTCGTGATGACGCTGCAGACCGGCGGCGCCACCCGGTTCCGCTCCCGGACCCTCACCGGCGCACGGCCGGACGGGGACCAGGAGGCCGACCTCCTGCTACTGGACGGGCAGCAGCGCCTCACCTCACTCTTCCAGGCCCTGTGGCTGGACGCCCCGGTGGAGACGGCGGACGCCCGGGGCAAACCCATCCAGCGGTGGTACTACGTCGACATCGCCAAGGCCGTCGGGCCGTCCGCGGACCGCGACGAGGCCATCGTGTCCGTCCCGGCCGACAAGGTGCTGCGGACGGACTTCAACCGCACCGTGGTGCTGGATCTGAGCACCACCAAGGCCGAATGCGCGGCCGGCCTCTTCCCCTTGCACTTCGTCTTCGACGCGCAGCGCGTGAACGAGTGGAAGAAGGCGTACATCAAGGCGGACGAGGACCGGAACTGGGACCTGTGGGGCCAGTTCGACGAGGCGGTCCTCCAGCAGGTCCGCGCCTTCCAGGTGCCGATGATCCGGCTGGCCGCCTCCACCTCCATGGACGCCGTCTGCGCGGTGTTCGAGCGGGTCAACACGGGCGGCGTGCCCCTGAACGTCTTTGAACTGCTCACCGCGACCTACGCCGGGGACCGCGACTACGTCGAACGCACCGGGGACTACTACCAGCTTCCCGAGGTGTGGCGGGAGATCAAGCAGGCGCTGGCGAGCAAATACCCGGTCTTCGGCCGACTGGACAGCGGCCTTGAGAACGGGCTGAGCAGTATCGACTTCCTTCAGGCCATCGCGCTCGTGCGCACCTGGGAGCGGAAGCAGCAGGGACTCGGAGCCACGGTGTCCTGCAAGCGCCGCGATCTGCTGGACCTTCCTCTGGCCGACTTCGTGCGCCTGGCGCCAAAGCTCGCCGACGCTTTCGCCTGGGTGGGCGACTTCCTGGAGCGGCAGTGCATCGTCCGCCCGGCCGACCTGCCGTACAAGACGCAGCTCGTCCCGCTCGCGGCGGTCCGCGCCATCCTCGACAGGGCGACGGAGGGGCTGGGGGCGGGGGAGAAGATCGAGCAGTGGTACTGGTGCGGGGTCCTCGGTGAGATGTATGGCGGCTCCACGGAGACGCGCTTCACCAAGGACGTCGAACAGCTCGTCCCCTGGATCGCGGAGGACGAGAGGGCGCCCGAGACGGTCACGGAGGCGTTCTTCTTCGCCGACCGCCTCGACACCCTCACCACCCGCAACAGCGCCGCGTACAAGGGGATCTACGCCCTGCTGATCAAGCAGGGAGCGGTGGACTGGCACTACACCGACGCCCCGCTCAGTCCCGGCCGGCTGGACGAGTACGGCGTGGACATCCGGCAGATCTTCCCCAAGACGTGGTTCCGGCGAGGTAACAGCCATGGGCTGCCCACGGGCTCGATCGTGAACAAGACACCCTTGTCCTACCGTGCCGCGATGGACATGACGGGTGCGCCGTCGTCCTACCTGGCCACGATGATCGCCGCGTCCGACATGCGTCCCGAATGGTTCGACGACGTTCTGACCACCCACCTGATCGATCCGGACGCCCTGCGCGAGAACGACTACGAGCGCTTCTACCACGACCGCTCCAAGCAGTTGCAGGATCTGGTGCACTCCGCCATGGGCAAGAAGACGATGCTCCGCGACCTGCCGGAGGACGACGCCCGATGACGACCAGGCCTCACGAGCAGGACGTCGCCTCGCTCAAGGGCAGGACCGTGTCCGTGCAGGACATCCTCGACCTGTTCCAAGTCAGGGTCCGCGACCACCGGACGGTGCACCGGATTTCGCGGGCCCTGACGGACGCCGGGCTGACCACACTGCCTGACTTCGCCGTCTGCGGCCTGCGCAGCACCGTCGACGTCGTGCCCCTGGCGGCCGTTCCCGCGCAGCGCACGCCGGCCGAACCGGAGGGTGAGGCCGACCAGGCGGACGAGGCCCTGCCCTCGCACGCCCTGCCGCAGCGGCTGCTGCTCGGCGACATCCCGTCGGCGCGGCGCGGCCTTGTGTCCGTGGGACCCGGCACTCCCCTGTCCCAGACGACCTTCCTCATGCGCACCAAGGGCCTCTCCCAGATCCCGGTGACCACCGGCATGGCTCAGATCCACGGGGTGGTCACCTGGGGGTCCGTGGCCAAGATGTACGGGGCTGGGAAGCCGGCCACTCTGGACAACGCGATGGAGAAGGACGAACTGCCCGTCTTCGATGCCCGCCAGGAGTTCTTCGCCGCCCTCCCAGTCATCCGCGAGCACGGCTATCTGCTCGTCCGCGGCGACGACGGCTGCCTCTCGGGCATCGTCACCGCCGCGGACGTAACGGATCGATTCGAAGGCGCGGCACGCCCCTTCTTCATCGTGGGCGAGATCGAGTCACTGCTGCGCCGCTGCCTGGGCGCGGCACTGGACACAGAGGCCATCAAGGCGGTCCAGACGAACAAGAAACCGGAGCACCGCACCGGCCATGTGTCGGACCTGATGTTCGGCGATTACCTGAGGCTCCTGGACGGCGACCAGACGAAACAGTCCCTCGCCGAGCAGGCCGACCGCAACTGGGCAGCTTTGAAGTGGCCCAACATGCCCCGGGAGCAGTTCATCGGCCTGTTGAAGCGGGTGAAGGACATCCGCAACCGGATCGCCCACTTCGACGAGAAGCCGCTTCCGCCGGAGATGATCGACGAGCTGATGACCTTCGCGAAGGTGCTGCGGGAGTTCGCGCCGTGAGGTGGCGGGGCGGGGCCGCTCCTCTGTCACCACGGGCATGCGATCTCGGCCCACACCGTCTTCGTGAAGGTGTCCCGTACCTCGCAGCCCCATCGGTCGGCGTACGCAGCGACCAGGAGCAGCCCCCGTCCCGAATCCGCTTCGACGGAGCGGGGCTAACTCGCTTGGTTCAAGAGCACCTACAGCGGAACAAATGGCGGTGACTGCCTGGAGGTCGCCATCGCGCCCGGTACCGTTCGTGTCCGGGACTCGAAGGCGCAGGCGGACGCGGTACTAGCCTTCGCCCGGGAGCAGTGGGCCGCGTTCACCGCCTACGCCCGTGAGTCCGCCATCTGACGACGGATCACACTCAAGGTGCCTCCAAGACCAGCTCTGGAGGCACCCAAGGGTCTACTCAGCCCGTTCCGAGGGCGAACTGCTCGCGCAGCAGCGCCTCGTGGAGTCGCAGGGTGCGACCGTCCGGCAGGGTCTCCAGGACCTGGACGCCGTCGTAGTTGAGGAGCTGCCGCAGGACGGCGGCGAAGCCGTCGCCGCGGGTGACGGGCATGCCGGCGCGCTGGGCGAGCGCGGTCACGGGCAGGGTGCCGCCCGCGTCCAGCAGGGCGGCGAGCGCCTTGTGGACCTGCTCGTGCTGCGGCTTGCGGGCCAGGCCACCGAGCTGGGCCTGGTACGTCTCCGAGTCGAGCACGGCCGTCACCAGTGTCTCGGTCCGCGAGACGACGGCCGGAGTGAGCAGGGCGTCGTCTCCTCCGGCGGTCAACGCGACGTCGAAGAGTGTGTCGTGGGTCCGGGCGACTTCCGCCTGATCCTTCTTGACCTTCCCGGTCGGCTTCTTGGGAGCGGAAACCGTTCCGGCCGCAGGCCGGGTGGCGGGTTCGCTCGCCAGCGGCGTCCTTCCGGTCTCCTCCGGGGCCCACCAGACCGGCCGCTGGTCGCCGAGTTCCCGCCACCCCTTGGGGGGTTCCGCGCCGAACGGCAGGAAGGCGAGCACGGGGATGGTGACCTCGGCGAGGGAGGCTCCGCCGTGGTAGCCGGCCTTGAGGGCGGTGTAGCGGGAGTCGGCGTCCCAGAGGGCGACGACGGATGCGCCAGGTTCCGGCCAGACCACCCGCGGTCCGGACAGGGCGATCTCGCGTTCGGCGAGCGGGCCGTCGCCGGGCAGGCGGTGGCGGGCGGACGCGGGATCGGCGGCGGTGTCGACCTTCGTGCCGTGCCGGTCGACGACGTGGCCGTGGTCGCTGGTGAGGACGACCGCCATGCCCTGGGTGGCCGCCACCCGCAGCAGGTCGCGCAGGCCGGGCACATCGTCGATCCGCCAGGCGCCGTCGCCGAGCTTCTGCTCCTTGGCGAGCCGGTCGTCGATGGCGTTGAGGACGACGGCGACATGGGTCCTGCCGTCGCCGAGGGCCTCGGTGAGCGCCGGGCCGAAGGTGTCGCCCGCCGTCTCGGTGCGCAGGTCGTCCTTGTGGAACACGGCGGCCGGGGCCCCGCCCCACAGCTTCAGCTCGGGGAAGAGCCGCTTCTCGTCGGCCTGGGTGCCCTTCATCAGGGTGCCCGCGAAGAGGGACGTGCGGGAGACGGCCGTCACTGTGGGCAGGGCGGCGGCCATCGCCCGCCGGTGCGGGGTGTCGCCCTTGGGCAGCGGGTCGAACTCGGCCCAAGAACGGCGCAGTTCCTCGCCAAGTTCGTTGGCGATGGCCGCGCTCATGCCGTCGAGCACGAGCAGCAGCACCCGCCGCTCCTCCCCGCGCCGCACGACCGGGCCGACCACGCGGTCAAGGAAGGTCTCGACGGTGAGCATGCTGCCGGGCTGGGTTCCGGCCTCCGTCCAGGCGGCCAGCAAGCGAGCGAAGGCCGCGTCGATCTGCCGGCGCCGGTCCCTGACGCGGGTGCCGAGGGTGTCGTAGGCGGCCTTGAGAACGATGTCAGGGTCACCGCCGGCCTCGATGTGCTCCAGGGCGAGGTCCACCCAGCCGGTCTCGGCGACGTGCCGCTGTATGGCGTCAGCGACAGTGGGGGTGTCGGCGGACGGGTCGGTGGCCAGCCAGCGGGCGAGACGCTGGCCCATGCGGGCGCGTTCGATGCGGGCGGACTCCTCCGGCTCGGCGGCCAGCCGGTGGTCCTCCAGGGCACGGACGGCGTCCGCCACCGCGGCCGTGTCACCCGCCGTGAGCGCTCGGCCGACGGCGGTGAACCGGGACTCAAGTCCGCCGCGCAAGACGGGGCTCGCCGCCACGGCCTCCTCCGCGCCGAACTGGCGGGCCAGCGCGGACGCCCGGTCGAGCACGATGCCGGTGGTGCGGCGTGCCTCGCGTGCCTGCTCGGCGTCGGTGCCGCCGCCGGTGCGGTGTCCGGTTGCCAGCAGCGTGGTCACGTACTCCTCGGCAGCCCGGCCGAAGACGGTCACCAGGGCGTCGAGCTGCTCGCTGGTCGCCGGAGGCTGATCGCCGAAGTAGCGTTCGGCGCGGCCCCGCGCCCGGTAGGTCTCGGGGGCGGGCTCGGCGTGCTGCCACAGCGCCGCGCACACCAGGCCGAAGGCGGCGGCGTCCGCGCCGCGTTCGGCGTCGACGAGGGCGAGCAGGGCACGGCCGGCGAGGCCCGCCTGGTCCTCCTCGCCGAGGAAGGCGGCCAGCCCGCCGCGTTCGGGGCCGCGCAGGGCCAGGAACCGCTCGGGGGCGCCGGGCCGGGTCGACCAGTGCAGCAGGGCCTGGGCGTCGAGCCGGTCGTCGCCGGGGCGGCGCGTGACGCCCTCGGTGTCATAGCGGCCCAAGCGCAGGCGGCGCTGGGCGAGCGCGGTGAGGGCGTACTGGCGGGACAGCCAGCCGCCGGGCACGGCCGACCAGCCGCCGGGCGGGGTGGCGTCGAGCAATGCCTCGGCGGCCCAATTGACGTCCTTGAGCCGGGGGTCTATCTGCCGGGCGCCGAACGCCTCGCGGACGACGTTCCAGCTGTCGACCGTGTCGATGCGCAGCTTGTGGACGCGGGCGAGGATCGCCGGGTCGAGTTCGTGCTGCTCGCGGTCGGTGAGGACGACCAGGACGGCCGGGCCGGGGCGGCGGCCCGCCAGGTGGTCGAGGACGAGTTCGTGGACGGCGAGCGGGGACGGCGCCACCGCGACACCGGCCGCCAGACCCTCGCCCCAGACGGGTTCGGCGGGACCGTCCCACTGCGGCGCGGACCGCAGCAGCACGACCCGGCGCCGCTCCTGCTCCTCTCCCGTCAGAGAGGCGGCGAGATGCGTCTGGGAGGACAGGTACTGGGTGACGGTCGCGGTGTTCAGCCGTACCGCACCCGGTGCGGCGGTGGCGGTATCGGTCATTCGATGACCTGCCAGGTGATCTCGATGGTCGCGTTCGGGTGGCGGGCGGCCAGTTCGGCCAGCTCCGCCTGGAGGTCGGCGGCGGCCCGGGACGCGGTCGTGCTGCGGCGTCCGGACTTCCGCGCCGTACCGCCACCGCTCGCCGGGGTGGGCGTCTCCTGCGGCTGGGTGTACGGGATGCGCGGGTCGCTGGTCGGCGTGTCCAGGGACAGGTCACCGGCCGAGGAGGGCTGGGAGGTGACGGGCGCGGGCGGCGGGGTGGCGGCGGCCTGGGTGCGCTTGATCAGGGCGACGACCTCGCGCTGGGTGCGGGTGAGGGCGTCGCGCAGGTCGGCGGTGCGCTGGTCGTCGCGGGCGACGTTGCGCAGCGAGTCGAGCAGCGCCTCGCCCTCGGGGCCGAGTCCGGCGGCGAGTTCCAGGGTGCTCCAGGGGGCGGAGGCGACGGCCTCCGCGACGGCGCGGGCCTTCTTGATGGAGGTGCCGTACCGGTCGGCGCTGGTCTCGCCCAGGTCGAAGGAGGCGAGGGCCTCCACGGTCTTCTTCGCCCCGGCCGCGCCCTTGCCTGCCTCCGCCGTGAGCGCGTCCAGCAGTTCCAGGGAGCGGCGGGCGAGGGCGAGCCGTCCGGTGTCGGCTGTCTGGTCGAGGCCGAGGAAGGTGGCGTGGGCCTCCAACTGGTGCACCAGGTCGGCCGCGTGGTCGCGGTGGGCACGGGCGGCCTCGATGATCTGGCGGGCGAACTGGTTGACCATCCGGCCGCGCCGCAGTGCGGGCGGCTTAGCCCCGAAGATCGTCTCGAAGCGCTGCCGTGCGGTGTCCCAGTCGGACTCGGCGGGCAGCGGCTGGCTGCGCAGCGCGTCGTGGTCCTTGATCGCGGTCAGTTCAGGCGCGGGGTCGAGGACGGTGCCACCGCGCACCCACACCCGGTCGTCCATCTCGGCGAAGGAGGCGACGACAAGCCGGGCGAGGAAGTCGGGCAGGCCGCGCGGGTCGGGCTTGTCGGTCCAGTCGGTGAGCGTGATCAGCGACAGGTCCCCGGTGACACCCTGCGAGCGGGCGAGCTGCCGGAAGTGGTCGGCCCAGTAGCGGGACAGCTCGAAGTACGCCTCCTTCTGCTGCCCGAGACGCAGGGGTCCGGCGATCCGCTGCATGAGCTTGCGGTCGGCGGCCGGGACCTCCACCCGCCCGTCGCGCGCCTCGGCGGCGGCCCGGACGTGGACGAACACCTTCTTGGCGTCGGCGGGCTTGACGGCGGTGCCGGTGGCGTCGGGGTCGAAGTCGGGGTGGGCCGGGTACTGGTGGGCGAGCAACTTGCCCGCGACGTGCCGGATGCCGTCGTACAGGCTCTGTCCGAAGGCCAGGGTAAGACCGTCGACGTCGGGCAGCGCGACGAGGTGGTCGTCGAAGTCGGGCACGACGTCGGCGGCCTGCTTCTGGGCGAGGCCGTACGCCTGCTTGAAGGCGCCCTTGACCTGCTTGAGCAGGGCCTCGCGCTGGGTTTCGAGCAGGCCCTTGGCTCGGCTGCGGTTGTCGGCGTTGAGGTGGCCGGCGTACTGGGTGTCGAAGCGGTGCTCGTCGGCAAGCGCCTTGTCGATGACGACGAGGCGCCGGAAGTCCTGGAAGCGCTGCGCGGACAGGTGTGCGGGCAGCCAAGCGACGGTGCGGGACCGTTCGCCCTGCTGGCGCTCGCGCAGCCGCTGGATGCGGTTGACGTCCTCCACCGGGCCCCATTCGCCCTCGTCGAAGGGGAGGTCTATGGCGATGCGCCAGCGGCCCTCCTCCTGCGGCATCAGGTCGTGGTCGGGCAGCTCGTCCTCGTCGGCGACGTTGCCGAAGACGATCTCGGCGGTGCGGGCGGTGCCGCGCCAGGTGAAGCTGAGCTGGTCGCTCAACTGGCCGTGCTCGACGCCCAGTTCCTCGGAGAGCAGGCGGCGGGCGAGGGCGACGCGGTTGCCGGGGTTGTCGTTGACCTGGGCGTTGGCGATGACGGAGTCCACGTCGACGCCGGACAGTTCGAGGCGGACGCCGGGGTTGGCGTCGGTGCCAGTCTCCTTGATCTCAGGGAACCTGGCGGCCCACTCGGCGACCTTGTTCTTGATGATGCCGACCTCGGCGCCCGGGATGGGTGCGAGGACCGACCCGTGGTTGAGCGCGCCGAGCCGCCGGATGGTCAGCTCGGACAGCGCGGGCACGCTGGGCGCGAGTGCGGACAGCAGCAGGGTGCACACGAGCCGGTTGTCGCCGACGAACATCCGGCAGCCGCCCAGCCGCTTCGGGTCGGTGAGGGACTCAGGCCGGTTGCGGTACTGCTCGACGTCGTCCTCGGTGATGTCGTACGAACTGAGCAGGTAGGGCCGCAGCTTGGTCTTGTAGAGCTTGTCGGCGGCCTCGAAGACGACCTTCAGGCTGTCTGTGAACGGCTTGTCGCCGCCCGCAGTGATCACCGGGTAGAGGTCGCCGACGGGGATGAGCTGCCCGAGGCGGATCTCGTTGCGGTGGTCGGCGAGGAGCTGGCCCATCAGCTTCAGACCCGTGCGGGAGCGCTGAAGCGCGGACGAGATGTGGACGAGGGTGTCCATGAACGCCGGCGAGAACGGGTACGTCAGCCGGAACGACTCCGCGTCGGCACCGGTCGTGCCCTTCTCCGAACCGAGCAGGGTGTCCCAGACCTGCGGGCCGACCCGCTTGGTCTGCTCGAAGGCCGCGTCGACGAGCTTCGCCGCCTCGGCGTCCTTGGGCTTGAGGAGGCGGGCGTGGGCGATCTGCGGGAGGTTGCGGTCCTCCAGGGTGATCTTGTCGAACCGGCCGGAGGCCAGGTTCAGGGTGTCCTGGATGGACGACTCGGCCGCGCCGGACACCTCCTCTCCGACCAGCTCGCGCAGGTCGCGCTGGCGGGCGATGAACGACACGACGGGGATGGCGCGGCGGGCGTCGCCGCCCTCCACGAAGTTCGTGATCTTGCTGGCCTCGCGTGCCACGAACTTCTGGTCGTGGATGAGGGTGGCCAGCCACAGGATCAGCTCGTCCATGAACAGGATCAGACCGTCGTAGCCGAGCGACTTGGCGTGCTCGGCGATGACGGACAGGCCGGCGTCCAGGGAGATGAAGCCGTGCTCGTCCTCGGCGGCGTGCTTGGTGAAGCCGGGGAGGAGGTTGGTGCCGGCGTCGTTGACCAACTTGGCGCGCAGCTCGGCCGGGGTGGAGGGGTTGGTGAGGTTGAGCGGGACGCCCGCCTCGTGGTTCTCCTCGGCGGCGAGCGCGATGTCCAGGAGCTGCGGGGTCCAGGCGAAGCCCTCGCCCCACTCGTCCTCCTCCCCGTCGTCCGCGTCGCTGCCGCCCAGTCCGCGGATGACCGCCTCGTCGCCCGTGCTGGCACGCAGCGCGCGGATGTCGGCGAAGAGGGAGTCGGTCCGGTACACCTGCGGGGTCGGGGCGTCCGGGTGGAGTTTCTTGACGTGGTGCACGTACCCGCCGAGCACCCGCTGTTCCAGGGCCTTGGCGCCGAGCATGTGGTACGGCACGAGCAGGAACTTCTTGCCGTCCGTGGTCAGCCACTCGTGCTTGGTCAGCACCGGGTCGAACTCGGTACGGGCACGGGCGGCCGGGTTGCCGCTGAGCAGCGCGTACAGCACGGCCATGAAGTGGGACTTACCGGAACCGAAGGAGCCGTGGAGGTAAGCCGCCTTGGAACGGTGCCCGTCCAGCGCGGACTTGATGAGGTCCAGCGCCTCGTCGAAGTTCTCCAGCAGCCGCTCGGTGACGACGTAGTCCTTGAGCGCGTGGTGGGCGCCCTCGTCTGTCGTCGCCTCGGCGAGGGACAGCACGAAGTCCGAGGTGGAGATGGACTCCTTGATGTCGATGACATCGCGGAGGAGGGGCTGCTGGGCCATCGCGGGTTCTCGCTCTCCCTGACGGTGTTCGGTGCTACTGCTCGTACTCGATGTGGTGCGGTTCTGCGGTCCCGGCCCGAAGCCGGTGATCGGTCCGGATCGTGGAGGGGGAGCCGGAAGCACGGGCGGCCTGTGGGCGGTGCGACGTGCCGGTGGTCCTGACCGGTGGCGGAGAGGGAGCCGGTCACGTGCCGCCGGGCGAGGACGACGTCCACGGCATCGGCCGGGTCAGGGGAGGCAGGGTCGCGGCGTTTGCACTGTATGTCCCCCTCGTACTGAACGGTCACCCAGACGGCCTGCGCATAGCACCATACATCGGCACTCCGCCCACCCCCACGCCGTATACCCCGTGCACCGTCGCACCGCTGTGCTGCTGTCATCCTGATCGGCAGGGCAGGAGAGCGGGCAGCGAGCGGACACGGCCCTCGCCGCACGCCCGTTGCGAGCTCAGTGCAGTGCCACTTCCCACGATCCCGGGTTGCCGGCTTCTTCCCCACTGATCGGGCAACCATCCATCCAGGTGCCGAATCCCGAGGGGTCTTTGCCTTCCGTAGACCAGCCGGCATGCGTGAACTTCGACAGGTCCGCCACGTAGCCGGACGACGTGGAAACGCGAAGCGGAAGCCGGACGGAGACAGTGCGGCCATGTATCTCTGGCCGGGCTTCCACGTCTCCTCCGACCACGTCGTTCGTTCCGGATACGTGCACGAACCAACGCGAGTCGAGGTACTGCATGCTCACGGCAGGTTCGTCCATGTCGTCCAGACCATCGCCCAGCCACGTCCAGTAGGTGGCGTCCACTTCCGAACCGAGTTCGGGAGCGTTACCGGCGAGCGTGTAGCTCACCGTCACGCCCTTGCTGTCCCGAACCACACGGGCTTCCTTGATCCGCAGGTACGCCGGCGGCTGCGAAGACGACTCCGTGACCGAACCTCCCGCCGCCGTGAAGAACAGGTTCTTGGCCTTTCCCGTGCAACGGGCGGACATCACCTGCGGGACCGCACGGGCTGACGCCTTGAGCGCGGTCTTCGTCGGTGAAGGCTCGACAGGTGGGCTCGCGGAAGGAGCAGCGCGGCGATGGTCGGCCTGCGGCGCTGCGGCCTCGCCGCTGGACGCCTCACCGATGGCGATGACCCCTGCACTCACACACAGGACGGCCAGCAGGGTTCCCAGGCGACGAACACGCTGCCCGGACAAGAAGGACGGGGGGATCACGGGGACTCCAACAAGTACAGACCGACCGGGACGGGTCAGGGCCGCTGACTCAGAAAACGTTCCAATGAGGCGCGCGGCAGGCAACCGAGGGCTGCCGGCTCTCACTTACTCCGTCGCTGCCGAAGCGTCGACAGACCTCTGCTTCTCGTCCACGCCCGCAGGGGAGGACTTGTCGGCATGACGGACGCCACGCCGGTCAAACGGACCGAGCGCACCGGCAGACCCGGCTCCAAGCGCGAAAAGCAGCGCAACCACCCCGGTGCCCCAGCCCTTCACGAGGACGACAGCCGGTGCCTCCGCCGCCACGACGGTGACGACCGCCGTCATCCAAGCCTCCCGCCGGCGAGACGGCACGAACGGACGCTCCTCACCCCACGCGATCACGAGCGCGTACGCGGCAGCCGGAGCCACAGCCGCGCATCCGACGAACCACGCCCACCGCCACTCGGCCAGCGTCCACATCACGGCGGTCCACACCAGCCACCCGACCACCACAACGGCACAGATGGCGACCAGTGCAAGACATCCCTGCGTCGCGTCATCACGCTTGGCAGAACCAGCCATATTTCCTCTTGTTTCAAATGATGTCGCCCTCACGCATGCCGACCGAGCGGAGGGCTTCCTTGGTGACGCCGGTCGGCCGGGCTACCGCCCCTCAGGCCAGGCGGCTCTCGCAGCCCGGACTACTTGCGGGCTGCGGCCTCGTACCGGTCGACCTGGTCGCGCAGGAGTTTGGTGGCCGTGTCGGCTTCCGCGTTCGTGAGGCCGCCGGTGCCGACGTTGATCAGGGTGGGCCCGTCGAGAGTGAACTGCTGGAGCAGCGTGGTGCCGTCGCTGTCGATGCGTACACCCAAGGACTGGTCGCCGAGCTTGTCCACGCTCATCGGCGAGTACTTCAGCACTGACCCCTGATAGGTCTCCTGGTGGCAGGTCTCGAGTGCCTTCTCCATCGCAGCGAACGACTCGGCGGCATCGCTCGCGCTCGCGTACTGCCGGATGCCCACAGTCGCAATCGTGGCGGTCAGCCCTCCGCCCTTCTGGAAGCTGCGGGAGACCTGAATCCGGGCCTTGTGCGGCTGACGGTAGTCGCAGAACGTCTTGTCGCCCGAGTTGGAGTCGCCTTCGGTCGACCAGCCGGCAGGCATCTGCGACAGCGACAGCAGGGCGGACGTGAGCTGGGCCTTACTGAGGAGCGCTGCGTGTGGAGTCGGGGAGGAGGATGCCGGGCCGGCCGCGGCGGAGCTGCTCGGCGTGGCAGGCTTCGCAGCAGTGGGCGTGGCGGTGTTGCCACACGCAGCAAGCGCCATGGACATGACGGCAGCGCCCAGTGCGCCGAAGTATTTCCGGTGAAGCACGGAGATCGTTCCCCCGGGAGACGTGAAGAAGGAGTGGAGAGCATGGATGCTATGTGAACTTACATGTCCATGAAAAGTGAACTACTTCGGGGGTGGGCCTGGCGGGCAGGGGGACGGGGCTTCGACCTGCCGTGCGCCGCCCCCGGTGCCGGGTCCGTCATGGCGCGACCGCACGGACGAGGAGCGTCCTGATGTGCCCGGGGGTAAGCCGCGCCGAGGACCCACGCGTCGGCCGAGGCGGACCCGGCCCGGGTGAGCAGGCACTCCCAGGCGGCCGGGCGGTAGTTGTAGCGGTAGGTGAACATCGCCTTGTCGACGAAGCCTCCCTTGTCCATGCCCTGCGGCCCATATGCGCCGGGGATGGCCGGGGGCTGCGAGAACGCGAAGGCACCCCCGGGTAGCGGCGAAGGTGTCCCGCGGCTGCGAACCCGGGCCCGCACGTCCGTGGCAGAGGGAAGGCAGGCACCTTGGGCAGCCAGGAGGCCACTCGCGGGGTCAGGACCTGGGTTCCTCCAGCTTGACGGCAGCGGTGTCCGCGCCGCGCAGTTCAGCGTGTGCTGTGGCGAAAGACTCGCGCTCTTCCACGACTTCGCCGTCCACGACGTCCCCCTCCATCACTCGGCGCGACGGGTCCGCCAGTGGCAGGCCGGCGAGGTGCTTCTTGAGCCTCTTGGCCATCGGGAGGTAGGTCGCGAAGGTGAGCCCGCCGGAGACAGCAGCCCCTACGAGGGGGATGGCCTTCGAGAGGGCCTTCGCGAACGACTCCTTCGTCATCTTGACGCCGATGTAGGCCGCGACCTTCTTCACTATGGGATAGACGACGCCCTTGGTGAGCGCCTTCTGAGGCAGCCTCTTGGCGACCTGCTCCGACATCATCCCCGCGACCTTCCCCACAGCGGCGTTCGCCGACTGGGTGCCGAACATCACGCCGAAGAACAGCGTGAGCACCCCCACGGTCGCGTCATCGACGTCATCGCCCTCGTCGGAGAACAGCTCGGGCCAGCTGTAGAGATAGGCGAGCTTCTGCGCGATACGCAGCATGTGGCCGACGTACTGTGCCAAGTCGGCGGGCACCGTGGCGGGCAGGGCGAGGATGCCGGGTATCCCGGCCGCGGCGGAGAGGGCACTGACCTTAGCCGTCTCGTAGCGGATAGAGTCGTTGGCCGCTTTCTCCAGAACGTCGACGGTGATACCCGCCGCAGCGGGGGTCTCTTCGATCGCTACGCGGATCTCATCCTCGGTGCAGTGGCGCGCCAGCGCCGTCCGGAGGTACGCCTCCCGGTGGATACGCACACCGGGGAGCTTGGCCGCCGCCAGCAGCACCGTGAAGAAGCGCGACTCGGGATTCTCGACCTCTTTACCCTGTTTCATGGCAAGAACTTACAGTCGCTCCGCGCTCCAAGAGCCGGCATGCATCAGCTTCGTTGAGACCTCGTTATGCACGTGGCGGTGTGGTGCGGGCCGGGTTCACCACCATGCCGATCACCCTCCCGGGAAGGCGACCGCCGTCGCGGGCATCCGGCGAGCAAGGTGCCTGGACTGCTGAAGGTGCTACGGGAGCGCAAATGCCCTCGGCAAGCACACCGCCTACCGAGGGTCCTGCCGCTGTCAGAGTGCCGCGAACTCTACGAAGGCGGCCCAGGCCGCGGGTTCCACGGCGAGTGCGGCGCGGGTTGTGTCTTTGGAGTCGCGGACGTGGACCCTGCCCTTGCCGGGGAGGGCGGCGACCTCGACGCATTCGCCGCCGTTACCAGCGCTGTAACTGCTCTTGAACCAGGCCAGTCCGTCCAGGCCGAGCCTGGCCTCTTCCCCGCTCATCTCTCTCCCAACAGCTTCTCGATCAACGCACGTGATTCTGCCGGAGTGTGGGCCTGTGCGCGCAGAGTTCCGTACGTACGTTCAAGCTCACGGACCTTCTGCCGCTCCGTGTGCACACGACTGTCGCCTTGCACCTCCGCGTAGGCGATCCTGCGCCCATCCTTCATCTCTATCAAGGTGAACGGACCGGCCAGTCCCGCATGTTCCTGGCGGGAGAGCGGCATTACCTGGATCTCCGCGTTCCGCTTCTCCTCAATGAGCAAGAGCTGCTCCAACTGCCCCCGCCACACCGCCTCGCCACCGAGGGGCCGCAGGAGTACGGCCTCCTCGACCACGAAGCTCAGATTCGGAGCAGGCCGCCGGTCGAAGATCTTCTGTCGTGCCAGTCGGGCGGCCAACCGTTGTTCGATGACGTCTTCGTCCAACTGAGGGAGCCACATGGCAAACACCGCCCGCGCGTACTCCTCGGTCTGCAAGAGTCCTGGCATCGCCTGGGTGGCGTACACGTGCAGTACAACCGCCTCGGCCTCCAGCTTGGCCGCATCCCGAAAGAATGCCGGATACTGAGCCCGAGCCACCTCCCCCTTGCTCGCGCTCAACACCCCGCCCGCCCCGAGCACTTCGTCCGCCTGGTCGATGAACTTCGGCGGGGGAATGCGTCTCCCCTGCTCGAACGACGCGATCGTCGAGGCCGAGTACCCGGTCAGCGAACCGAACCTCGCACGGTCCATCCCCGCACGTTCCCGAAACAGCTTCAACTGCCGTCCGAAGACGCACAGCATGCCCGTCCCGGCCTCGCACTCCGGCTGCTGAACCTCGTCGTCCACGCCGCAGCTCCTCCAGTACGACCCTCACGGTCACCGGACTCCGCCCGCCCAACGCAGGGCCCGGAAACCGGTCACGCTCAACACCGCGTACAAGCGCACCACCCACGCGTACAGCCCGTACCCGTCAGCGCGTTGCCCCTGTTCAACGCTACGCACAGTCCGTGACCGTTGACCGCATGAAGTCAGCAACTCCCTCGAACGGGCATATGCCACAGCACCTCGCACCCGAACGCGAGTTCACCATGCGCTTCACCTCGACCCCACGCGGCGCCCGCCTCGCCCGCCGACTCGTCTCGCACCGCCTGAACGGCTGGGGCCACCCCTACACAGCCCCGGCCAACGAGACACTGACCCTCATCACGGCCGAACTGACCGCCAACGCCGTACGCCACGGCCACGTCCCCGGCCGCGACTTCCACGTCCAACTCACCTTGGTTGAGGACACCTTCCGCATCAAGGTGACCGACACCCGTACCGAGAAGCAGCCCTCGCCCACTCCCGCGTCCCCGGACCCTCTGTCGGAGTCCGGCCGCGGGCTGCTCCTGGTGGCCGCCCTTGCGGACGACTGGGGCGTCACCCCGCGCCCGGGCGCCCCCGGCAAGACCGTATGGGCGCAGTTACGCGTACCGACCGACGGCCACGCACACGCCCACCCAGGGGCCTCTGATCCGGCAGACTCGGCGTCGGTGCAGGGGCACAACGCCGAGTCGATTCCGGCTACTTCTTCACTGCTGCGCGACGGCCTCGGGTCGCGGTCGGGGGACGCCAGTTGCGGAGGTCGTCGTCGGTGAGTCCGTGCTCTCCCTGCTTCTGCTGGCGGTAACCGGCGAAGAAGTCCGCCGGGGAACCGCTGTAAAGCATGTCGAACTCGTTGTGCCACTGGTACAGCCACGGCTGCAGTTCCAGCAGGCCGGCAAGGAACGGTGTGATCTCCTCGGAGATCAGCGCGGTGTTGGTGAAGTAGGTGGCGAGGGCTTGCGCCTGCTCCTTGGGGTCCCAGCCGGCCCAGCCGTACAGCTCGGGGGTGGCGGCGTTGGTCTGCCCGTAGGAGATGAACCGCTCCTTGGGCACGTCCAGCTTGCCGCGCGCCTTCCAGTAGGAGGCGCGGAGGAAGTCGGCGGAGGTGTACTTGGGCGGTACGGGGATGGAGTCCCGGATCTTCCGCTTGGCCGGCTCGTCGGGCGCGGCGTCCTCCTTGCGCTGGAGGTCCCACACCTCTTCCCAGTCGGCACGTTTCTTCAGCCCGGAGGGCTTGTAGCGCAGGGCTGAGAGGAACGGCACGTGTTCGTCGGTAATCAGCTCGGCGACGACCTTGGGGAGGTCCTTGCGGGGCGCGTAGAGCTTGGCGACAGAGACGAAGTCCTCGTCACGCGAGAGGGCGTCGGTGAGGCGGGAGAGGGTGAGGATGGCCGGCTGACCGTTCTCGTCGAACCACAGGTCGCGGTTCTCCATGCGGTCGAGCAGCCAGGCGCGCAGGGCCTTCTCCTGGAGCGCGTCCCAGCCCTCGGTGGCCCAGCGGCGCTTGTACTCGGGGCGCTCGACCATGCCGATGGCCCGGTTCGACTCGATGGCGTCGATCCGCTTCTGGACGATCTCCCGGTAGGGGGCGGGCCAGTGGGCGGGGATCTCCGTGATGGGCGTGGAGTTGTGCCGCTTGAACCACTCGTCACTGGCCTCACCGGCGGCTACGCGGCGGGCGAGGACGATCTCGAAGGCACGCTCGCCGAGGGCGAGTTCGGGGGTGTTGGGGTCGTCGGGGTCCTCGGAGACGCGGAGGTCTTCGGGGTGGAGGTCGTAAAGGGAGTAGACCTGCCAGTCGAGTTCTTCTTGGAGGGCGATCATGCGAGCGCGGGTGGAATGCCAGGCCTCGCGCGCCTCGCGTAGGGCACTAGTGGTGGGGGTGACCTTGTCGGCGTAGGAGGACGGACTGGTGGCAGTGAGTTGCTGGGCGAGATTGTCCAGGGCGCTGGCTAGAGAGGTGGGATATGCATTCGGAAGCGGAAAGCGTTCAATGTTTGAGCTGTTGAACTGGTAGAAGCTCTCAAATGCGTAGCGTCCAGTGCCACGCTCGCCACCTCGATTCCCCTTGTCATGGCACACCATTCTGAGCCATAGAGCAGCTGTGGAGCTGTTCAGTATTCCGAGCAGCTGCATGTGGCGTTCTTCAGTGGATCCTGCTTCAAGCTTGATCACAGGGGCAGTTTGTTTGAATGCTTTTCCGCCCCGATCGAGTGCAAAGTGGTTGTGTGTGGCAACTTCTGCGAATGAGATTGAGAACGGCTCGCGGTGGCGATCCGCAAACAGCATGGCGAGGTCAAACCATCGCAAGCCACGCTGTTCCGGAAACTTCCCGAAGTAGAGGCGTTTCCTCAAGTTCGACCGGTAAGGCCACAAATACTTTACGGCTCTTGAGCTGAGTTCTCGCTCTGCGCCGTCCCAGTCCCTTGGCATGACCACGCGCTGTGGCGATTCGATGATATAGTCGCGGACTTCATCGCCATTGACAAGATATACACAGTCAGCGGTGAACCCATTTCGAGAGGAGAACTCTTCAGGCACGAGGAAAGCGTCATCCTCCCCCGTGAGCGCCGTCATCCCAATAGAGGCGGCTTCACGCGATAGGGGCCCCACGGATTTCTCCGATAGCTTTTCAACCAGCTCAAGACCGCCATCCGTCAGGATCCAGGGCTGCTTGCTGAAGTAGCGTTCACGGACAAGATCATCCACCGAAACCCATTGACTCACCGAACCAGGCTGATCAATCTGCTCTTCAATGGCCCGCCAGACCTTGCCCTCCTCGGCCTTCTCAGGGATACCGGGTTCACCCTGGACACTCCGGACCGTACGGATCGTCTCCGAACGTTTGCTCCCACCGCGTCGTTTTCCTACAAGGATTACGGTAGGTGTCCCGTGTCCCGGAATGTATGCCCCCGAAGTATCGATGACTTCAGCCAGTTCGACCTTGTGTTCGAAGTACGTCTCGATCAGAGCCGCTCCGAACTCCCTTTTCATAAAGGAGTTTGCAGTGATCTGCCCAACCAGTCCGTACCCGAGTCCACTCTCGGCATCCCCCGACTTCGCTAGCTCAAAGAAACGCTGGGCAAATGGCACGGACAGTGCATACTTTCCGGAACAGGCGTCGTACAACTCTCGATACAGCTGATTGAGTCCCTTGTCCTTCACCGTAATATACGGCGGATTCCCTACCACCACGTGATACCGCCCCGGACGCAAAATCTCCGGGTGCTCGTGCATGTCCTCCGTGGCGTAGGCGAACGAGGCCAGCGGGTCGTCCACCCCGTCCTCATCCCCGCCCAGCGTCAGCTCAAGCTGACGGGCCTTAATGAGCGAGTCTCCCACCGCCAGATGGATCGGCCACTCGTACTTGGCCGCCTCAACCAGCGTCCGCACCCCACTTGCCGCCATGGCCGCAACCAGCAGCCGGAACCGCGCAATGGCCACCGCGAACGGGTTGACGTCCACACCGTGCACCGATTTCAGCGCGGCTGACACCCGCTCATGCACGTCCTTCCCCGGCTGTCCCTCCGCCCACAGCCGCACAAGCCGCCGAAACGCCCCCAACACAAAGTGCCCCGACCCGCACGTAGGGTCGATCATCTTCAGTTCCTCGTACCCAAACTCCCGCACCGCCGGATTCATCGTCCGGTCGAGGATGAACTCCTCCACGAATTCCGGCGTCTGAAGCAGCGCGTACGTCTTCCGCGCGGCCTCGCTCAGGTCCTGGTAGAGGTCGCCCAGGAACCGCGTGTCCCAGCCCTCGGTCCCGGCCTCGTTCAGCGGGTCGGTGAAGTCGTGGACGAGGACGCCCGCCTCGTCGCGCTGGCGCCAGAACTCGACCAGCTCACGCGCGCCATCATGCGAAAGCGGGATCTGGTACAGCGGGTTGTGCCGCTTGTCGAAGAGAAGGCGGCCGGCCTGGCCCTGGCCCAGCTCGTCGAACGCCTTCTCAAGCCACCCTCGATACGTCGGGTTGTCGTCGGACTCCACGTACGCGTCGTACCGCGACTCCGCCAGCTCGCGCCGGTCGCCGTCCGACCCCGTCAGGTACGGCTCGGGGATCAACCGGTTGTCCTCGCAGAACCGGACGAAGACCGTGCCCAGCACCCACGCGACCGCGACCTGCGTGACCCGCTCGTCCAGCCACGAGTTCCACGTCGCCGCCGTACGCCCGAGCTTACGCGCCTGGTCGTACTCGGCCTTCAGCCGCGCGCCGACCTCACCGAGCGCCTTCACCTGCTTGCCCAGGTCGGCCTCGACCGCCTTGACCTGCTGCTTCAGGTCGTCCAACAGAGCCTTGCGGTCGATCACTTCGCGTCTCCCTCGACACCACTCGCCACAACCTGACCGGACCCGCGGTGCACGTTGCCCACCCACGTGTCCGGAAGCTGGATCCACTCCCCCAGGCCGGCCTGGTACGGCACGGCCACCTGCCCGAGCCTCGGCTCGCGCGACGGGTCGCTCTGCGGGACCAGGAGCCACAGCCCCCGCCCGCCCCGCCGGGCCGCCGACGCCAGCCGGTCCAGGACGCCCATCGCGTCGTACCGGGCGAACACGCCGGCCTCCGTCAGCAGGACGGGGCCCGCACCGCCGCCACCGTTGCCCAGCAGCTCGGCGATCCGGGGCTCGACCGAGCCCCACGCTGTCCGCGCATACTCCGCGAACCGCACCGCGCCCTTGGAGCCCGGCTCGGCGGCGTCCGCCTTGAGCAGGGTCTCCCAGGTCGGCTTGGTACCCGGAGTGACCTGCCCGTGCAACGCTTCCAGGAACAGCTCGGTCACCGACAGGGCCTGTACGCCCAGCCGCTCGGCGCCCAGTTCCCGCACCGCGTCGCGCACGAGCTGCTGCCGTACGGTCAGCACCCGGTACCCGTCCCGGCGGGCCGAGACGAGCAGGCGTTCCTCCGCGCGCACCGCGCCAGCGAGTTGCGGGTCGTCCGCGTACCGCGTCACCGTGCCCGTGCGCGTCGACTGCCGCCACGCGCCCGTCGTGAGGTAGCTGGAGGCGTCGTCCACCCGCGTCGGCAGGTAGCGCAGCGTGCCCGTGTCCTCGCGCATGCTCAGCGACAGCTCGAAGCCGGCGTCGCGCAGCGCCTTGGTAAGCGGGCCGCCGGTGGGCAGTTCGTGCGTCGTGCCGCCGCGTCCGTCCGGGACGACCAGCTCGGGGAAGCGGGCGCGGACCCGCTCGTGCACGTCCTCGCCGGTCAGGCCGGGCTGCCGCCCCTCCGGAACGCCCGGGATCCAGCGGACGAGTCCGGCCTGGGTGAGGCGCAGTGCCCGGACGAGCGACAGGTCGCGCGGGTAGATCTCCAGGCGCGGGGTGGCGGCGGCGTTCACGGACGCGGCGGCGGCCAGCTCGACCATGCGCCGCTCGTCCCAGTCGACGGCGCCGGGCGGGACCGTCAGTGCGCCCAGTTCGGCTAGGACGGTCGCGGCCGTCGGTAGGGTGTCCAGCCTGGCGAGCCGGTCGGCCGTCTTGCCGAGGCGGGTCGCGTAGTCGAGCAGGCCGGGCGCGGTGGGGGTGTCTGGGGCATCGTTCTCGCGCACGTCGAGAGCCAGCAGGCCGGCGCCCAGCGACTCGTCGGTCGCCTTGCGGTTCGGCTGGTGCTGGAACTCGGCCTCCTGTGGCACCAGTTGCTCGACCTCGACGACGGCCCGTACTGCCGCCAGGGCCATCGCGCGCCGCTGCTCACGCCCGGCGAGGTGCGTGCCGCGCCGGACGGCGAGGGCGTCGGCGATCTCTACTGCGGAGGCGACGCGCCCCATGCTCACAAGCAGGTCGATGATCTCGTCCCGCAATGCCTGGACGGTGGGCTCCGCCTTCCAGCGCTTGCGCTCGTCCTTGAGCATCTGCGGGATGCGGCCGTGGCTGAGGCCGAGCGCGTCGGCGACGTCCTTCTGCTTCGGCCAGACGCCGATGCCCGGCAGAACGCCGTGCTCGTCGGGCAGGCGCAGCAGCAGCCGCACCATCTCCGCCTTGTTGCGGTTGGAGCCGTTGTTGTTGACGGCCGGCACGAAGACCGTGGCGAGGGTGTCGAGGCTGACGGAGCGCAGGGTACGAGCGGACAGCGCGCCCGCCGACTCGCCCGTCGCGAGCTTTCCGACAAGGGCCGACTCGGCGGCGGTGAGCTGCTCCAGCTCCTCCTTCGCCTCCGCCCGGCCCTTCGGCGTGAGCGGCGAGACGGGGGTCTCGCGCAGCCGCTCGCCCCATTCCCGCTGCCGCTGCTGGACCTCGTTGCGGGTCTTGGCGCCGAGGCCGGGGGCGTTGACGAGCTTGCGGCGGCTGTAGTCGAGGAGTTCACCGACCGTCGCGAGGCCCAGGCCGTAGAGGAAGGACTGGGCTGCGGGCGTGAGGCCAGAGACGGTCAGCGAGGTGTCGCGGGTGACCTCGGCGGCGAGGCGGTCCCGCTGCTGCTCGGCGGTCTCCGGCTCGGCGTCCGCGATGGCCGCGGCAGCACCCTCGGCGGGTGCGGTCCCATCGGCGGGGGCCGCTTGGCGGGTGCGGTGGCTGGACGGAACGGTCTGCGAGGCGTCGAGGAAGACCTTGCGCCAGGCGTCCCTCATCGGCTTGAGCTCGGGGAACCGCTTGCTCGCGTCGCGGTGCAGGGCCTTCTGGAAGAAGGCGACGAGCCCGTCCCGCACGGCCGGGTCGAAGGCTTCGGCCGCGATGGTCGGGTACGGCCACTCCTTCGGGTCGGTCATGCGCGGCAGGACGCTGCCGTCGCCCCACTTGGGCAACTCGCCGGAGGCCATCTGGTGCAGGGTGACGGCCACGGCGTACCGCTCGGCGTGCGAGTCGTACGAACCGCGCGTGATGACGTCGACGAAGGGGTCGAGGTAACCCTCGGTGCCCGCGTCGGTGTTCTTCGCCGGATAGCCGGCCAGCGAGAAGTCGATGAGGACGAGTTCGCGCGTGCGGTTCGGGCGGATGCGGACGGCGATGTTGTCGGGCTTGATGTCGCGGTGCCAGACGCCCTCGCCCTCGAGGAAGTCAACGGCGCCGAAGAGGTAGTCGCCGTACGCCTCGAGCTGGTCGACCTGGAGGCGACCGTGCTCGCGGAGCTGGCGGGCGACGGTCTCCTCGCGGCGGCGCGGGCGGGCCGCGCCCTCGGCGCCGGCGTCGTCGCGTTCGTCGCCGACGTACTCCAGCGCCAGGACGGTGCGGCCGCCGATCTGCAGCGGCTCGGGCTCGACAAGGCGGATGATGCCCGAGTGGGGGCGCAGGCGGCGCATGGCCTCTGTCTCGCGGACGAGGATCTCGCCGCGACTGTCGGACAGGGCGACCTTCAGCACGGCCAGCGGGCGCGTTCTGCGGGCCTCCGCCTCCAGGTCGCGCACGAGGAAGGCACGGCTGGTGGAGCCAGTACCGAGGCGGCGGCGGACCTCCCACCGGCCGGCGAGCACGTCGCCGGCGACGGCCTCCAGCGGGTCCTTGTCGGCCCTCGCCCCGGTCTCCTCCTCGGCCTGCCCGTCGAGAGCCGCGGCAGGTGCGGTGAGGGAGTCCTCGACGACCTCCAGCAGCTCCAAGAACTCGTCGACGCTGGAGAGGCGCTGCCCGGGGCGGTAGGCGGTGGCGGCCTGCACCAGCTCGTCCACGTCCTCGGACAGGCCGTCCACGAGGGAGCTGGGGCGCAGGCCCTCGCCCGCTTCCAGGCGGGCCAGCAGCTCGGCCTGGCTGGCGGCCGGGGCCTTGCCGGTGACCAGCAGGTAGGTGAGGACGCCGAGCCCGTAGACGTCGAGATAGACCGGGTCGGGGTGGAGGGCGGTGAGTTCCGGCGCCAAGTAGGCGTCGGCGTCGTCGCTCAGATGCATGGCGGACAGGGCGGTTGGCGCGAACCGTGTCATGCCCTGGCCCTGCGACGAGTCGCCGCTGCGCTGGGTGGCGATCTGCCAGTCGGAGATCTGCAGCTGCGGGCTGAGCCAGGCGGCCTCCTCCCCTACGGCCTGCCCCTTACGGCCGCGCGGACGGGGGACGACGTGGACGGAGCGGGCGGCGAGCGCGCGGTGGTGGATGCGGCTGGCGTGCGCGGAGCGCATCGTCTCGGCGAGCTGGCGTACCAGTGCCATCCGGCCGAGGATGTCCAGCTTCTCGCCGTACTGGACCAGGTACTCGTCCAGCTTCAGGGTGTCCGGGTGGTAGTCGAAGATCAGCGCGGGGCCTGCGGCGTGCCCGGAGGGGAAGTACTGCTTGAGCTGGACGACGCCGGGGTGCTTGAACCGGCCCAGCACCGCGGCCTCGCGCCGGGCAGCGTTCTCGACGGACTGGCGGATGGATGCGTCGGAACCGCGCTCACTTAGGTAGATGCGCACGCGCGCGGCCTCGGGCAGGTCGCTGTGGCGCGCGAGGTAGTCCGCCCAGGTGGGCCCGGAGTCGAAGGACTTACGCTCCAGCTCGTACGGGCCGACCTTGTACTGGGCGTCGCTCTTGCGGATGCCGATGCCCTTCAAGGCCGCGGCGATCTCACGCGAGCCGATCGCGGTGATGCGGCGCCGCTCGTCGGCCGGGGGCTGCTTGAGCATGTCGACCAGCTCGTCGACGGTGTACACGCCGTTCTGGTCGTGGGCGGGCAGACGCACACGGAGGCTGTTGTCGGTGAAGCAGACGGCCTCGGCGACCCAGACCCGCTTGGCGCCGGTCTGGGCGAGCAGGCCAGCCAGCTCCTTGGCCTTGCGGTTGACCAGGTGCAGCGGGTTGCCGTGCGTGCGGCGGTAACCACTGGGCGTGGTCTGTACCCAGGTGCCGTTCTCGGAGGTGACCGAGCCATGCCAGTCCTTGAGCTCGATCATGCAGAGGCCGCCGGGGGCGACGACCAGCAGGTCGACCTCGCGGACGTGGCCGGTGTTGGCGGTGAAGGTGAAGTTCGACCAGGCGCGCCAGGGGTCGGAGTCCGGCAGCTTCTCCCGGATCGCCTCTAGGCCGCGGCGTTCGTGATCGAACTCGGACTCGGTGACCGTGACCCACCGGCCTTCCCGCATGCCTGTCCCCACTCGTTCGTTCCTCTCAGGCCCGCCGTTCCCCAGGGTCGGACCTGCCGGAGATCCTAATGGTTGCCTGCTACATGGGAAGACTCTGTGAAGGACGGGACTATAGGACATGCGGCGTGCGAGGCAGGAATCACATGTTCCGCATCACGCGGGCCAGCCGCTCCTCGAGCCCTCAATCTGTGACATACCCGAGGAAATCACCCACACGGACAGGGAAACGGTGAACCCCGGCCCTTCCTTCTCCTTGGACTCTCGCACATACACGGCACCGGAAGCCTGTGCGGCCTCCAGGCAGTCGTCGCCCTCGGACCCGCTATGACCGCTCTTGACCCAGTCCAACTCGCTGACGGTGCCCATAGCGCTCCTCACAGTCCGCTGCAAAGAGTCCGCCGGGGACAGGACGTGCCGGGCAACCGCCCGCAGGACCCTGAACGGCTCCAGGGCCCGCTCCGCCCGCTCAACGAAAGTCGCCGTGGGCATCCTCCGGCCCCACTCTACCGAAGCGACCGGACGACACTGGCCGGTGACGAATAGAAAGGGCTCAGCTGTTCGGTATGGATGAGTGATTGTCATACCTTCCTACTAGGCTCCGCTGCATGGGACTTGGGCATGTAACGCGTGCAGGAGTGCTGGCTGCGGTTGACGAGTGTCAGCTCCTGGGACGTGAGGTGTTCCGCCGCCGGTACGGCTTCGGCCGGGCGACAACGTATGAGCTGGTATGGGACGGAAACCGCTATGACTCGAAGGCGATCGCGGGCGTAGCGCATCGGTACTCTGTCGGCGACCTGCTGCCTGCTGATGACTTCAGCGGTGGTGCGCGCACTGTGGCGCATCGTCTGCGAGTACTTGGCTTCACCGTGACGGACGGGACCTCCATCCCGGACGGGGCGCAGCAGGTCGCGCCGCAGATCGTTCTCCAGCCTCGCGGCGGGGCTCGGGATCGCGGCCCACAGAACTTCGCCAGGTCGATACGACAAGGCGTTGCCGTTGCCGACATCAGGGACGCACTCGGCGAGCAGGCGGAAACGCTGACCGCCTTGTACCCGGATGGGGTCGCTCGGCTGTGGGGCGCCACTCCCACCACGCAAGTCAACAACGAGAAAGTGAGAGCTCTGCAGAACCGTCGCGTCGGCGACGACGTGTTCTTCTATGCAGAGAACCACTTCTTCGCTCGCGCTCGCATTCTCCATCTGTTCAACAGCCTGCCCGTGGCGCAGAAAGTCTGGGGAGCCGACGAGAACAACGCCACATGGGAACACATCATGGCTCTGGGAGAAGTCGAGGAGTTCACCACCCCTGTTCTTGCCGCTCCCATATTGCGACGCCTGAACGTTCCAGCACCTCTTCGGAGCCTGACCCTGCGGTCCGCCGAGGAGTACCGCCGCGTTGCCCAACTCCTCCCGGCGAGGCGTCCAGCCGTTCTTCCGCAACGACCGCTGTCGGCCGCCTCTCCTCAGCTCACCGCAACGGAGCTGCTGGATCGGATTGGCTCTCTCAACACTCATCGCCGCCCAGAGAACAAAGCCCCCAGCCGCCACCAGCCATTGGCTCTGCTATGGGCGGTATCCCGGATAGCAGCGGGGAAGCCTCGTCTGGCACCCTGGTCCTCTTTCCGCACGGAGCTGGGTCCGCTCCTGGCCGAATTCGGGTTGCCCGGTTCCAAGGTCACCCCCGAATATCCCTTCTGGCACCTGCAGGGCAGTGGCCTGTGGGAGGTGCATGGAATACCGAGCGATGCCAGCCCCATGCCGCAGGTAACGACTTTCAACAGCGACCAACCCGTCGCAGGCCTCACCCATGTAAGCGCTGAACTGCTGCAGAACCCTCTCACCCGCCTGGAGGCAGTGGTCAAGCTCTGCAGCACGTACTTGGACGACGTCGACCAACGCGATTTGCTCAGCCGGGTGGGCCTCGCTGGATACGCGACGGCCGAAGGCCTGCCGGACGGAGAGGAGGACGGTCGAGACCAGGAGGTCACCGATGCGGAGCGGGCGACTCCTCCGACTGAGCGCCGGGAGTCCACCTCCTCACGGCTTATTCGCAATGCCACGATCGCCAACCGGGTCAAGGAACTGCACGACCATGTTTGCCAGGTTTGCCAGACTCGCCTGCAGTACAAGCGCAGGCCCTACAGCGAGGCTGCCCACATCCGTGGCCTCGGATCGCCGCACGACGGTCCGGACGAACTGCCGAACCTGCTCTGCCTGTGCCCCAACCACCACGTTCTCTTCGACGGTCTCGAGATCTACATTGACGTTGACGGCTTCGTAAGGCAGACACATGGGGGCGATTCCGTGGGGCGCCTCCGCCGACGCACCGACCATCAGATCGATGAGGCGTACCTGCAGTACCACCGAACTCTGTGTGAACTCAACAGGCTGACGGGAAAATAGCAAATAGCCGGGGAGATAGGACATGCCGAGCGAAGCAGAATTGAAGTTTCACGACGACATGCGCAGGGGCGCCG
The DNA here is from genome assembly GCF_055639175.1 of Streptomyces sp. NPDC107546. Lineage (NCBI taxonomy): Bacteria > Bacillati > Actinomycetota > Actinomycetes > Kitasatosporales > Streptomycetaceae > Streptomyces > Streptomyces sp. NPDC107546. The sequence goes on along the minus strand of NZ_JBVKBA010000017.1, from coordinate 107,712 downwards.
AGCGCCTCAAGCGTGAGATCGGCTACAACCCGACGCGGTTCGCACAGATGCTGGGAGAGCTGGGCGGTGTCGGAGCCGCCAAGCAGCTCCTACGCGGCGCCAACGCCTCGGACGGGTTCACCACGCTGTGGCAGGCGAACCGTCTCGAGCTGAGTGTCGAGGCGTTCGTTCTACTGCCCTGGTACCAGCACATCTTCGAGGAGCATCACCTGGAAACCGCTCGGCATCGGCTGAGCGAGCACCGCTTCGATGTCGAACGCTTCTTGCACACAGCCCGGGAGAATCCGCCAGGCTGGGCTTCTGGCAACGCCTGACCGTACCGTCTGACGTACGGGAGCCGGTCCGTCAAGCCGGCACCGCCTCTTGTAGCACGCCGCCCGCAAGTTCCCGCAGCTTCTCCCGCGTCTCCGGGTCCGTCGAGTACACGATCGTGCCGACCATGCCCCGAGTCAGCAGCACCTTGTACGTGTTTCGGATCAGGCGGTCCACGTCGGCGTCCGGGGTGGAGCGCTTGAATACCGGGTCTTTCGACGCCGTACGGTCCGTGATCCACCGATCGCCGCGCCACACCAGGTCGGGGCCGATGATGACGCCGGACCAGTCGTACTCGAAGCCCTGGGCTGTGTAGACGCAGCCGATCTGTCCGAAGCCGGCAGGGTCCGTGGCCCACAGCGCGGCAGGAGGCGCGCCCGAGACCGAGCGGTCGCCGCGCAGGTTCCAGGGGCGGGCCCAGTCACCGATCACGACGTCCGCCGGGAGCGGGTCGCCCGGCCTGGGTTCCGGCGACCAGGTCCAGCAATAGCCGGCGGACATGCGGGCACCATATCCCTGGGCGCGACGTCCCTCGAGGAAAGCCTCCATTTCCTGCGGGCTGTCGGCGACCAGGAGCTGCATGCGGTCGTCGGGCTCCCAGACGACCGGACCGCCGGGCTCCAGGCCGAGGAGCCGGACCACCCAGCGAAGGTAGGCGTCGCTGCCACCGCAACGGAACTGGCTGTCCAGTGGAACGACATGACACGGGATGCCTCGCTTCGTCGCTGCCTCTTTGATCTCGGCCACGGTGCCCATCTCACCGGGTCGCACGACTTGATGCTCGTCGAGGAAGAAGACGGGCACGTAGGCGACGTCGATGAGTTCATCGATCTGTGCCTTGCCGGTCCGGTAGTGGGCACGGGTATAGCGGTTGGCCGAGGTCTCCCGGATGCGATGTGCCTCGTCGCAGATCAGAGCGCCGAGGCTGTTCTTCTCGACCGTCATGAAGCTGTTGAAGTACTTGAAGAGGTCCTGGACTTCGCGCTTGCGTGCGCCGGCTACCTTCCTCATCGTCTTCGTGAACGACTGCGATCCGGTGGCATGCAACGCGGGAACCCCGCGCCGGTACAGGTCGCCCAGCAGTTGGAGAGCGATCACGCTCTTGCCGGTGCCCGGGCCGCCGGTGACGATGACGACTTCCTTGTGATCGGCGCGCTTCGCCTTTTCCACGGCGTTGAGCACCATGCGGTACGCGACCTGCTGCTCGTCGAGCAGCACGAACTGCTGGCGCTCGCGCACTTCCTGAGCGGCCACGGACATCAGCTGCCTCGACGGCACCGTGGCGCCTGCGAGGAGTTCGTCCGCCGACCTGGCCCCCGGTTGCTTGTCGCTCAACTTTGCGCGGAGATGCTCGAGGAAGGCACCGCGGCGTTCCCCCGTGAAGAGCAGCCCCTGGTCGTCACGCTCGATCTCCCGAAGTCCGCTCACACCGAACTCGGTGGCGTTGTGCAGGAACGCCACTCCGGCGACGCGCTCGGGGTGTTCGGCGACCGCTCCATTGAAGTTGACGAGGTACTCGCAATAACGGCGTACCTGTTCGATGGGGTTGAGCACCGGGTGGACGTAACTGTCGACATGGCACAGAGTCAGATCGTCTTCGCGCGGAAGTGCCTGACTCCACTGCTTCAGCTCCACTACGACGTAGGAGGGCTCACCCGTGGCCGGGTGTACGCCCGCCAGCACCGCATCGGCCCTCTTGCTGTTCAACGGAAGCGCATACTCCAACATGACCTCCACGTCACCGAGACCAGCGTCGTTGAGCGCGGCGGCCAGCATGGGGATGCTGCGCTCCCAGGAGCGCACCTCCGAGGCGCCGGGCCGGTAGCCGTGCATGTGGACGAACTTGTCGGTGAGGTGAAGGAACAGCGAGCCGTCGAGCGCCATGACGGCGACCGTTTTCGCGGACGCGCGGAACAGCAAGGACTTCCCCCAGGCAGCACGAAGAGACTCATGCGGGTGGGGGCATGTCCTTCAAGACTCCACCGAGGTGGAGCGGAAGCCCGTCGGGCCGCGATGGCGATGCGATCAAGAATACCTGTTCGACGAGGGCATGCCAGGTCTTCGGACAGTACCGAGCGACGGCGCCCCGTCCGTCCTCCAGCGCATAACAGCAGGTGGTACGAGGCGGTGGCAGCTTCACAAGGGCGGCTTTGTACCCGGCACCCACTCGAAGCCGAAGCCGTATGCCTGATCGAGGAGTTGTTGGTTAGATAGCCACGGATTCCCCGTGAACCAGCGAACCTCACGCCGTAGATCGAGGGTGTCCCGACCTGGGGTCAGCAGGGCGATCGCGCATGTGGTGGCCGCGGTCGGGGAATCGTCGAGACGGATGCGCCACGTCCCGCTCGGTGCGCAGATGGTGACCACACCTCCCAACCTCCTGAAGTCGGCTGCCCCCTCATAGATGTACACGTAGACGAGGAGCTTGGTGAACTTCTGCCGGTGCTCGAGACTGATGCGGAGGGTTTCCCCGTCGGACGTCTCGCCGGTTCGGTCGTCCTGGTCGAGACTGACGTATGGCCAGGCGTCCAGGCTTCCCCACTGCCCACCAAGTGGTTGCACCGCGATGCCCGTTCCGTCGCGAGTGAGGACCATGCAGCCAAGGTCGAGGTCAGCCTCCGCGCTGACGGACCAGTTGAGGTTCACTTGGAGGACGCCTCGACCCGTGACTCCGGCCTGCGGCGCCTGTTTGGTGAGATCGACCGTGCTCGTCGTCGGCTCCTGCAACGCCCGCCGTTCAGGCTGGACGGGCGCCCCTCCTCGGGCCAGATGGATGACACCCCGCTGCCTACCGTCACCGCTCAATGAAGCCCCTACCTCACCAATGTGCGTGATCGCTTCACGCCACGCCGACCAGCTCGTGTGATCGTCGTCTATTATTGCGCGACTGGTGAAGGAGATGTGAAAGTCTCCGTCAGTTCGTTCTGCGCAGCAGGGGTGTACGTGGCACGTCACTGCCCTGTCCTCGCTGCGCGTGGATCTGCACAAAAGTCCCGGCGTCACCGGGCAGGGGTGGGGAATGTTCGCGGGGAGACAGCTCGACAAAGGGGTGACGGCACGTCATCTCGAGGACGCGGCGCATGATCCAGCGCTCGCGCCGCGCGCCGCGGAACTACGCGCGTTGGCAAAGGCGCTCGGTTCCACCGACGCGGAGGCCCTCGACCCGTGGGCCGATCTTGACCTGATGCAGCATTTCGCCCGGCCCGAGAGCATCGCCGAGCCCACGGACCACGACCGCGGCGCACGGTTGGACTCCGCCTTGGACTGGGTACTGGGAGCCTTGGTCTTTCTGCCTCTGCTCTTCACCTGGTTTGGTCTGTGGCAGGCCTCCAGCGCGTACGGCGCCCTCACGGGCGACGATCCCAAGGCCGCAAGCCAGCCGTTCCTGCAGCTGTGGCAGTCCGGGTTCGAGGGACACCTGGGTGACACCTTCCGCTTCGGGCACGTCGCCGTGGCGGGGTGTCTGACCCTGGCGATGCTGTTCGTTCTCACGGCGGTCCACGGCTACCGGCGCAACGCCGCCGAACGCCGCGAAGAGCAGGCCCGCCAGCGAGCCAGCGCGGCTCTTGCCCGCCTGGCCCCAGTCCTCACGCGCGCGCAGCTGTCGTTGAATGACCACCGATTCGCCTCTCCTCAGCGATTCGCGGCAGAACTCAATTCGGCGGCCGGACGGCTGCAGCGCATGCACACCAAGGCCATCACCACCCAGGAGGAGCTCACCCGTGCGGCCACGCTCGTGAGTGAGGCCATGGACAAGGCGGAACAGCGTCTCGCCCAGGCGGAGGCGTATGTGCGGCCCATCGAACAGGTGGTGGTACGGATCGAGGAGACCGTGCGGGACAGCGGCACGGCCATCCAGGCCGCCGTGCAGGGCCTGGACGAGCCGTTGACGCAGGCGGGCCTGCGACTGGCTGATGCTGTCAGCGGGCAGACCGGCGTCCTCGACAAGGCGGTGGAAGAGCTGCGGGCGGCCGGCGACGGGATGCGTGACATCCTCACCCGTGCGGCGGACCGACTTGAGACGGCGGTCGGCGACAACGGCGACCGCGTCCGCAGTGCGCTGTCGGAGGCGGCGCAACAGATCGAGGACTCCTTGACCCTGCTGGCTGCCTCGCAGCGCGGGTTCACCACAGGCGTCGAAGTAGTCGCGGACGTCAATGGCCGACTCCTCAACGACCTCGGCGCCGTGGCCGAACGCACCGGCGAGGCAGCGGAGGTCTCTCGAGAGGCCCTGCTCGGCATCGAGTCTCGCAGTCTGGCTCTGCATGAGGCGGCCGACCGCTTCGTGAGCGTCACCGACGCCCTGGTGCGGGCACTCCGTGAGACCGAGGCTGCGCGGGCTGCGGCAGAGGCGGCGCGGGCCGGGGCTGAGGCGGCCCAGAAGAGCGCGGAAGAGGAGCTGCAGAGGGCCTGGGAATTGCAGGCCGGAATCGGATCCGGCCGGTGAGCCCAATAAAGCGAGGTCCCCGCTTCACGCCGCTGCACTTGGCGGGATGGCTCTTCGCCGACATGTTGCTCGTGCTCGCGCTGGTGTCCATGGGAGACCGGGGTGATCCGCTGGCCGCTCAAGCCGCCGCTCGCCCCACGCCGTCACTCGACGCCAAGCCGTCGCCCGAACCGAGCCCGACACCGACAGGGCCGCGGTCGGTGGAGCGTAAGCCGGTGAAGCTTCATGTGACGGCCGTGGTCGGCGACACCGCACGGATGGTGAAGCAGCTGCAAGCCGCCACCGCCGCCTACGAGGGTCGCAGCGCCGCATTCGTGCTTACCTTCGGGCAGGCGCCCGAGCCCGATGCCGGCCAGGCATACGCGCGCGAGATCAACAGGTCCCTGCGGCAAGCGCAGCCGAGCATGTTCACCGACGCGACCACCCGGGACTTCTGGAACGGCGGTGCCTCGGGCACAGCCGATCTGGAGATCTACTTCTACACCCGTTGACGGCCAGGCCGTCTCCTACGCTCAGGAGAGCTCATGCAGATCCTTCCCTTCTACATGCTGTGCGACGAGTCCGGTTCCATGGCGGGCACCGGTGTCGACGCCATCAACTCGGCGTTGCCCGACCTGCACCATGAGATCAGCACCAATCCGAGTGTCGCCGACAAGACCCGTTTCGCGCTGATCGGTTTCTCCACACAGGCTTCCGTGCTGCAGCCGCTGGCCGACCTGAGCGAGTTGACGCAGCTGCCGTCTCTGTCCGCGGGCGGGGTGACGTCTTTCGGGGCCGCTTTCCGTTTGTTGAAGGACACCATCGAGAAGGACGTCGTAGCGCTGAAGGCGGACGGCCACGACGTGTACCGGCCCGTAGTGTTCTTCCTCTCCGACGGCATCCCCACGGACGACGGCTGGCGCACCGCCCTCAAGGAGCTGAACGGGTTCCGCTACGCGCCGAAGATCATCGCGTTCGGAATCAGCGACGCCGACGCTGCGATCATAACGGAGGTGGCCAACTTCAAGGCGTTCATACAGCAGGACGCGACCATCACCCCGGCCGTCGCACTCCGCGAGTTCGCCTCGAGTCTCACGCGGTCCATCGTCAGTTCGGCGACCAGCATGGCCGCCCACGGCGGCGAGGGCTTCCAGCTCCAGGTCGATGAGCAGGTGCCTGGCTTCACGAGCCTTTCCCTGGACAAGCTGTGAGCGGCCCGGTGAATTACGGAGAGGTCGGTGGAGCAATGGACTTCTCGGCCGGCCCCTACCCGACGAGCCTGCCGCCCGAGGTGACGGCGCACGAGACGACCGACCCGGTGTACGCAGCCGATCCCCCCGCGGAGCAGTCGACGCCGCCGTACGTCGCACCGCACGCCGAACCGATGGTCGAGGTGCTCCGAGGGGCGCCCAGGCACGTCGGCAATCGTCCTCCCAGCTATCCGCCCCATCCGTTGGGACGTCCCTCCGTGCGGGACGCGGACGAGTTCGCTGCCTTCTCCCCCGCGGTTCTGCTGGACGGAGCCCAAGTCGGGCGATTGACGGTGCGCGCCGCCTCTGTGCGCGGTGACTCCCACAATTGGGAGGGCAGCTGCCGTCAGGACGCCATGACGGTGACGCGGATCGGTCCGCCGGAGGCCGAGCTGCTTCTGCTGGCGGTCGCCGACGGGGTTGGTTCGGCGCTGTACTCGCACGTGGGTTCGTACCAATTCTCTCGCATGGCGGCCCTCTACTTGGACCAAGAGGCCGAGGGCATCTACACGGCCCTGCGCGCTGAGAACAAGGCCGAACTTCGCGTCCTCGCTACCAAGGCGGTCGCCGGCGCGGCTGCCGAACTGCGTGCCGGATGGCAGCGCTTGGCACGGCACAACCCTCGTCCTTACGCCGACCACGACTACGCCACGACCCTGCAGATCCTCATGGTTCCCACGGACGCTCGTATCCGCGAACGCGTCCTGTTCAGCGTGGGTGACGGCGGCCTGTTCGTGTTGCGCGAGGGCCGCTGGCAAAATGGGGACCCGAACGGCGACGGAGGACTGCTCGACACCCGCACCGACGCTCTCCCACACGCATACAGCAGCGTGAAGGCCACCGTGCTGCGGACCGCGCCGGGCGAGGTCCTTCTCCTGGGCACCGACGGCATCACCAACCCCCTAACCCAGAAGAATCCGGAGTTCGCGCGGCACCTTGTGGACGCCTGGGGCGGGCCTGAGGTCCCTTCGCTGTCCGACTTCCTCTGGCAGGCACAAACGCGGGCCAAGTCCTACGACGACGACCGGACCGTGATCTGCGTGTGGGAGGAGGCGCCATGAGCGCGGAGGACGGCGCTGACGTCGCCCGCTCGTCGCTCGCGCTGGGAGATCGGGTCGGCAGCGGTGGCCAAGGCGACGTGCACGCCGTCGCCAGCGGGTCACTGCTCTTCAAGGAGTACAAGGACCCCTCCAAGGTCAACGGCCTCGCTCTCGCCGACCTTGTCACGTTCCGGCAAGGTCTCAGCCAATCCGATCGCAACCTCCTCGACGCCCGTGCCGCATGGCCGCTCTGCCGTGTGGTCGAGGGTGGGCGAACGCTCGGCTTTCTCATGAGGCGTGCACCGTCCCAGATGACGTGGCGCACCGCTGCAGGGGCGACACGGCTCATAGAACTGCAATACCTGATCAGACCGCCAAAAGTGGCCTATCAGGAAGTTCCGCAGCCAACGCCGGAACAGCGCAGAGCCCTCGCTCTGGCCTGCGCCGAGACCATCAGCTGGTTTCACGATGCCGGATTCGTGATCGGGGACATCTCGCAGGCAAACGTCCTGTGGTCTCTCAGCCCTGAGCCAGCAGTCCACTTCCTGGACTGCGACGGCTTCCGCCGGGTGGGGCGTGAAGCAGTTCAAGCCCAGGCCGCCACTCCCGACTGGAATGATCCGCTTGCTCCCTCTACCGAGGCGACCGTGGACACGGACGCGTATAAGACAGCCTTGGTGGCGGGACGTATTGTCGCGCAGGAACCGTACGTACGACCGGGCCAGGAGGTGAGGCCCGTAGTGGGCTGCCTCAACGACCGCCAGGCCGCCGCCGTGCGAAGGCTTTTCTCCCAGGCTGCGGGCGAACGCGGAACCCGGCCCCGGCCAGGCGAGTGGCAGACCGCGCTGAGCGACCGAGGCACCATCAGCCTGACCGCGGCCGCGCCCCGGCCGCGTTACTCCGTCGATCACACGGTCCTGGACGGGTTGCGTAACCGGACGCCGATCAACCTGCGGGTACCCGGGCAGTAGAGGAGCGTTCGGTGTTTTCCGGACGCCGACCGCCCCCCGTAAGGTCCGATAGCGCGAAGGCTGGAGGGAGCTGGCGCCGGGCGTCTGCCGGCCGCTTACAGTTCTGGAACCTACCGTTGGGTGGTGGCGATCATGGCTGCCAACAGCCTGCAGATCCTCGCCGGGCACCAGGTCCGGCAGAGGCAGAGGATCTATCCGTCGGTCGGTGAAGCAAAGGCACCCCCAGCCAATCGTTGTGCGCTTCTCACGCCCGCCCGTGCGCCTCCTGCGAGCGTCGTGACAGCGCGTCGATGACCGCCGCGGCGAACAGGACTCCGCCGGTGATCACGAACTGGACGGCGACCGGGATGCCCGTGATCGCCATGCCCGAGGAGATCGACTGGATGATCAGCGCGCCGAGCACCGCGGACCAGGTGGTGCCGCGTCCGCCGAACAGGCTGGTGCCGCCGATGACCGCGGCCGCGATGGCGTTGAGCAGCAGGACGCCCGAGCCGGAGGACTGGCTCACGGAGGTGATCCGTGAGGCGAGGAACAGGCCGCCGATCGCGGCCATCGTGCCCGAGACCGCCAGCACCGTGGTCTGGACCCAGACCACGCTGAGACTGGCGCGGCGGGCCGCCTCGATGCCGCCGCCGAGGGCGTAGACCTGCCGTCCGTAGCGCGTGCCGCGCAGCAGGATGTCCAGGCCGGCCGTGATGACAAGGAAGATCAGGAGGGCCAGCGGCAGGCCCTGGAACCGGTTGAGTACGTAGGCGGCGCCGAACGCGACCACCGCGAGTGCTCCCGTGCGTACCCCGATCTCCCCGAGCGAGCGGTGCGGCAGGTCGAGAGCGCGCCGGCGTCGCCTGTCCCGGTAGGAGATGAGGAAGAGCAGGCCGGCGCCGAACGCCGCCAGACCGTAGGCGACGCCCTGGTTGCCGAAGTAGTAGCTGGTCAGCTGGGCGACGAAACCGTTCTCGTCGAGGTCGATGGTGCCCGTGGTGCCGAGGATGTAGAGCATGACGCCGTTCCAGGTCAGCAGTCCCGCCAGCGTGACCACGAACGCGGGTACGCGGGTCCGGGCGACGGAGAAGCCCTGGATGGTCCCCGTCGCGGTGCCCGTGAGGACGGCGAGGATGACGGCGAGCCATTCGGGCATGCCGTTGTTGACGTTGAGTACGGCGAAGACGGCCGCCGCAAGGCCGCTGATCGAGCCGACCGACAGGTCGAGCTCGCCGATCAGCAGCACGAAGACGATGCCGACCGCGATCAGGCCCGTACCCACGATGTCGACACTGAGGTTGGACAGGTTCCGAGGTGAGAGGAAGTTGGGGTTCAGGGACTGGAAGACGATCCACACCGCGGCGAGCACGAGGATGACCGGGAGCGAGCCCAGTTCACCGGCGATGAACCTGCGCCGGGACGCAGCGGCCCAGCCCGCAAGGACAGGGACGATCTTCCGCCCGGGCTGCGGCTGACGGGGGGCGGCGGGGGCGGCCCGCGTGTCGTCTGCCCTCTTGCGGCTCTCTTTCACCACTCCACCTCCCGGTGGGCCACCCGATGGGGGACGTTCTCCGTGGCCCCGGTGATGGAGGAAATGATCTCTTCCTGAGACGCGGTGTTCACGTTGAAGAAGCCGTTGTTGCGGCCCAGTCGCAGCACGGCGGCCCGGTCTGCGAGAGCTTTGACGTCGGCCATGTTGTGACTGATGAGCAGTACTCCCATGCCGCGGTCACGCAGATGGTCGACGAGCTCCAGGACCTCGGCGGTCTGCTGGAAGCCGAGAGAGGCCGTCGGCTCGTCCAGGAGGAGGAGTCGCGGGTCGCCGAGGAGCGAGCGCGCGATGGCGACCATCTGCCGCTGGCCGCTGGACAGGGAGACGACCGGGGAGCGCAGATCGGCCAGGCCGGTCGCCAGGCGCTTCAGCAGGTCCCGGGTACAGCGTTCCATCTCCACTTCGTCGAGGAATCCGAACCTTCGGATCTCGCGCCCGAGGAACAGGTTGCCGACGACATCGAGGTTCCCGCACAGGGCGAGGTCCTGGTAGACGGTGGCGATGCCGAGTACCCGGGCGTCGTGGGGACGCCTGATCTGCACCGGCCGGCCCTCCCACTCGACGACGCCCGTGTCCGCGGGCGCGACGCCGGAGATCACCTTGACCAGTGTGGACTTGCCGGCCCCGTTGTCGCCCAGAAGCGCCACGACCTCGCCGGCGCGAACCTCCAGTTCGATGTCGGTGAGGACCTGAACGACGCCGAAGCGTTTGCAGACGTCGTGCAGTGCCAGCAGGGGTTGAGCCGGCACGGAAACCATCTCCTTCCCGGGCCCGGCCGTGGTGAACGGCCTGTTCGGCCCGTTCAGCCGCCCGTTCGGCCCGTTCAGCCGCCCGTTCGGCCCGTTCAGCCGCCCGTTCGGCCTGTTCGGCCTATCCGGTGAGTCCGGCCTTGTCGCAGGCCGCCATGAGTCGTGGAATGCAGATCTGTTGGATCGTGTAGACCCCGCCTTTCACGAGGGTGTCCTTGATGTTGTCGGCGGTCACGGCCACCGGGGTGAGCAGGACCGCCGGAACCGCCTTCTCCTTGCGGTTGCTCACCTTGCCGGTGGCGACGCGGTCGAGGCTCTCGCCGCGGGCGGCGGCCACGGCCATGGTGGCGCCCGCGGCGGCCTCGGGCCGGAACGGCTTCCAGACAGTCATGTACTGCTCGCCGCCGACGATGCGCTGGACGGCTCCGAGGTCCGCGTCCTGGCCGGTGACCGGGGGCAGTGGGCTGATCTTGTTCGCTCTGAGGGAGGAGATGATGCCGGAGGCGAGGGCGTCGTTCGCGGAGTAGACGCCGTCGATGTGGTCGGCGCCGAGGTCGGCGATGGCTCCCGACATGCTCATGTTGGCGAGGTCCGACCGCCACATGGGCGTGTCGAACATCTTGCCGATCTTGACCTTGCCTCTGAGCACCGACAGGGCTCCCTCCTTGAACGCGACAGCGTTGGGGTCGGTGGGGTCGCCGTTGATCATGACGATCTCGTCGCCGTGCCCTCTGTCATGCATGGCTCGCACAAGCGCCTTGCCCTGGAGCCTGCCGACCTCCTGACCGTTGAAGGAGACATAGCCCGAGATGGGGCCCTCGGAGAGGCGGTCGTATGCGATCACCGGGATACCCGCCTGTTCCGCCTTCCCGACCGCGGAACTGAGCGCCCTGGCGTCGACCGCCACGAGCACCAGCGCATCGACCCGTCTGGTGATCATGGAGTCGACTTGCTGCTGCTGGGTGGCCACATCACCCCGGGCGTTGGCGTGTTCGACCGTGCAGTCGCCGCACAACTCCTTGATCTTCTTCTCCAGCAGGGGCCTGTCGGTCGTCTCCCAGCGGGATGTGACCGCATCCGGCATCAGCAGGCCGATGCTCGGACCGCTCCCGCCGCCGACGGCATTCCCGCCGCCCTGTCCGCAGGACGCGAGAGCGACGACCGCCGACACCGCGGTCACAGCGAGGACGACGTTCCGTATGCAGGTCATCATGCGGGAGACCTCCCTGGGCCTTCCCACCGGGGCGAGGCCCCATCAGGTCCTCAGCCGAGGGCGGCCTCGGACCGGCAGGTTTCCACAGGTCCCGGGTCGGAACGGGTCCCGGTCGGGGCACGTCCCGGTCGGGGCACGTCCCGGTCGGGGCAGGTCCCTGGTCCGGAGTCGGCGGCCGAGGCGCACTCGGGCACGGCTGCGCCGTTCGGCGGCGGGGCCCTCGGCGGCGTCGTCGACAGGACAGGTCGTCCAGCGGGCACCGGCGCCTCCCGGACTGCGCACGGCCGTACCCGGCCTCCTCACCATGTCACGCGTACCGGCGGCAGGCCGAGGCCCGCCCGAGGGCAGACGGCGACGATGCGGGCGCCGACGCTCTGCGCCCGCAACGTGCCGTCCGAGAGTGACATGACGGCCACGTCGTCAGTCTGGCATCGGCTGCGACGACCTGCGAGCGCAAGGGGTCCATAGCGGTGGTCGGCGCCGGCCGGGGGGAGCAGGCGTCGGCGAACCGGTCGTCCTCAGCCGCGCGGGAGCGGGTCACCGGGGCCGACACTCAACCGCGGTCGCGGAGGCTGGCTTCCTCGAGGTCGAGCTCGTGCTGGAGCCGGCGCCGGGTAGCGTTGCTGATCTTGTTGGCTTCGTAGAGGCGCTGGAGCTCGGCCGCCTCGATCGCGATGAGTGTCCGGCGTATCTCGCGGTAGACGTCGGCAGGGCGGGCGTCCGGGTCGCTGTAGTCGGCGTCTTCGACCTGGTGGATACGCGCTTCCAGATGGCGACGGGCCTGTTTCAAGGCGGCCTCGGCGGCGGCACCCAGTTCGGCCAGCTGATCCAGATCGCCGAGCTGTTTGAGCTCTTCGAGTGCGGCGTGGGCGATGTGCCGGCGGGTCCGGGCCTCCTCGCGGGCGGTGTGCTCCGGTTCCAGAGCGATGCCGGATCGGCGGACGACAGAGGTGAGGGTGAACCCCTGGAAGACAAGAGTGAGCACGACGGTCCCGGTGGTGAGTGTGAGGATGAGCGCCCGGTGCGGCAGCGGCGCCCCCGCGTCGGTGGTCAGGGGGATGGAGAGCGTGGCGGCCAGCGGCATGACGCCTCGGGTGCCTGCCCAGGACAGGACGGCCGGAACGCGCCAGGAGAGACGACCGTCGCCCTCGCTGTGCCGGTGCTGCATCAGGGCGGACAGCGGGAAGACCCACAGCAGGCGGATGGCCAGCACGGTGAAGGCGATCACCGGCACCCACAGGGGCCAGCCGCGCTCGTCGTGCGCGAGGTGACGGACGGCGGAGGGGAGCTCCAGGCCGATGAGGGCGAAGACGACGCTCTCCAGCAGGAAGGCCACGGTGTCGTAGACGGCGTGGACCTGGAGGCGGATGGGGGCGTTGCTGAGCTTGTGACCGGTGCTCCCGAGCACGACGCCGGACACGATGACGGCGGTCACGCCCGAGGTGTGCGATTGCTCCGCGATGACGTACGAGGCGTACGGAGTGACCAGCGCGATGACGGTGTCCAGCATGGGGTCCTCGGTCCGTCGGCGGATGAGGGTCACCACGGCGGCGACCGCCGCGCCGATGAGGACTCCTCCGCCCGCGAGGATCAGGAACTGCTCGACGGTGCCGGACACGGTGATGGCGCTGCCGGAAACCGCGGTGGCCACGGCGACCTTGTACAGGACCAGGGACGTGGCGTCGTTGAACAGGCTTTCCGCCTGCACCATGGCCTGCACGCGCGGGGGGAGGGACAGGCGCCGGCCGAGCGCGGTCACGGCCACGGGGTCGGTGCTGGCCAGGACCGAGCCGAGGATGAACGCGGTCGCGGCGGTCAGCGGGGTGATCGCTCGGGCGACGTACGCGACGGCGACGGCCGAGGCGAGGACCAGGCCGAAGACCAGGCCGGTCACGGGCCGCCACACGGTGCGCAGGTCGCGGACGGAGATCTCCCCGGCCGAGGCGAAGAGCAGTGGCGGCAGCACCAGCACGTTGATCGTGTGGGGCGGCAGGCGCACCTCGGGGACCCACGGCATCAGCCCGACGACGAGACCCGCGACGACGAGCAGCGAGGGGGCCGGCAGGCTCCAGCGCCGCGCACCGGTCGCCACGGCCGTGGCCAGGACCACGAGCAGAAGGACGACGGTCAGGCCGGTCATGGTGCGTCCCCGGGTGGGTTACGGCTTGTCACTACGCTCTGACCAGGCTTCATCAACGTAACCGACGGCGGGCGGCGCCGCAGCCGCCGACGTCTCGCGGCCCTTTTCGACCCACAGCGCGGTGTGGGTGCCCGCCCGTCACGCGCTTCCCGCACCGGGCGCGGTGGACGGTGCGGTCGCCCGGCCGCCGGGGTTGCGCGCGTGCCGGGCAAGGAAGACCGACGTGCCGGCCAGGCACCACGCGGCGAGCACGACATAGGGCTCGACGTGCTGGTCCTGAGGGAAGTAGATGGCGTTGCGCTGGGCACTCACCGACGCGCCCGGGGGCAGGAACCGCCCCAGAAAGCCGAGGAGCGGGGGGAGCAGCGGCCAGGCGACCGCACCCCCGGAGGAGGGGTTGCCGAGGATGACCAGCAGCACCCACGTCGGCAGGAGCGCCCAGCGGCCCAGGAAGGTGTGGAACGCGGTGAAGATCATGCCGGCGGTGAACATCGTGAGGGCGCAGATCCCCCAGGACTGGGCGAACGGCAGCCGCACCACGCCGAGCACCCAGTCGGTCATGGCGCAGATGGACAGGCCGCCCAGCACGGAGTAGCCGGCGGTGACGGCGATCCGTTCGGCGGGGCGCAGCGCCACGGCGTGCGCTCCGAGCTGGATCGCGCCGACGAAACCGAGGATGATCGACCCCAGGGCGATGTAGAAGAGCGCGAGCCCCTGCGGGTCGGTGGCCGGAAGCGGCTTGACGTCCCTGACCTGGACGGGGATGCCCAGCGACCGGCCCACCGCCGGGGCACTGCGGCTGAGGACCCGGGCGACCGACGCACCCGCCGCGCTCGCCACGTCTACCTCGACCCCGGCCGGATGGCGCTGCAGGATCGCGAACTCCCGCTGTGCGTCGACCGCGGCGAGGGCCCTGTCGTAGTCGGCATACGGGTGGAGGACCAGCGAGGTGCGGAGCGTGGCCTCGAGCGCGCCGACGAACCGTTCGCCCTTGGCCGACTTTCCCGTCACCGCGACGGGGATGCGATGCGGTACGGGATCGGCCATGGCGAAGCAGTAGGCGCCGACGAAGAGCCCGGCCAGGGCCGCGATGATGAGGGAGACCACCACGGCCGGCACGAAGCGCGAGGACGTCAGCCGCGACCATCCGCCCTGACCCGGCTGCCGACGAGGCTTGGCTGCGGACCGATGCTCGCCCATGGCCGTGATCGTATGGGGCGTGGAGGGCGGCGCCCGGCTGCCGCACCGGACGCGTCACCGGCATGCCGAACCCATGGACACCGCGTCGGGGGCCTCGATGCTGTCGTCCCCGCCCTCCGCCTCCGACGCTCCGGCGGAGCGCCTGCAGCGAGGCGGAGATCAGGATCATGTTGAAGCCGATGCCCTGCCACGTCGGTGACGACGAAGTCGGGCTGGTCCCAGGCGGTCGGGATCCGGGCGGGCCGGGCGGGCAGGGACCGGAACTCGTCCCAGTCGCGCGAGAGGAACCGCAGGGCGTCCGAGGCGCAGGGCCTCGCAGTGGATCTCGACGCCGGTCCGTGACGGGTATGGCGGTCCTGATCAATCGCCGCCCGGGGCACGCGCGCCTGCGCCAGCCGCTTACGGGGCGCTTCTCAGGGGCCGCAGGGCAGCGGCGCCGACCCGCGCCATCGCGGACACCGGTGACCCCGCCCATCGCATGAGGTCGCGCGGCAAGCCGGCGTCGAGCTCGATGGTCACCCGCACGTATCGGGTGTGCAGCCGAGTGACCTTGACGGGACGCGGTACGGCGGTGTCCGGTTCGCGCTGCAATGCGGCTCGGTAGGCGTCCTTGCGCTGGTTCATGCCTTGTCCTGTCGCTTGATGAGTTCGTCTGCGAGGTCCATGTACGCCGAGCCTTTGACGTCGACGGGACTGCCGAACGACTGGGCATACAAGTCGAGCCGCGGGATGTGGGTGGACAACACCTCGAATCCCCGCTCGGTGAGAGCCTCGCGGGCGTCGGCGTCGGGGCCGGTGCGCGTGGCTTCGGCACGATTGGTTCGGTTCAGCAGAACGGAGGCGCGGGCGGGCTGGGCGCGCAAGGACTGTACGTCGCCCATCTCGCCGCCGATGGGCGCTATGCGATCCAGCTCGATGGGAGCCGGGGTCACCGGCAGGATCCACTCGCTCGCGTACCTCATGATGCTCCGGGTGATGGGCGCGTGGTCCTCCAACTGCGGGGCGTCGAACACGACGGCCTTCCGGTCGCCGAGGAAGTCGTTCACGCGCCGGTGCACGTCGCCCACCGGAAGAGCGACCACCGGAAACGGGAAGCCACCCGCCAATTCGCTCCAGCGCAGCGCGGAGGAGGCTGCGTCACTGTCGACCAGCAGCGGTGGGATACCCGACTCGTGAAGTGCGTGCGCCAACCAGACCGCGCTCGTCGTCTTTCCCACTCCGGGCTTCAGGTTCACAAAGGCGTAGCTCAGCGACACAAGAGCCAACGTATGGTCGCGAGCGGCCGTCGGCCGTCGGCTCGGGGCCCACGGTCCCGTCGTTCACCCTGCGGAGCCGGTGAATCATTCGTATGGGCCAGTACGGAAGCCGCAAGCCCATGGAGCTCAGTCGGCCGCCGCGACCGCGTCCCTGATGAGGCGGCGGGCGGCCGCGTCGGTACGGGCGACGTCATGAGTCACCAAGCGGTCCTGGCACAATCCGCGCAGGCCGGAGACGAGCAGCGTGGCTCCTGCCCGCGCCTGCTGCGGAGGGTGCCCCAGCCGGACGTATGCGTCGGCGATGGGGCCGATCATGACCTCGACGTCGCCGTGGTGCTGGAGGTGGTGCACGACCTGCTTCAGCAGCTCGGCACGCTTCTCGACGTCGACGGGGCGAGGCACGGCTTTGACTGTACCGGCCGGTACACGTATCTGACTGTACCGCTGCTCTTCCTCGCCGCCGTGACCGTCATGGACACCGGCGGCCGGCAGTTGGTGCGGACCGCGACGAACGCGCGGGGCGAGTACGCCGTGACCGGCCTGCCCGAGGGATACACCAGCGTTGTGGTCTCCTACCCCGGCCGAAGTCCGGTGGTCCGCCAGAAGCTGCTGCAGTCCGGTGTGGCGGTCCGGTCCGACTTCACCATGCACGACCGCCGCAACGCGGTGTCACCTCCCGCGGCTGCTCCACGCCACTGAACAGGAGAATCGGAGTTCTGCAGTGCCGGACCCCATTCAGAAGCAACACTGCTGAATGCGATGGAATGGCGCTATTGGACTTCACAGTCGCGCAGGAGCACCGTTGGGAGCGCCCCCTCGAACCCGACGGAGGCGTCCTTCACCGCACCACCCGGAGATCGCCCGATGAACCACGTCGCGGATCCTGAGCGCTACAACGGCAGCATGCGCTACCGCCGCACCGGCCGCTCAGGGCTCGACCTTCCCGTCCTGTCCCTGGGCTACTGGCACAACTTCGGCGACAACCGGCCGTTCGAGGCCCAGCGCGAGATCGCGCTGCGCGCCTTCGACCTCGGGATCACCCACCACGACCTCGCGAACAACTACGGCCCGCCCTACGGCTCCGCGGAGATCAACTTCGGGCGCCTGATGAAGCAGGATCTCGCGCCGTACCGGGACGAACTGGTGATCTCCACCAAGGCCGGCTGGGACATGTGGCCCGGCCCCTACGGTCAGGGCGGCGGCTCCCGCAAGTACGTGCTCGCCTCGCTCGACCAGTCGCTGCGGCGGATGGGCCTGGAGTACGTCGACATCTTCTACTCCCACCGGCTCGACGCGACCACCCCGCTCGAGGAGACGATGGGCGCGCTCGACACCGCCGTCCGTCAGGGCAAGGCGCTCTACGTCGGCATCTCCTCCTACGACGCCGAACGGACCCGTGAGGCGGCCGCCGTCCTCCGGGACCTGGGCACCCCGCTCCTGATCCACCAGCCCTCGTACAGCATGCTCAACCGCTGGATCGAGACCGACGGTCTGCTCGACACCGCCCAGGAGGAGGGCTTCGGCGTCATCGGGTTCACGGCCCTCGCCCAGGGGCTCCTGACCGGCCGGTACCTCGACGGCATCCCTGGTGACTCGCGGGCCGCGCAGGGCACGTCGTTCGACACGGCGTGGCTGTCGGACGACATGCTGCACCGGTTGCGCGCTCTCAACGACATCGCGGCCCGTCGCGGGCAGACCCTGGCCCAGATGGCCCTCGCCTGGGCCCTGCGCGACGAGCGGGTCACCTCCCTCGTCATCGGTGCCTCGCGCACCGAACAGCTGGAACAGAACGTCGCCGCGCTGGACAACCTCGACTTCACCACCGAGGAACTGGCCGAGATCGACAAGTACGCCACCGACGGCGGCGTCGACCTGTGGCAGGACGCCCGCCTCGGAAACCTCGGCTGACCATCACCGGTACGACGGAGAGCAGCGAAATGATCTTCATCACGGCAAAGTTCCGGATCAAGCCGGAGCACGCGGAGCGCTGGCCGGAGATCGTCCGGGACTTCACCGAGGCCACCCGCGGCGAACCCGGCTGCCTCTGGTTCGACTGGTCACGCAGCCTGGCCGACCCGGCCGAGTACGTGCTCGTCGAGGCCTTCCGCGACGCCGACGCCGGCGCCGCACACGTCCAGTCCGCCCACTTCAAGGCCGCGCAGCAAACCCTGCCGCCGTACCTGGCGGAAACACCGCGGATCGTCAACACGGAACTGGAACAGGACGACTGGTCCTTGCTCGGGGAGATGGCCGTCGAGGACTGATCTCGAGCCACAGGGCCCGACGTTTTTGTCGCGCGCCCGTCAGCGCAGGGGCCCGCTGACAAGCCGAGCGCACGGCGACCGGAGGGCCGGTCGGGCCGGCGCGGAATTGTTCGGGGCCCTCACGCGCTGACTAGGGAGAGGAGACGCCGACAGTGTGCACGCCGAGCGGCGCAGCGACCGAGGCGACAGACAGCGAAGGAGCCGACATGGCAGCGCAGACGCAGAGGGCCGTACTGGCGGGCGGATGCTTCTGGGGGATGCAGGACCTGATCCGCCGGCTCCCGGGCGTGACGGCGACCCGGGTCGGCTACACCGGGGGTGACGTGCCGAACGCGACGTACCGCAACCACGGGACCCACGCGGAGGCCATCGAGATCCTTTTCGACCCCGAGAAGACCGACTACCGCACGATCCTGGAGTTCTTCTTCCAGATCCACGACCCGAGCACCAAGAACCGCCAGGGCAACGACATCGGTCTCAGCTACCGCTCGGCGATCTACTACGTGGATGACGAGCAGAAGCGGATCGCCGAGGACACCATCGCGGATGTGGACGCCTCGGGACTGTGGCCGGGCAAGGTCGTCACCGAGGTCGAGCCGGTCGGCCCCTTCTGGGAGGCCGAGCCCGAGCACCAGGACTACCTGGAGCGCTACCCCGACGGCTACACCTGCCACTTCCCTCGCCCGGGCTGGCGGCTGCCCGCCCGCACGGAGGGCTGAACCACTCCGCCACCGGCACAGGCCACGATCCGGGTCGGGGTGTCGCCACACCTGTGCCCATGACGTCGCCCACCGCGTTCCGGCCGGGCCCGAGCGGAGGAGACCCCGCGCGGGCCCACACCAGCCGGTGGAACCGTCAGTCGACCACGGTCGGGTGGGACATGCTCCCAGTCACCGCTCGCCGGTCTGCGCGCAGAACGCCCGTCCAAGGATTCCAAAGTGATGGTCAGCAGGCGCCGCTGCGGGGGAGGATCGTCGACATGACGGATGAAGGCTCCTCCATCGACCCCACCAAGCCCAGTATCGCCCGCGTCTACGACTACCTGCTGGGCGGCAAGGACAACTACGCCGTGGACCGGGAGATCGGCGACGTGTTCAGACGTGACCTTCCTGGTTCGGTGGCAATCGCCTTCGCCAACCGCGCAGCCCTGACCCGGGCGGTCGCGGAGATCGCGACGACCACCGACGTACGGCAGTTCATCGACCTGGGCAGTGGTCTTCCGACCGCCGACAACGTCCACCAGGTCGCGCAACGGCACGCTCCGGAGTCTCGGGTCGTGTACGTGGACATCGATCCCCAAGTGCTGGTCCACGGCCGTGCGCTGCTGGAGGAGAACGACCGGACCCGGTTCGTCCCGGCCGACGTCCGCAACCCCGAAGCCGTCCGCACCCACCCGGACACGCAGGAACTGATCGACTTCGACCGCCCCGTCGCCGTCATGTTCAGCGCCATCCTTCACCACGTCAACGACGAGGAAGACCCGGCTGGAATCGTGCGCTACTGGCGCGACCACGTGCCCTCCGGGAGCTACTTCTTCGTCAGCCACTTCCGTTCCGGCAACAATCCGGAGACAGCGGAGGCCGAGGCAGTCCTCCAGCGGACTTTCGGCCGCGGCCGGTGGCGCACCGACGAGGAGATCGCATCCCTGCTGGATGGCCTGGAGATCCTCGACCCCGGAATCGTCCCCGCGTCCCGGTGGCGTCCGGAGGTGGTCGACAACCCGTGGAGCAGCAGCGGCGAACGGGAGCTCACCGTCTGGGAGCGTCTCATCGCCGCCGGGCTGGCCCGGAAGGGATGAGACGGACGGCCTACGGGTGCTTCCGGTGCTTCGTGCCTGTGCCACACGACAGGCGCCCCAGGACCGCCGCGTGACTGGTTTCCACCCCCATGTCCTCTTCCCCACCGGGTACGGGTGATCGTGGTCGTGAAGCACCCGTGAGACGGGGCGACTTGGGGAGGGCTTGTGATCAGAGTGCTTCTGGTTCATGAGAATCGCCTGCTGCGGTCGGCACTGGCGGCGCTGTTAGGGCAGGACAGCGGGCTGGAGGTCGCCACATCCAGCTGGGGGGACGCGGTGTCGGAGGCCCGCTCACTCGGGCCACAGGTGTGTGTGGTGGATGTCGACACGCCCGCCGCCCCGGGGGCCGCCCCCGGGCCGGAGTCGGCCGAGCTGACCCGCCTGGCCGAGCTGGCCGACGGCTCGCGCGGTCCTGGCCTGCTCGTGCTGGCCAGCCCCGGCAGACCGGGCCTGCTGCGCAGGATGTGGCGGGCTCGCCCGCTGGGCTTCGTCAACAAGGACGCCGCGCCGGACGCGCTGCTCGGGGCCATCCGGCGGGTCGCCAAGGGGGAACGTTTCGTCGACAGCTCGCTCGGCCACGACTTCCTGCGGGCCTCCGAGATACCGCTCACCCCGCGGGAGCTCAGCGTGCTGTCACTGGCCGCCGAGGGCGCGTCCGTCTCGGAGATCGCGCGCAGCCTGCACCTGTGCAACGGCACGGTGCGCAACTACATGGCCGCCATCACCCGCAAGACCGGGGGCCGCAACCGGGTCGACGCCATCCGCATCTCCCATGGCGCCGGGTGGCTGTGAACCGTCGTCCCACGCGCCGACCAGGTCCCGGTAGAGGGCTGAGCGACGCAGCAGCTCCTCGTGGGTGCCCTCAACCGCCTGCGCGCCGTCCAGCACGAGCACCCGGTCCGCCCGGCGTGCGGAGCTGATGCGGTGCGCGACCACCACCAGGGTGCCGCCCGTCCTGGCGGCGAAGGCCCGCTCGACGCGCGCCTCGGCCGCCGGGTCCAGGTGGCAGGTCGCCTCGTCCAGCAGCGCGACCGGCGCGGGGCTGAGCCAGGCGCGGGCGAGGGCGATCAGCTGCCGCTCCCCGGCGGACAGCGCTGCCGGATCCAGCTCACAGTCCCAGCCACCCAGCCGGGCCACCAGTTCGGCCATCCCCAACGCCCCCGCCGCCGCCCGCAGTTCGGTGTCGGTGGCGGGCGCGGCGGCCGGGCGCAGATAGCCGAGGTTGTCGCGCAGTGTCCCGGTGAAGACATAGGCCTCCTGGGGAATGAGTACCCGCAGCGCGACCTGCCGGGCCGGTTCGCTTCCGGCCACCGCCACGCCGTGCACCCGCACCTG
Organism: Streptomyces sp. NPDC107546; assembly: GCF_055639175.1. Classification (NCBI taxonomy): domain Bacteria; kingdom Bacillati; phylum Actinomycetota; class Actinomycetes; order Kitasatosporales; family Streptomycetaceae; genus Streptomyces; species Streptomyces sp. NPDC107546. Next base: position 86,224 of record NZ_JBVKBA010000017.1, on the reverse strand, counting down.
CCCGGCGTGCGGCACCAGCGTCCCGGCCACCAGCCCGGCGAGCGTGGACTTGCCGACCCCGCTGGGCCCCACGACGGCCAGCCACTCGCCGGCCGCCACGGCCAGGTCGAGGCCGTCCACCACGGGCCGGGCGCCCGCGCCGTAGGCGAACGTCACCCCCCGCAGCTCCACCGCCGGCCCCCGCCCGGCCACATGTGTCTCCGGCTGTCCCGGGGACGACGGTGGTGCGGGGCCGGGGGCTGCGGTCAGGCGGTCGATGACGACGGTCAGCCGGGTGCCCGCGCCGGCGAAGCCGTGCACCAGCGCCTGCAGTGCCGGGGAGAGCGACTGCGTCAGGTAGGTCAGCGCGCCGACCAGGTCACCGGCGGTCACGCCGCGGACCGACAGCCAGGGCGCGGTGACCAGCAGGAGCGCCACGGGCAGCCGGCTGCCGACCGCCAGGGCGGCGATCCGCAGCGTGCCCCACCGGGCAAGCGCTCGAGCGGCCCGGTATTCGGCGGCGATCCGCTCCGCGGCCCGTTGCCCGGCCCGGTCCTCCGCCCCGCAGGCGACCACGTCGCGCAGCCCGGTGGCGGTGGCGTGCAGCTCGTCGGCCAACTCCTCGCCCGCGGCGAGGAACGCGCGCTGCCGGGTCGCCATGGGCCGCAGCGACACTGCGAACACCGCGAGCCCCGCCATCAGCGGCACCCCCACCACGGGCAACAGCGCAGGCGACAGGGACACCAGGCCGGCGAGCGCCCCGGCGGCGGTGAACACGAACGACCGGGCCACCATCACCAGTCCGGCGAAGCTCTCCCGGGCGATCTCGACCTGTTGGGTGAGCCGTGCGACGGCGCCGGAGGACGGCTTGCCGAGGGCACCGTGCACCACCCGTCGTACGAGGGCGTCCCGCAGCGGCTCGGCGAGCGCGGCGACGCCTGCGTAGGAGCGCCCGGTGCCGACGGCGCCGAGCAGGATGCCGGCCGCGCCCACGGCCAGCCAGATCAGGCCGACGCCCGGCCGCCCGGCGAGGAAACCCGCGTCCACGGCCTGGGCCATCGCATAGCCGCCGAGGAAGGTCTGCCCCGTCTCCAGAAGCGACCACAACGCGAGCGCCACCAGCACCGCGGCCCGCCGTCGCAGGAACCGCAGCCCCTGCCGCACCAGGGGGTGGCGGGGGCTGTCCGCTCCGGCGAAGCGCCGCTCGGCCGAGAAGGGCGGTGTGCGGGCGTCCCGCTCCGCTCCGGGACGCCTTCCGGAAACCGTCCGGAAGCGGGCACGCGGCCTCATCCGCCCTCCTCGGCGAAGGCCGCCCGGTACTCCGGCAGCCGCCACAGCTCGCGGTGCGGCGCGAGTGCCCTGATGCGGCCGCCGTCGAGCCAGGCGACGGTGTCTGCGCGGGCGGCGGTGGCCGCACGGTGTGCGATGACCAGGCGGGTGCGGCCGCCGGTGTGGTGCATCAGGGCTCCGGTGACGTGTCGTTCGGTGACGGTGTCGAGGCTGGAGGTGGCGTCGTCCAGAATGAGCAGCCTGCCGGCGTGGGCGAAGGCGCGCGCCAGGCCGAGGCGTTGCGCCTCGCCGCCGGACAGCGGGGCGCCGGTCAGGGGTGTGCGGTAGCCGTCGGGCAGGAGTTTCACGAAGCCGTCGGCGCAGGCCGCCCGGGCCGCCGCGGTGACGCGGTCCAGGTCGGCTTCGGGGGTGGCATAGCCGATGGCGTCGGCGATCGTCTGGCCGAACAGCGCGGGCCGTTCGAATGCGTAGGCGATCCCGGCGCGCAGCGCGGCCCGGTCGAGTTCGTCCAGCGGCACGCCGTCGAGGGTGACCACGCCGCGGTCCGGATCGGTCAGTCGGCCTGCCACCGCGGCGAGCAGGGACTTGCCGGATCCCGAGCGCCCCACCACGGCGAGCGAAGTGCCGCCGGGGACGATCAGGTCCAGCTCACGCAGCACCGTTCGGCCGCCGCGGGCCACGCTCACGCCCCGCAGCTCCAGTCGGCCCGGGCCCGCCGGCAGTCGGCGGCTGCCGTGGGCGACGGAGGGCAGATCGAGCAGGGCGTCGGTGCGGGCGGCCGCGGTCCGGGCCCGGACCAGGGCGTCGAGCCGGCTGACGATCACGCCGATCCCGGCGGCGAGCACGGCGTAGCGGGACGCGGCGAGCAGGTCGCCGACGCTGAGCCGGCCTGCGGCCAGCCGCAGTCCGCCCACTGCGACCACCGTGGTCTGCAGCAGCGGGACGAGCGCGGACGCCTGTGCGGTGGCCCGGCCCTGAATGTGCCACATGCGGTGCCCGTGGCGGCTCAGTTCGGGCAGGGCGCGCAGGATGCGGTCGCTTTCGCGGGCCTGTGTTCCGGCGGCGGCGATGGTGCGGGCGCCGCCGACGGCTTCCGCGAGCGGTCCGGCGATGGCTGCCTGGGCCTGCTGGTAGCGGGCGGCACAGTCGGCTCCGGCCCGAGTGAAGGCGCGCAGCAGCGCGATGAGCAGCGGGGCACCGAGCAGGAAGACACCCATCAGCCACGGGTCGGTCAGGCCCAGGGCCACGATGGCGCCGATCGGAGTGGCGAGCGCGGCGAGCAGAGCGGCGACGGAGGTGGGCGCGGTGCCGGCGGCTGCCGCGTTGCCGGTGCAGCGGGCCACCACGTCGCCGACGCTGAACCGTTCGGCGGTGGCGGGGCCGGCGGCCAGGACGCGGCGGATCAGGCGGCGGCGCAGCCAGGCGGTGGTGCGGGCGTCGGTGGTGCCGGTCAGCCAGGTCTGCAGCGCGTCGCAGAGGGCGACGGCAGCCAGCAGGCAGCCGCACAGCAACGTCCAGCGGGCGGTGGCCGAACGGTCCCCCTGGGCGAGCAGCAGGTCGACGGTACGGCCGAGCGCGGCGGGCAGGATCAGCGCGGCGCCCGAGCCGCAGACGGTGACCGTGCACAGTGCGGTGGCCGGCAAGGCGCTGTATCGCATGGCGGACTGCCCACTGGTCTTCGTCATGCGTACCTTCCTGCCGGGGTCAGCCGAAGTCTGCCGAAGTCGTGGGGTCGCGGTGGGATCGCATCGCAGTGGGATCGCGGTGGGGTCGCGGTGGGATCGCATCGCAGTGGGATCGCGGTGGGATCAAAGAGTGTGTCCCGGGCGGCTCCAGGCCGCCCGGGACGTGTCAGCGCCGGCCCGTCAGGGCCACCGGCGCGTCAGAGACAGAGCGTGACGCTGGCGACGCTGTTGCACAGCGTCAGGCTGATCTCGCTGCCGCCGCCGTGCAGTTCGTCCTCCTGCGGTTCCGGGGTCTCCATCGTCTGCAGGTCGAGAAGCGACATGATCGTTTCCTTTCCTTCCGTGTCCTCGTGGGGACGGGGATGGTTGGTCACGACTCCGGGTCCGGAGCCGGCTCGTGGTCCCGCGGCCGTGGCGGCGGGAGGAAGGGGAGCCCGACGGGCTCCGCGTGGAGGGCCGCCCCGGCGGCGAGCAGGCAGCCCGCCGTGCCGGTGGCCAGGTCGTGGGACAGCCGCATCATCTGGTCGCCGGGGAACGCCAGCCCGCTGCCGTGGCGCATGGCGTACCAGTCGAGGGCGGCGAGCTGGACGGGGAGTTCGGCGGCCGGGCACTCGCCGGGCGTGGTGGTGCGGGCCAGGTGCAGGACCATGCCGGCCCGGCCGCGGAACAGGCCGGGCTGCGCGTAGAAGCGCGAGCAGGCGGCCGGCAGGATGGCGGCCCGGGCGGTCTCGAACTCGGGGTTGTCGCGGTGCGCGAGGTAATCGTCGAGCACCATGGCGATGCCGACGCTGCCCGCGCCGGTGTACGGCAGGGTGCGGGTGCGGTCGTCGACGACGAGGGTGCCGTCCGGTCGGTGCACGCAGCGAGCCAGGTCGGTGCGGAGCGCGGTGGCGGCGGCGTCCAGCAGCGCCGGGTCACCGGTGCGTTCGTGGCGCCGGATGAACAGCAGGGCCGCTCCGGTCGCGCCGTGCAGCAGTCCGGTGCGGTCCGGCGGCGCGGCGGTCAGCCGACGGGCGGTCAGCCGCACCACGTCGTCGGCGTGCTCGTGCAGCGCCGCGTCGTGCCGCGCCAGATGGTCCAGGACCAGGCCGGCGCCGGCCAGCCCGCCGTGCAGACCGATGCCGAGGCGGTCCCACTTCTCACGCAGTACCCGGTCGGTGATCTCCAGCGCGGCGTCGGTGTGACCGAGCCCGTCGAGCACGTACGCGGCGCCGAGCAGCCCGTCGTACAGACCGAGCGGGGTGCCGCGCGGCGGGTCGGCGGCGTGCCGCAGCAGCCACTGTTCACCTTCCCGGTACCGCCCGGCGCCGGTGACGGCGAGGGCGTACAGGACGCCGGCCGCGCCGTGCGCGATGCCGAGCCCGCCGCCGTCACCGAACTGGGCGATGTCGCCCGGGAACAGCCGGTCGTCGCGTTCGGGGGTGGCGGAGGCGAGGATGGCGGCGGCCATCACGTCCCGACTGCGCGGCCAGTCGGCCACCTGCGGCAGATCCGCGGGCGGTGCCGCGGCGGGCGCACCGCCCTCGATCTCCGCGACGGCCTCGGCGAGCCACTTGCGCGGCACGTCCGGGAAGTGACCCTCGACCAGTGCGGCGAGGTGGGCGGCCTTGCCCCTGTCGATGGCCAGCAGCGTCGTCAGTGGAAGGAACAGCGCCAGCCGCAGGCATGCCAGGGCGTACCGGTCGATGGCGAAGCCGGTGCGGTCGGGCGGTGCCACGAAACCTGGGTGCGCCACGGTCTGGCGGGCGCCGTCCTCGGCCGGGGCCGCGGCCTCGAAGTCCAGCAGGGCCACCGACCTCTCGTCGGGCGCCACCATGATGTTGAACATGTGCAGATCGCCGATGACCACGCCGCGCCCGTGCACGGCGGCGACGGCCTCCTCGACCGCCCGGTGCAGCCGCAGCGCCCAGCGGGTGTAGTCGGCCACGGCCTCCGGGTCGGGACGCGAGGCGACCAGCGGGTGCCGTTCGGCGAAGAACGCGTTGAGGGTGCGGCCGGGCAGGAAGTCCATCACCAGGAACCGATGGCCGCCGATGTCGAGCCAGTCGCGCACCGCGGGCACGACGTCCAGGCCGGTCAGCCGTTCCAGGGCCGTCTTCTCCCGTTCGAGACGGGTCACCGCGTCGGCGCCGTCCGCCGCGAGTCCGGCGTACGGGCGGGCCTCCTTGAGGACCACCTGGTCGCCGGTACGGGTGTCGGTGCCGGCGTAGACGCCGCCGCCGTTGGAGAAGTGCAGCGCCCGCTCGATCCGGTAGGGCAGGTCGGCGACGGTGGTGGCGGCGCGCGCGGCGAGCTGGGGTTCCAGGAAGGCCGGCAGCCGCACCCACGACGGCACCTGGAACACCGGGTCGCGGCGGTCCGGTATCAGCCGGCCCCGGTCGTCCTCGATGGCCGGCACCAGCGCGCCGGTGGCGTCGGCACAGTAGCGTGGCGCGAAGGCGCCGTAGCGCACGTACAGTGGGCCGTCGTTCCAGCGCAGGTCGGTGAGGATGTACGGGCCGGGCTCGCCGGCCAGCACCTCGTCCAGTTCGCGCAGCACGGTGTGCAGCTGTTCCTCGTCGCCCGGGTAGACGGTGGCGAACTTGCCGCTGCCGCCGCGGTCGGCGTACTTGGAGTTACGCAGAAACAGTTCTCGGGCACTGGGCACGAACTTGAACGGGATGCCGCGCGGCACGCAGTAGTCCCACAGCTTGGCGGCGGTCTTCTCGGCGTTGTCGAGACACGCCGAGACGTGGATCTTCCATCCCTGGGCGGGCCCGGGGGCGCCGGACGGCCTCAGATGCAGCCAGTCCCCCTTGCGACTGCGCCGCCAGCCCTCGGGGGCCGGGCGCAGCGCCGGCTCGAACTCCTGCGGCCCGGCTTGCTCGCGGACGGCGGCCAGCCGCTCGGGGGTCTCGTAGAAATGCCGGTCGGCGAGACAGAACACCTCGTACCGCTTGTCCATGCCACCCCTTCGTCCGGCGTGTCCGACGGGAGCGAGATTGTCATGCGTGGCAGGAGCGCGACAGTCACCTTTGTCATGAACTGGCAGTGAGAAATGCACAGTTGGCGTCACCGGGCAGGCCTGCTCGCGCCGAGTGGGGTGCCTGCCCTGCCCGCATCCGTGACCGTGGCGACCGGAAGCCGCACAGCCGGCCGACGCGGGGACCCGGAGCGCACAGCACACACCCTCGGCAGGTGGGCGCGGAACATCGGTCGCGAAGCCGGGTGTCGAAGCGCATCGACGCTGGCCACCCGCCCTGGCAGCCTGTCAATGGACCTGGTGGTAGGAAGTTTCTCGCTGTCACAGCTCTTGTTTCACGTCAAAGTCGTCCACTACCTTTCGCCTGCCAGTGAAGCGCTTCGACGCTCTCCCCGAGGGCCCAACTCCCGCCCGGCCGTCGCGCGGTGCTGCGCAGGCCGTGACTCCCGGAGCCGCCGTCCGGCGGCTCACCCGACGAAAGGACCGAAGGGGTGCCCGTTCAGCACCACGCCGCCCGCGCGGCCAATCCCGTGATCCCCGGCTTCCACCCCGACCCCAGCGTCTGCCGCGTGGGCGACGACTACTACCTCGCCTGCTCCAGTTTCGAGTACTTCCCCGGCGTCCCCGTCTTCCACAGTCGCGACCTGGTGCACTGGACGCAGATCGGCAACGCCCTGGACCGGCCGGACCAACTACGGCTGCCGACCTCCATGCCGTCCTCCGGCGGGATCTACGCCCCCACTCTGCGCCACCACGACGGACGCTTCTGGCTGATCGTCACCAATGTCCGGGAGGGCGGCGGCAACCTGATCGTCACGGCCACCGACCCCGCGGGGCCCTGGTCGGATCCCGTATGGGCGCCGGGCGTGCCCGGTATCGATCCCGACCTGGCCTGGGACGAGGACGGCACCTGCTGGTGCACGGTCGCCGGGGTCTCGCAGGTCCGTATCGACCCGTCCACCGGACAGACGTACGGAACACCGCGCAAGCTCTGGTCGGGCGCACCCGGCGCCAAGGCCCCGGAGGCCCCGCACCTGTACCGGATCGGCGACCACTGGTACCTGCTCATCGCCGAGGGCGGCACCGAGCGCGGCCACGGCGTGTCGATCGCCCGCGGCCGTACACCGGGCGGTCCGTTCGAGCCGTGCCCGGCCAACCCGATCCTCACCCACCGCAGCACCGACCACCCCGTGCAGAACACCGGGCACGCGGACCTGGTCCAAGGCCCCGACGGGTCCTGGTGGATGGTGCTGCTCGGCGTGCGGCCGCGCGGTGGCACCCCGGGCTGGCACGTGCTCGGCCGGGAGACCTTCCTGGCGCCCGTGACCTGGGTGGACGGCTGGCCGGTCGTCGGCGAGGTCGCCCTGGACCTCTCGACGCTCCCGTGGCCGCTCTCCCCCGGCCCCGTCGAGGAGCACCGGGACGACTTCGACCTCAGCGACCTGCGGCCGTCCTGGATCTCCCTGCGGGACCGGCCCGCCGAGCACTGCACCACCAAGGAGCGCCCCGGGTGGCTGACGCTCCGCGCGCGGGGCGACTCCCTGGACGAGCCCGACGTGGTGTTCACCGGCCGGCGCCAGCAGCACGCGTCGTGCCGGGTACGCACGCTGATCGATCCCTCGGAGGGACGCGGTGGACTCGCCGTCCGGCTGGACGAGCGGCACCACTACGCGGTCGAGGCGTCCGGCGCGGAGGTGCGGGTGATCGCGCGCGTCGGTTCCCTGCGCACGGTCGTGGCCGCACAGCCCGTGCCCGACGGCCCTGTGGTCCTCGGCGTCACGATGAGCGACCCGCCGCCTCCGCACGGGCCGTGCACCGGACCCGATGTCGTCTCCCTGGGCGTCGAGCAGCCCGACGGCACGTTCGTCGAACTCGCGGCCCTCGACGGCCGCTACCTGTCGACCGAGGTCGCCGGCGGCTTCACCGGCCGGGTCATCGGTATGTACGCCGCGGCAGGCACCGTCCACTTCGACTGGTTCGAGTACGAGCCCGTCAGCCGCTGAGCCGGCCCACTCCCCTGCCGCCAAGGAACGCAACCGCCAGAAGGACAGGACACACCGGCACGCACGACCGACCGAAAAGGGACGACCGACCGAAGGGGACGACACGCATGAAGCACATACGGCAACCCGCGCACCACCGCAGCCGCGGCCCCGGACGCCTGGCCGCCCTGCTGCTGACGCTGCTCGTCATCCTGGGGCTGTCCGGCGGAACCTCGATCGCCGCGACCGACAGCGCGGCGCAACCTGCACGGTCGACGGTCAGAGTTCCGGCCCGCCCCATGGACGCCGTCGCCGCGATGCAGCCCGGCTGGAACCTGGGCAACACCCTGGACGCCATTCCGGACGAGACGTCCTGGGGCAACCCGCCGGTCACCAAGAGCCTGTTCGACACCATCCGCGCGCAGGGCTTCCGCAGCGTCCGCATCCCGGTGACCTGGACCGACCACCAGTCCGCCACCGCGCCCTACACCATCGACGCCACCTTCATGAGCCGTGTCAAGCAGGTGGTCGACTGGGCGCTCGCCGACGGCCTCTACGTCGTGCTCAACGTCCACCACGACTCGTGGCAGTGGATCGCGAACATGCCCACCGACCACGACAACGTGCTCGCCCGCTTCGACGCGACCTGGACCCAGATCTCCGCCACGTTCCGCGACGAGCCGCGCGCCCTGCTCTTCGAGAGCGTCAACGAGCCGCAGTTCAACAACGCCACGGACGCCCAGAAGACGCAGCTCCTCAACGAGCTGAACACCTCCTTCCACACCATCGTCCGCTCCTCGGGCGGTGGCAACGTAAGCCGCCTGCTCGTCCTGCCCACGCAGGGCTGCACGCCCTCCCAGACCCTCATGGACGACCTGTCCGCCGCGATCAACGCGCTGCACGACAGCAATCTGGTCGCCACGGTGCACTACTACAGCTGGTACCCGTTCAGCGTGAACGTCGCGGGCGGCACCCGGTACGACGCCACCGCGCAGAAGGACCTGACCGACGCCTTCGGCCGCATGCACGACACGTTCGTCGCCAAGGGCATCCCCGTCTATGTCGGCGAGTACGGCACGCTGAGCTGGCCGGACTACACCCATCCCGACCCCATCGAGCGGGGCGAGGGGCTGAAGTACTTCGAGCAGCTCGGATACCAGGCGCGTGTCTCGGGGGTCACCACCGCCCTGTGGGACCCGTTCTCCTTCCTGAACCGCTCGACCCTGCAATGGCGGGATCCGGCCCTGTTCGCCTGGATCAAGTCGAGCTGGACCACCCGCTCGGGAACGGCCTCCTTCGACAAGGTCTTCGTGCCCAAGTCGAGCCCCGTCACGGCCCAGACGCTCACTCTGAACCCGAACGGCACCACTTTCCAAGGACTGTGGCAGGGCGACACCCAGCTCGTCGCGGGGCGGGACTACACCGTCTCCGGCAACCAGCTGACCCTCACGGCCGGTGCGCTGGCCCGGCTGACCGGCGATCGCGCCTACGGGGTGAACGCGACGCTCCGGGCGCGGTTCTCCCGCGGGCTGCCCTGGCAGATCGACGTGATCACGTACGACACTCCGGTGCTGTCGAACGCGACGGGCACGACCGGTTCGTTCACCGTTCCCACGCAGTACCGGGGTGACGTGCTGGCGACCATGGAGGCCACGTACGCCGACGGCAGCAACGCCGGCCAGACCAGCTGGACTCCCTACCAGGAGTTCAACCGGGCCTTCTCGCCGGACTACCCGGGCGGCACGATCATCCTGACCTCCGACTTCCTGAACGCGCTGCACGACGGGGAACCGGTGACGCTGACCTTCCACTTCTGGAGCGGCGCCACCGTCACCTACCACGTTACGAGGTCGGGAAGCGCGGTCACCGGCACGGCGTCCTGACCGACCGGCCACGCGCTGCGGCCGAACGTCGTGCAACCGACCGAGGTCCAGTTCGCCCGGCAGTGATTCCGCCGCGCAGAGAAGGCGGCTGCGCCGGGCAGTGCATGGAGCGCGCCCGCCGCAGCCGCTTGTCATGCGGGTGGGAGGGTCAGAGGGCCGTGAAGGTCCACAGCAGGTTGGTGCTGCCTCCGTACCCCCACTGCTTGGTGACGGAGCCCGAGGCGACGTTGCCGCCGCCGTCGAGGACCAGACCGGTGGTGCGGTTGGCGATCGTGTAGCGGCCGTCTCCTCGGTGGGTGATCGTCCACTGCTGGTTCGTGCCGCCGTTCCACGGCGCCTGCCTGGCCGCTGAACCGTTGCCGGTGTCCCCCCAACCGTCGGCGACCATGCCGTTGGTGCGGTTGACCAGCTTGTAGTAGCCGCCGCCGACCTCGACCGCCTGCCACTGGAGGTTGGGACTGCCGTCCCAGGTCCATTGCTTGAGGTTGGACCCGGAGGCGACGTTGCCCCCGCTGTCCAGGGCAAGGCCGTCGGTGACGTTGGTGATCCGGAAGTACGTCGACGGATTGAGCTGGACCTTCAGCGAGGTGATCTGGTCGTTGTTGCCGGTGACCCGGAGGTCGGGGTTGTCGGCGGTGAAGGTCCACGAGGTGCCGGTGAAGTTGTCTCCCGAGTAGCCGATCACCTGGAAGCCGGGAGCCAGGCGCAGGGACGAGAGGGTGAGTGGGCCGAGACCGGCGAGCGTCAGCCGGTCCGCGGTGTAGTCGCCGGCCGGGAGCACGGCGGTCGTGCCCGAGTAGCTGACGTCCCCGAAGACGACGGCGCCGGAGAGGGGCCGCAGGCTGGGGATCTGCCCGGAGAAGGAGAGCTTCAGAACGTACGCGTTGGCGCTGAACGGCGCCGACGACGGCAGGGTCACCTTCAGCCCGGAGGCGTCCTGCGTGGGCGTGGCGAGACTGATGTAGCTGCCGGCCGTCGAGTCGAGCAGCTTCACCGACGTCAGCGAGGAGAGATCGATCCGGTCGGAGCTGAGGGTCTTGATCGTCAGCGAACTGCCGGGCCAGCCGAGGACGGTGGCGTACAGGACCGTGCCCGCCTTGTTCCGGGTGAAGCGTATGTCCTGTGCGGTGCCGGCCGTCGGACTGGTGAAGGAGCCGCCGCCCATCTTCGTCGGGCCTTCGCCGTACGCCGTCCACGGCCGGGTCGAGTAGATCGACTCGCCGAAGCGCTTCAGGTAGTCGCCGATGCCGAGCAGGACGTCCTTCTGTCCCTGCGGGATCGTGCCGTCGGCCATCGGCGCGATGTTCAGCAGCATGTTGCCGTTCTTGCTCACCCGGTCGATGAGCGAGTGCAGCATCTGCTGGGTGCTGTAGTAGCCGATGCCCTGCGTGTAGCACCAGCTGGAGCTGGAGATGCTGTCGTCGGTGAGCCAGTACGGCGCGGTCAGGTCGGCCGGGCCGCCGCGCTCGTAGTCGAAGACCTCGCCCTTGTTGTCGAAACCGTCCTTGTAGGTGGCGACGACCTCACGGCCCCAGGCGTTGGCCTGGTTGTAGTAGTAGGACAGGAAGTTCAGGCGCTGCGTCTCGTCGACCCTGCTCAGATCGAAGTCCTGCCAGAGGATGTCCGGCTGGGCGAGGTCGATGACCTCCTTGAGCTTGTCGTACCAGAGCTGGTTCTCCTGCGTCCTGCCCAACTGCCCGTACAGCTTCTGCAGGCTCGGGTCCGACTGCGCGGGGACGTGGTCGTAGTAGCCGTTGAAGTTGTACGCGTGGTGCATGGCGACCAGCAGCTTGAGCCCCTTGGCCCGGATCGCCGTGGTGAACAGCTGCAGCAGATTGAGTTTCGGGCCCTTGGCGACCGAGTTCCACTCGTTGACCTGGCTGTTCCACATGGAGAAGCCGTCGTGGTGTTCGGCGACCGGTCCGGCGAACCTCGCGCCCGCGTCGACGAACAGCTGCGCCCACGCGTCGGGGTCGAAGTTGCCGCCCGCCGACCTGAGCTTCGGCGCGAACTGCACGGTGTTCCCGGCGAGGTCCTTCGCCCCGTTGATGAAGTTGTGGTACGGCCACACGGACGGATCGCCGTAGGTCGCGATGTGGTGCTGGTTGGCCGCGCTGCCGGCTATGTACATGTTGCGCGGGTACCACTCGCTGTCGTAGGCGGGAACGCTGAAGACGCCCCAGTGGAAGTAGATGCCGAACTTGGCGTCCTGGAACCATTCGGGGGCGGGCGGGTGCTGGTCGACCGAGGTCCACGCCGGTGTGTAGGTGCTCGGTGCCGCCTGTGCGACGCCGGCCCCGAGGCCGCCTCCGGCGACGGCTGCCGCGGCTACGCATGTGGCGGCGCCCAGGAACTGGCGTCTGTTGAACGAGCTCGACATGAGGACATCCCTGAAGTGGGGGACAAGGGGACACACGACGCCCCACGGCTCTGGAGCGCCTGGCGTTACGCACGAAGTTCGACCATGTGACGCACAGATGTCAACGGGCGTGCGGGGATGAAAGCACCCTCCTGTCTCGCGGTTTCGTGCATACATAGGCAGTAATGACCAATTTGTCAGGCATCAGACATGGAATGTCTACGTGGACGCGCGAGGGACGTGACGCCACCCGGGACGTCCATGGACAAGCCGTCAGCGCATCACGAATACGCATCATTGATGGGATTGATTTAGACCCCGGCCACCGGGGTGGGCTTCACATACATCTCCTTTCCAGCGGTTTCTTCCGACGTCTAGACAGCACCCTCGTTCGCCGCCTATACATACATCCCATCTCTTCGATGCGGCGGCACACAACTGTCGCCCTGCAAACCATCTCCCGCTCCGGGACCAGCGCGAGGAATCACCGATGAGACTCAGAACCGCTCTCTGCTCCACCGCCTCGGCCCTGTCCGCCCTGGCGCTGCTCAGCGCCTGCAGCAGCGGCTCGGGCACCGCGTCCACGTCGAGCGACGCGCCGCTGGTCGGGGTCGACTACCCGCGTTCCGACACCGATTTCTGGAACTCGTACATCAAGTACACGCCGGAGTACGCCAAGCAGCTCGGCCTCTCGCTCAAGACCACCAACTCGCAGAACGACGTCGCCAAACTCACCGCCAACGCCCAGACGTTCATCAGTCAGGGCGTCAAGGGCATCGCGATGGCCCCGCAGGACACCGCCGCCATCGCGCCGACCCTGTCGCAACTGGAGGCGAAGAAGATCCCGGTCGTCACCGTCGACACCCGCCCCGACACCGGCAAGGTGTTCATGGTGGTGCGGGCCGACAACCGCGCGTACGGCGAGAAGGCCTGCCAGTACCTGGGCACCAAGCTCGGCGGCAAGGGCAAGGTCGTCATGCTGGAGGGCGGCCTCGACTCGATCAACGGCCGTGACCGCACCGAGGCGTTCAACGACTGCATGAAGAAGAACTACCCCGGCATCAAGGTGCTCGGTGAGGCCACCAACTGGGACGGCGCGGTCGCCGCGCAGAAGCTCCAGACCGACCTGACCGCCAACCCGGACATCAAGGGCGTCTACATGGAGTCCAGCTTCGCCCTGTCCGGCACGCTCCAGGTGCTCAAGCAGAAGGGCCTGCTGGTCGGCCCGAAGGACAAGAAGCACGTCTTCATCGTGTCCAACGACGGCATCCCCGAGGAGCTCAAGGACATCGCGGCCGGCAACATCGACGCCACCGTCTCCCAGCCGGCCGACCTGTACGCCAAGTACGCCCTGTACTACCTGAAGGCGGCGATCGACGGGAAGATGTTCCAGCCCGGCAAGACCGACCACAACAGCACCATCATCCAGGTCCGCGACGGGCTGCTCGAGGACCAGCTCTCGGCCCCGCTCGTCACCGTCGACGGTGGCACCTACGGCGGCGTGCCCAGCGTCAAGAGCGACGACAAGTCGCTGTGGGGCAACAACCTCAACTGACAGCACGTCAGCTGGCGGCCAGCAGTCAACGAGACCAAGGCGGTTGAGATGAGCGACGGGGAGCGAGCAGTCAGCCCCGCGCCCGCCCCGGCGTACGACGGACGGATCCCGGCCGATCCGCCCGTCGTCGAGGCGACGGGCATTGTCAAACGATTCGGTCCGACGGTGGCCCTGAGCGGCGCCCGGATCACCATCAGGCCCGGCGAGACGCACGCCCTCGTCGGCCGCAACGGAGCCGGCAAGTCGACCCTGGTGTCCGTCCTGACCGGCCTGCAGGCTCCGGACGAGGGGACGGTGACCTTCGGCGGCGACCCGGCGCCACGGCTCACGGACCGAGACGCCTGGCGGCAGCGCGTGGCCTGCGTCTACCAGAAGTCGACGATCATCCCCACGCTGACCGTCGCCGAGAACCTCTTCCTGAACCGGCACGACCACGGCCGCCACCGCCTCATCAGCTGGCAGGGGGTGCGCCGCCGCGCACAGGACCTGCTGGCGACCTGGTCCGTGGACGTCGACCCGCAGACCCCCGCCGGTGATCTCAGCGTGGAGCAGCGGCAGTTCGTGGAGATCGCCCGCGCGCTGTCCTTCGGCGCCCGGTTCATCATTCTCGACGAGCCGACCGCCCAGCTCGACGCGGCAGCGATCAACCGGCTCTTCGACCGCATCCGCGACCTGCAACGCCAGGGCGTGACCTTCCTGTTCATCAGCCACCACCTGCAGGAGATCTACGAGATCTGCGACATGGTGACGGTGTTCCGGGACGCCCGCCACATCCTGACCGCCCCGGTCGCGGAACTCCCCCGCACCGAGCTCGTCGCCGCCATGACCGGTGAGGCGGCGGCCGAACGCCGCGAGGAACGGGCGAGCACCGTCGACGCCCGCGCCACGGCCGCGCTCAGCGTCCGGGGTCTGAGCGGCGAGACCTACGGCGACATCAGCTTCCAGGTCGGCGCCGGGGAGATCGTCGGGCTCGCGGGGGCCGCGGGCAGCGGACGCACCGAGGTGGCCGAGACCGTCGTGGGACTGCGGGCCGCCGACAGCGGCGAGGTGGAGATCGCCGGCAACCGTCCGCGTCCGGGCAGCGTGCCCGCCGCCCTCGCCGCGGGCGCCGGGTTCGTCCCGCAGGACCGGCACCACCAGGGCTTCGTGCCCGACATGTCGATCGCGGACAACGCCACGCTGTCCGTTCCCCGCAGGATCGGCAGGAACGGACTGCTCAGCCGCAGCCGACGGGACCGGCTCGCCCAGGGGATGATCGAGCACCTGGCGATCAAGACGCCCGGCCCCGACCTGCCCGTCTCCGCCCTCTCCGGCGGCAACCAGCAGAAGGTCGTCATGGCCCGCGCCCTCGCCGACGACCCCCGGCTGCTGGTTCTGATCAACCCGACCGCGGGCGTGGACGTGCGCTCCAAGGAGTTCCTGCTCGGCAAGGTCCAGGAGACCGCGGAGACCGGCACCGGGATACTCATCGCCTCCGACGAACTCGACGACCTGCGCATGTGCGACCGGGTCCTGGTGATGTTCCAGGGCCGTGTGACCTCAGAGATCGCCCGCGGCTGGCACGACCACGAACTCGTGGCCGCGATGGAAGGAGTGGACCTGCATGCCTGAAGCGATGCCTGAAACCGTCCTCGCGGACACGTCCGCCCCCAAGGCCGCGGAGCGACGAGGCAGGCGGACCGGGCTGTTGGGCGGCCGGATACCCGTGGCCCGGCTGCGCGACCTCGCCCTCGTCCCCGCGATCGTCGTCATCGCGATCGTCGGTCAGATCGTCAACCCGGTCTTCCTGCAGGCGGACAACCTCATCAACGTCCTGCAGACCATGTCCGAGATGGCCCTGCTGGTCCTCGCCCAGACGATGATCCTGATCGTCAAGAAGATGGACCTGTCGCTGGAGTCCACCATGGGCCTCGCGCCCGGCGTCGCGGCCTGGCTCGTGGTGCCGACCGGCGCGGGCCACGGCCTCGGCCTGCTGCCCGGCGCGTGGGCGATTCCCGTCACGCTCGCCGTGGGCGTACTCGTCGGAGTGATCAACGCACTGCTGATCATCCGCTTCGGCCTCAACGGCTTCATCGTCACCCTCGGCATGCTGATCGTGCTGCGCGGCGTCCTCACCGGTATCTCCGGCGGCCAGACCTTCTTCCAGCTGCCGCCGTCGATGCTCTACATCGGCACCGCGGAATGGTTCGGGATGCCCGCGTCCATCTGGATCTGCCTGGTGCTGTTCGCCGTCGCGATCGTGGTGCTCGGCTGGACCAGCTTCGGCCGCTCGCTGTACGCCATCGGCGGCAACGTCGACGCGGCGAAGGCGGCCGGCATCCGTACCGACCGGGTGCTGTGGATCGTGATCGTCACCGGCAGCGTGCTCGCCGCCCTCGCCGGCCTGATGCTGTCCGGACGCCTGGCCTCGGTCGCCTCCGCGCAGGGCAACGGCTACATCTTCACCGTCTTCGCCGCCGCCGTCATCGGCGGGATCAGCCTGAACGGCGGCAAGGGCACCATGTTCGGCGCGTTCTGCGGCATCCTGCTGCTCTTCATGATCCAGAACGTACTCACGCTGGCGGGCGTCCCCGCTCAGTGGATCGGCGCTCTCAACGGCCTGATCATCCTGGTCGCCCTCGCCATCTCCCGCATCACCGGCGGCAAGGTCCAGGAGTGAACCAGGCGGCCGTCGCCGCCGCACACCGCTCGCCGCTGCCCGTTCCGTCGCAGGGGGCCCGTGTTCCCACCTGCTCTCACAGGAGTGTCCGTCATGTCCTCTACCGTGTCCGCATCCGCCCGTATCACCGCCCTCGACGTCCTGGACGTGCGGTTCCCGACGTCCGAGCACCTGGACGGTTCGGACGCGATGAACCCCGAACCCGACTACTCGGCGGCCTACGTGATCCTGCGCACCGACGCCGGTGACGGACTGGAGGGGCACGCCCTGGCGTTCACCACCGGCCGCGGCAACGACGTACAGGCCGCGGCCATCGCGGCGCTCGCTCCGCACGTGGTCGGACTCTCCGTGGATCAGGTCTGCGCCGACCTCGGCGCGTTCTCCCGCTCCCTCGTGCACGATCCCCAACTGCGTTGGCTGGGCCCGGAGAAGGGCGCCATCCACATGGCCACCGGCGCGGTGGTCAACGCCGCCTGGGACCTGGCGGCCAAGCGTGCGGGCAAGCCCGTGTGGCGGTTCCTCGGCGAGATGTCACCCGAGGAACTGGTCGCGCAGGTCGACTTCCGCTGGCTGAGCGACGCGCTCACTCCCGAGGAGGCGCTGGAGATCCTGCGCCGTGCCGAACCGGGCCGCCAGGAGCGCATCGCCCGGCTGCTGGAGCGCGGCTACCCGGCCTACACCACCACCCCCGGCTGGCTCGGCTACTCCGACGAGAAACTGGCCCGCCTGGCGCGGGAGGCCGTGGCCGAAGGGTTCACCCAGATCAAGTTGAAGGTCGGTGCGTTGCTGGAGGACGACGTACGGCGCATGCGCACCGCCCGCGAGGCGGTGGGCGACGGCATCCGTATCGCGGTGGACGCCAACCAGAGATGGGACGTCGCCCAAGCCGTCGACTGGATGCGCGCTCTGGCGCCCTACCAGCCGTACTGGATCGAGGAACCCACCTCCCCGGACGACATCCTCGGTCACGCCGCGGTCCGCAGGGCCGTCAGCCCCATCAAGGTCGCCACCGGCGAGCACGTCGCCAACCGGGTCGTCTTCAAGCAGCTCCTCCAGGCCGGCGCGGTGGACATCGTGCAGATCGACTCGGCACGGGTCGGTGGCGTCAACGAGAACATCGCGATCCTGCTGCTCGCCGAGAAGTTCGGCGTGCCGGTGTGCCCGCACGCCGGGGGCGTCGGTCTGTGCGAGATGGTGCAGCACCTGTCGATGTTCGACTACGTGGCCGTATCCGGCACCGTGGAGGACCGGGTCGTCGAATACGTCGACCATCTCCACGAGCACTTCGTCGACCCGGTGCGCATCGCCGACGGTCACTACCTGGCGCCGGAGCTTCCCGGGCTGAGCGCGCAGATGCACCCGGAGTCCCTCAAGGAGTACGCCTACCCCGACGGACCCGTCTGGACCGCCCGTGTCTGACGCCCGGGGCCTCGTCGACGCCCACCACCACGTATGGAACCTGGACCTGCGGCCGCAGCCGTGGCTGGAGGAACCCGGGCACGAGCCGCTCCGCCGCAGCTTCAGCTCGCACGCACTGCGCTCGGTCGCGACCCGCCCGATCGCCGGGCGGCGGCTGACGAGTACGGTGCTCGTGCAGTGCATCACGTCCGTCCCCGAGACACGCGACCTCCTCGCCCTGGCCGACAGCGACCCGCTGATCGGCGCCGTCGTCGGCTGGGCGGACCTGACGTCACCCGCGATCGGCGCCGTCCTCGACGACCTGCGGACAGGGTCCGCCGGGCGGTACCTGCGGGCCGTACGGCACCTCGTGCAGGGCGAGTCCGACCCGCACTGGCTGCAACGACCGGACGTCGAGCGGGGGTTGCGTGCGGTCGGGGAGCGCGGACTCGCCTACGACGTGCTGATCCGCAGCCACCAGCTCCCCCAGGCGATCTCTCTCGCGGAAAGGATCCCGGAGCTGCCCCTCGTCCTGGACCATGCGGGCAAGCCGCCCCTCGCCCGGCGGGAACTGACCGACTGGGCGCAGCAGGTGCGAACACTGGCCAGGCATCCCCAGGTCCGCTGCAAGATGTCGGGTCTTGTCACGGAGGCCGACCACGAGAAGTGGACCGTCGAGGACATCCGTCCGGTGTGGGACGTCCTGCTCTCCGCCTTCGGCCCCGACCGGCTGATGTTCGGCTCGGACTGGCCGGTCTGCGTCCTCGCCGGCGGCTGGAACCGCTGGGCCGACGCCGTCGACGAACTCCTGGACGGCTGCTCCGGCGCCGAGATCCACGCGGTGCTCACCGGCACCGCGACGGACTTCTACCACCTGACTCCCGCCCCGACGAAGGAGGGGACGCCGTGCTCCTGACGGAACTGCTGCACCCCGGAATCCTCGAAGCCCTGGCCGGCGCCGGCCACGGCGCCCGCGTCCTGCTCGCCGACGGCCACTACCCCGCCGGTACGGCCACCGGCGAGCGGGCCAGAACCGTCCACCTCAATCTGAGGCCGGGCCTGCTGGACGTCACCACCGTGCTCGACGTCCTCCTGCGGGCGATCCCCGTGGAGTCGGCACAGGTGATGGTGCCTCCCGAGGGCGAACCGGAGCCGCCGGCCATCGCCGAGTACCGCGCCCGGCTGGCGCCCGCCCCGGTGGAGACGCTGGACCGGTTCGCGTTCTACGACGCCGCACGCTCCCCCGACCTGGCGCTGGCCATCGTCACCGCCGACATCCGTACATACGCCAACCTGCTGCTGACCATCGGCGTCCGCGCTGAAGGGACCCTGACCCCACGATGACACTCGCAGTCCGCTACACGGCCGCCCGCACCCTGGACACGGCCCCCGCCGAGACCCGCTCCCCCGGCCCCGGCGAGGTGGAACTGGCGCCCGCCTACGTCGGCATCTGCGGCACCGACCTGCACATCTTCCACGGCGACATGGACGCCCGGGTCGCCGCGCCCGCCGTCCTCGGGCACGAGATGTCCGGCCGCGTCGTACGCGTCGGCCCGGGCGTGGAGGGCTGGCACCCCGGTGACGCGGTGACCGTGATGCCGCTGCGCTGGGACGGCACCTGCCCGGCGTGCGCCTCCGGGCACCGGCACATCTGCAAGAACCTCGACTTCATCGGCATCGACTCGCCGGGCGCGATGCAGCAGCGCTGGACGGTGCCCGCTTCCACGCTCGTACGCCTGCCGGAGTCCGTCTCGCTGGACCGGGCCGCCCTCGTCGAACCCACCGCCGTCGCCGTGCACGACGTCGGCCGGGCCCGGGTGCGGGAGGGTGAGCGGGTCGTCGTGGTCGGCGGTGGACCGGTCGGGGTGCTCATCGCTCTGGTGGCGCGGGCGGCCGGTGCCGAGGTCCGCGTGGTCGAGCCGAGCACCCACCGGCGCCTGCTGGCCGAGGAGTTGGGCCTGACCGCCTGGGACCCGGCCGCCGAGGACGTGCCCGGGCTCGTCCAGCGGTGGACCGGCGGCGCGGGCGCGGAGGTCGCCTTCGAGGTCTCCGGCGCGGCGGGCGGAGTCGACACCGCCGTGGAGGTGCTGGGCGTGCGCGGCCGTCTGTGCCTGGTGGCGATCCACCCCCGGCCCCGCGAGGTGAACCTGCACCGCTTCTTCTGGCGCGAACTCACCCTCGTCGGTGCCCGGCTGTACGACCGCTCGGACTTCGAGCAGGCGGTGACGCTGGTGGCGGACGGCACGATCCCCGCAGAGCGGCTGATCAGCAAGGTCGTGCCACTCAGCGAGGCGCCCGCGGCCTTCGAGGCGCTGGAGGCGGGCGGGGACGTGATGAAAATCCTGGTGGACTGCGGCAACGACACGACGGGAGCCTGAGATGCCTCTCTTCGACCTGACCGGCCGGCTCGCCGTCGTCACCGGCGCCCGGCGCGGCATCGGCCGGGCCATGGCCCGTGCGCTCGCCGAGGCCGGCGCGGACGTCATCGGCGTCAGCGCCTCACTGGAGGAGTCCGGCAGCGCGGTGGAGAAGGACGTCGTCGCCGCGGGCCGCACCTTCGAGGCGATCCGGACCGACTTCGCCGACCCCGCCGCCGTACGGGCCCTGGGCGCGGACCTGGCCGGGCGGGAGCGGCCGGTGGACATCCTCGTCAACAACGCGGGCACGATCCGCCGCACTCCGGCCGCCGCACACTCCGACGCCGACTGGGAGTTGGTCCTCCAGGTCAACCTCAACGCCCAGTTCGCGCTGACTCGAGCCGTCGGCGCGACGATGGTGGCCCGCGGCCAAGGGAAGATCATCTTCACCGCGTCGCTGCTCAGCTTCCAGGGCGGCATCACCGTCCCCGGCTATACCGCCGCCAAGCACGGCATCGCCGGACTGACCAAGGCACTGGCCAACGAGTGGGCTTCGCACGGGGTCAACGTCAACGCCATCGCGCCGGGCTACATCGCCACCGACAACACCCAGGCCCTGCGGGACGATCCCGTGCGCAGCAAGGCGATCCTGGACCGCATCCCGGCCGGACACTGGGGCACCGCCGACGACCTCGCGGGCGCCACCGTGTTCCTGGCCTCCGACGCCGCCGCCTACGTCCACGGCACCGTCCTGCCCGTCGACGGCGGATGGCTGGGCCGATGACCGTATCTCTCGCCTCCCTGCCGGTCGGCGCCCCGATCCTGCCCGTGCTCACCGTCCCGTCCGTCACGCACGCCGGCCGGCTCGCCGACGCGCTCACGGCGGGCGGCTCGGCCACCGTCAGACGCTGAACGGCGCCCTGTCCCACCCGTAGGACCCGAGGAGCACGTCTTGCGACACCGGAACATCACGAACACCACCGTCGACGTCACCGAGCTGGGCTTCGGGGCCTCCGCCATCGGCAACCTCTACCGGGTCACACCGGTCCAGGACGCGGCAGCCGCGATCGAGGCGGCCTGGGAGGGCGGCATCCGGTACTTCGACACCGCGCCGCACTACGGGCTCGGCCTCTCGGAGCGACGCCTGGGGGCCGCCCTGCGCGACCGTCCCCGCAAGCAGTACGTCGTCTCCTCCAAGGTGGGCCGGCTGCTCGTGCCCAACGAGCAGCCGCGGGGCGTCGACAGCGAGGGGTTCGTCGTCCGGGACGACCTGCGCCGCCGCTGGGACTTCAGCCGGGACGGCGTGCGCCGCTCCATCGACGCCACCCTGGAGCGTACGGGTCTCGACCGCCTCGACATCGTCTACGTGCACGACCCCGACGACCACTGGCGGCAGGCAGCCGACGAAGCCATGCCCGCCCTCGCGGACCTGCGCGACCAGGGCGTGATCGGCGCGATCGGCGCCGGTATGAACCAGTCGGCCATGCTCGCCCGCTTCCTGCGGGAAACCGCGGCCGACGTGGTGATGCTGGCCGGACGCTACACGCTGCTCGACCAGTCGGCGCTGGACGACGTGCTGCCCGCCGCACGGGAGCACGGCAAGACGGTGGTGGCCGTCGGCGTGTTCAACTCGGGCCTGCTCTCCGAGGACCGTCCGGCGCCGGGCATGAAGTACGACTACGAGGACGCCCCGCCGGAGTTCGTCGCCCGTGCCCAGGCCATCGCCGAGATCTGCGAACGTCACGGCACGACCCTGCCCGCCGCCGCGATCGCTTTCCCCTTCAGCCATCCCAGTATCATCAGCGTCACCCTGGGAATGAGGGATCAGGAGCAGGTCAGGCGCAACGTGGAACTCCACGGTCGGCACGTCCCGGAAGTTCTCTGGGACGACCTTCGCACCCAGGGCCTGATCAGACCGGACGTCCCCACGCGAAGCAGCGCGGAGAACACTCCGGGGGAGACGGAAGGGGTGCGCGTTGTCTCTGACGGACAAGGCCATTGAGCAGATCCGTGAGCTCATCCGCACCGGTGCGCTGCCACCGGGCTCGAAGCTGCCTCCGGAGCCGGAGCTGGCGGCTCAGCTGGGCCTGTCCCGGAACCTGGCTCGTGAGGCGGTCAAAGCACTCGCGGTCGCCCGCGTGCTCGAAGTCCGACGGGGCGACGGCACATATGTGACCAGCCTCCAGCCGAGCCTGCTGTTCGAGGGCCTGGGCGGCGCGGTCGAGCTGCTGCAGAGCGACTCGGGGGCACTGCTGGACCTGATGGAGGTTCGCCGGCTCCTCGAACCGGTCGCCACCGCTCTGGCCGCCACCCGGATCTCCGACGACCAGCTGGCAGAGGTCAAGCAGCACCTGGACGCCATGCGAGGGGCCCGCGACGACGTCGAACAGCTCAACGCGCACGACGCGGCGTTCCACCGCGCGGTGGTCTCCGCCACGGGCAACGAGACGCTGCTCACCCTGCTGGAGGGCATCTCGGGCCGCACCCTGCGCGCCCGCATCTGGCGCGGCCTGGTCGACGACCAGGCCGCGGGGAGGACCCTCGCGGAACACGAGGCGATCTTCGATGCCCTGTGCACCCGTGACGCCGCCCTCAGCCAGGCCGCCGCACTGATGCACGTGAGTCACACCGAACAGTGGCTGAGGGAACATCTGAGGAGCGCCGCCGGAGCGGGGTGATCCTCCGGAGACCGGGCGACACCCCTGACTCAAGGAGGCCTCACACGTCGGGCAGCGACCGATCAGGTGAGGAACAACTCCAGTACGGTGACCGAGAGCGGCGGCACGGTGCTGGTGAAGGACGCTGCCGCGCCGGTCACGGTGCTCGTCCTGGGCACCAATGTGTCGGGTTCCGTCAGCGTGTTGGTGGTGGCGCGCGAGGGGCCGGTCAGGACCGTCGCGGTGGCCTGCCTCTTTACCCCCCTGGCCAGCCCCTTCAGCTCGACCGGCACACTCACCTTCTCCGTCCCGCAGTTGACGACCGCGAGGTAGAGGCGGTTCCCGGAGCGGGTGGCCACGGTGGCGAGGCCGGGCAGCGCACGTGCGGTGGCCGGCAGCACCGTGGTGCCGAGCCTGCTCGTCAGCATGTGCTGTGCCCAGTAGCTGGGCGACACGTAGCTGGTCAGGTTGTCGTAGGCGATCAGGTTGGTGGCCCAGACGTTGTTCTTGACGTGCGAGAAGAGCGGGGCGTAGCACTCCATGAGGACCTGGTCCGAGTTGCGGATCAGACCGGCCAGCCAAGCGGCGTCGCCGAGTGCCGCGTTGAGGTCGGGTGTGGGGCGGCCCTCCTGCGCGGCCCACTCCCCGACGAACACCTTCGTCGACGTGCGGTCCCGGTTGTCGTACTTGTGAGTGGAGGCCTGGGCGGCGGACGGCGCGAGGTAGTAGTGCTCGTCGATCAGATCCGGCGTGCGGCTCGTCACGGACGTCGTCGCGATCAGCTTCAGATGCGGGTACTTCGCCTTGATCGCGTCGTAGAAGGCCGCGAACCGCTCGTCGTACGACCCCGAGGAGTCGAACCAGTCCTCGTTGCCGATCTCCACGAACTCCAGGGGGAACGGCTCGGGATGTCCGTCGGCGGCACGTCGTGCGCCCCAGGTGCTGGTGACAGGGCCGGTGATGTACTCGATCTCGTCGAGGGCGTCCTGGACGAACGGCTTGAGGGCGTCGCCGGTGACGTGTTCGCCCTTGAGCGAGTAGCCGGCGTAGACGGCGAGGACCGGCTGGGCGTGCATGTCCTCGACCCATTGAAGGTATTCGAGGAGTCCGAGGCCGTCCGTGGACCAGTAGCCCCAGGCGTCGTCCATGTGGCCGGGGCGCTCCCAGACCGGACCGATGGTGTTCTTCCAGTTGAACCGTGTCGCGATGGTGTTGCCCTCGATGAAGTTGCCGCCGGGGAAGCGCAGGAACTTCGGCTTCAGAGCGACCAGTTTGTCCATCAGGTCGACGCGCAGGCCGTTGGGCCGGTTGTTGTAGGTGGGCGGGAAGAGGGACACATGCTGGAGCCACAGGGTCTCGCCCGCGGCAGTCGGGTCGGCCGTCGTGACGGTCAGCCTTGCGTCACCGACCACGGGGGCGCCTGAACCGGTGCGCAGGGTCAGCTCGAACGGGCGGCCCGGGAAGGCGGTGCCGATGTGCGGGACGTGGGCGGACGCGTACACCGTCGCGCCGTCCGCGGACTCGATGGCCACCGTGAGCGCGCCGATGCGCCGCGACGCCTTGGCGAACAGCCGGGCGGTGTAGGTGGTTCCGGGCCGCACCGGTATGCCCCAGAAGCCGTCGTTGGCGACGCCGGCCCGGTTTCCGGCTCCGGTGCTGCTCGGCAGCACGACCTTGAGGGAACGGTTCAGCGCGGCGTTGAGCGGGTTGGCGGTGTCAAGTGCGAGGGACGTTCCACCCACGGCGGACCAGTGGACGGGCGTGGTGTCGCTGGCCATCATCGAGCGGTTCTGCACCAGCTCGGCGTAGATGCCACCCTCGCCGGAGTGGTTGATGTCCTCGAACATCAAACCGGGGAGGATCGGGGACACGGCGTGCGCGGGATTGCCGACGTCCACGCTCAGCAGCGGCGTCGTGGTCTCCACGGGGACGCCGGCCAGCGCCGCGACCTGCTCGGAGGTGAGAGCGGACGGGAACATCCATACGTCGTCGATCAGGCCGTGCCACTGGTCGACGTGCCCACCGCCGTAGAGCGCACGGCCGATGGCGGTGTCGCCGCTGCCGGCCCAGGCCGCGGTGTAGGCGGTCTCCCCTTCCAGCACGCCGTTGACGTAGAGGCGGATGACGCCGGCGGTCGGGTCGCTGACGCCGGCCAGGTGGGTCCAGGTGCTGGTGGTGGGCGCTGAGGCGGCGGCCGCCACCGCGGCACTCTGAGTGGCGTCCGAGTTCAGCCGGGCGAAGGCGAAGGTGCCGGTGTCGTCGCGCAGTCCCAGGTAGAAGGAGCTGACGACCTTGCCGTCGATGCTGACGGCGGTCTGGTAGCCGCCGAGTTGAGCGAGGTTGACCCAGGCTCCCACCGAGAACGCCTTGGAGGTGTCGAGGGCCGGCCCGGACGCCGTGGCGTTGCCGCCTGCCGTGAGGCTCAGGCTGTGGGTGCCGACCTTGCCGGTGTCCCACCCGGCGGCGCCCTGGAGCGTCGCGGTACGACCGTTGCCGGAGGAGTCGGCGGCCGAGGTGCCGGAGCCTTCGTCGAAGGCCCAGTGTGCGGCTGCGGCGGGGAGGTCCGCGGTAGTGGCGCTCGGGGTTGTGCCGGTGGGTTCGGCGGCCCCGGCGGGAGCGGCGGCGGCGAAGGTCCCGGCGAGGGAGGCGGCGCCCAGGACGGTGAGGACGGTTCTGCGCGGCACTCCGGCTTCTGAAGGCATGCGGCTCATTCCTTTGTGACAGACCGTTGCGTTGCGTACCGGCCGGAGTAGGGAAGCCTGCGAAGCTGTCAGCTGACCTCGTTCGATATTCCGTACGACGATCGGTACTTCGAGCAGCAGGGATCTTAAGGTGTCGGCGAGGCCCGTCAACACCCCTCGTATCGCAATGCTTCTTCAGGTTTCGTCCGCCACGTGGTCCTCAAGAGGCAGACCTGCACGAGGACTTCCGTCCGGTTGCGTCGGCTTTGGGGGCTGGAGGGTGGTTGCTGTCTCGACGTCTTCGCTCCGGCGGGAGCCCGGCAGGGGTCCCCGGCCGGAGGGAGGACGGAGCTGAACAGGGCCGTCCACGGCCACGAGGGCCGTGGCTGCTTCGAGCGCTACTCCCAGGGCACCTGGTCCACGGGGCGTCACCTGCCGGTCGCCGCTCTCACCGACGGCGGGGGCGCCCGGCTCTGGCAGATCGAGTCCAGCGCCGGCTGGCGCTACGAGACAGGGGAACGCGAGGGCGCCGCCTACCTCGCCCTGTTCGGACCGGACGACGCGCGTCACGGGAAGGGTCCCACTCCCGTCTCCTGAGACCAGGGCCCGACTCACTCGCCGGTCGGCGGGAATAACGCGTTCCACACCATCACGTACCGCACCTGAATCGTCACGGTTCGAACGGAACAACCGTCGAGCACAGGGTGGGCGGCACCCTGGAGGAGAAGGCGTGACGGCCGCAGAGGAGGCGTGATGCGAACCAGCGACGAGATCTATCACCGGGTCCGCTGGGACCCGCGCTTCGACCCGGGCCGGTTCGTTCTGGGGATCAGCCAGCGCGGGGGTGCCTTCAAACGCATCCCGCTGCCTTCCTTCGTGCCCGGAGGCGACATCCCCTGGCACCGGGTGATGTTCATCGAGGCGGACGGCGAGCTGGTCTGGGACCGGGCCACGGGCGTGGACCGCGTCGACGCGTCGGGCGCAGGCCGGGTGCAGGACCCGCAAGATGACCTGAGCTTCGGCTCGAGCCTCGGCAGGGGCGAGCCCGTCGGCGTCCTGGACGTCCCCCACACGGCCCGCACCGCGGTGGCCTGGATCCCGCCCGCGGAGCTGTGGCCGCCGATCCAGGACATCCGCCGGGATTACGATCCGCAGATCCACCGCTGGCCGCCGCACGTCAACGTCCTCTTCGGCTTCGTGCCGGAGTCCCACTTCGAGCGGGCCGCGCCGCTGCTCGCCGCGGCGACGGCCGAGACGCCTGTCTTCACCGCCCGGCTGGACGGGGTGCGCACCTTCCGGCACCAGGCCCACTTCACCGTGTGGCTCGACCCGGCGGCGGGCGGCAAGGCACCGTGGGCGGACCTGCACCGCGTACTGCAGCGGCGGTTCCCGCGCTGTCGTGGGCCCGCCAAAGACTTCACCCCGCATCTGTCCCTGGGCCGGACCCGGGATCCGCGGCGAGTCAGCGCCGACTGCGCCACCCGGCTCGACGCCATGACGGCGACAGTCTGGGAACTCGTCCTGCTCTCGCGCAGGGACTACGGGCCGATGCGGCCACGGGCCACGGTCGCCCTGCGCACGGGCGAGGTCCGCTGGCTGCCCGCACCCGGTCTCGAAGCGCCGGGCCCGGAGGACGCGGCATGGCTCTCCGAGATCACCGAAAGGTGAGGCCATGGCCGGGTGGGCCCCGGACGGCACCACCGGCTACACCGCAAGCACCTCCAGTGAGGGGTGGTACGCCGTCGTGGTACGCCGTCATGAACTCACCGACCAGGAGTGGGAGTTACTCGCTCCCCTCATACCGCGGGTCAAGACGGGACCCCGCAGGCACAAGCGCAGACGTCCTTCAGGGGTAAGCGGTGCGTTCCGATGTGCCCTGCTGGTGGCGCACCTGGACCCGGGCGCCGCGTTCATCGGGAGCCCTGGGATCTCGGGGCTCCCGCGTGAGCGGCTGTGCGTGGCGTCAGCGTGCGAACTTTTCGATGGCCTCCGGGGTGACGGGGGTGAAGAAGTTGACGAGGTTGCCGTCGGGGTCGCGGAACAGCAGCGACCGGTTGCCCCAGGGCATCGTGGTGGGTTCGTTGACGAAGTCGGTGACGAAGCCGGTCAGGTTCTGGTGAACGCGGTCCACGTCGTCGACGAGGAACTCGGTGATCACGCTGTGGTTGTCCGCCGGGCGGGCTGAGCCCGGGGCGAACAGCGGGACGGTGCGGGTGCCGGCGATCGCGAGGGTTGCGCCCGCGGTCTTGAGTTCGGCGAAGTCCTCGGTGGCCCGTATCGCCTGCATTCCTGTGGCTCGCTCGTAGAAGTCGACGAGGCGTGCGACGTCGCTGGTGATGATGCGGATCGAGACGAAGTCCATGGGAATCTCCTTGGCTGTGCTGGAGGCGTGCACGGCGCAGGCTAGGAGAAATAGTGGACAGGATCGGTCCTGTATTCGCGTTAGGCTGCGAACATGTCTCGACCCACCGGCCGCGTGCTGACACTTCTGGAGCTGCTGCAGTCGGGCGGCACCCGGACTGTGGCCGAGCTCGCCGACCGTCTCGGCGTCGAAGGGCGCACTGTGCGGCGGTATGTGGGCCAGCTGATCGACCTGGACGTGCCCGTGGAGTCGGTGCGCGGCCGCTACGGCGGGTACCGGCTGGCCCCCGGGTACCGCTTGCCTCCGCTCATGCTCAGCGACGACGAGGCGCTGGCCGTGCTGCTCGGCCTGGTCGCCGGCCGCCGGGCAGGGCTGACGACGACGGAGCGCACGGCAAACGAGACGGCGTCGGCCAAGATCCGGCGGGTGCTGCCCAAGCACATCGCCCGCCGGCTCGACGCCCTCCTGGAAGCTCTCGCCTTCACGGATCAGCCCGGTGAGTTGGATCGCCCGGACGCCGGGCTCCTGCTCACCATCGCCGATGCGGTGCGCCACCGTCGGCCGGTCTCGATCCGCTACACCGACCGCGACGGACTGCGCAGCGAACGCACACTGCACGTGTACGGGATCGTGGCCCACGCGGGCCGGTGGTACGTCACGGGCAAGGACGCCCAGGTCGGCGAGGACCGAACCTTCCGGCTCGATCGCATCGCAGACGCGAGGACCCTGCCCGGCTCATTCGAAGCGCCCGTGGGTCCCGGTCCAGCACAGCGCGTGATGTCAGGATTAGCCACGGCCGAGTACCGGCATGAGGTGACCTTGCGGATCCACGGGACAGTTGAGCAGATCCGCGCGCACCTCCCCGCCAGCGTCGCGAGCCTGGAGGAGCACGAGCCCGCGGCCGGCCAGGCCCCGGCGGCCGAGCACTGGCTGCGCGTCGAACTGCGGGCGCAGCGGCTCGACTGGTTGCCTCGGATACTCGCCTCACTCGACCGGCCGTTTGTCATCGAACGCCCCGCTGAACTGCGCGACCTCGTCATCGCGCTCGCCGATCGCCTCACGTCCTACGCCCGCCAAGCCTGACAGTGAGGAACCAATGTCACCGCCACGGCGACGATGTCGCGCCAACCGCCGACTGCGCACTGTCCGTAGCTGTTGTCTCCCGCTGCGAGGACCCCTCCGGACGCAGTGACCCCGACGGTGTGGTAGCTGCCCGCGCCGAGCGCCTGCCCGGAGTCGTGATCACGTGGCGGGGAAATGGGTTGAAGGGATGATGATCAAGCTGATAGCTTTTCAGTCGACCGTGACACCGTCCGAGGAGGTGAGACCCATGAACGTTGTACCGACGTGGGTGCTCCCCCTTTCTGTCACGGCCGGCGATTGACGTAGTTGTCGCCGGGAGCGCCTCCCTCACAAGGCACTCTCGAAGGGCAACTGCCATGAACACTTTCCTCTTCACCGCTGAGTCCACCGCCGACGGCATCGTCGAGCGCGACTTCACCGTCAACGGCGTCCCCGGTGTCCTCCGGTCTCCCGAGTCCGGCGCAGACCGTGCGCCGCTGATCCTCCAGGCCCACGGGGGCGGCAACCACAAGAAGCACCCCGCGATGTCGGGCCGGGCCAGGCATCTGGTGCACGGCTGCGGCTACCACGTGGCCGTCCTCGACGCGCCCGGTCACGGCGACCGGCCGCGCACCGAGTACGACGAGCGGGAGGTTGCCGCGCTGTTCGCGGCCCGGGCGGCCGGCGAGCCGGAGGGCCCGATCGTGGTCCGCTACAACGACCACCTCGCCAAGCTCGCCGTGCCCGAGTACCACGCGCTGCTGGACGCCCTCCAGCAGCTCCCGGAGATCGGAACCGACGGGCCGATCGGTTTCTGGGGCATCAACATGGGCACCGCGATCGGCGTGCCGTTCGTGGCCGCCGAGCCCCGGATCACGGCCGCGGTCTTCGGCCAGCACTGGCCCTACGTGCTGGCCGGTTACGCGGAGCAGATCACCATCCCGATCGAGTTCGACCTGCAGTGGGACGACGAGCACATCTCCCGCGAGGAGGGCCTCGCGCTGTTCGACGCCTTCGCCTCGGCGGAGAAGTCGTTGCACGTGAACTCGGGCAAGCACAAGGAGCTGCCCCGGTTCGAGGTCGACAGCGCGGTCCGGTTCTTCGCCCGGCACCTCGGCGGAGCGGTCACCGCGTCGGCCTGACGTCCGGGGTTGCGGCGTCCGGCTTACCAGTCGGGCGCCGCAACCGCGGCCCCGGGTTGAGGCTGCGCATCCAGATGATGGATCCGCGTAGTTGGAGTCCCGCCATGTAGCTTTAGGCGCGGTTGGCCCGCGAGGAGTACGCCATATCGGCAGCTACCGCGTCGGACTTTGGCTGCCGCCGCCCTGTCGGCCGTGCCCGCGGCCGCCGTGTCGGGCCCGCAGGCCCCCGCCGCCACAGCAGCGGCCACCGCACGGCTCGACGTCGGCGGCCAGCGGGGCTGTTCGGCCACGCTGGTGGCTCCGCAGTGGCTGCTGACGGCCGCGAGCTGTTTCACCGACACCCCGGGCGCCACCCTCGCCCCCGGCGTGCCGAAGCTGAAGACGACGGCGACCATCGGTGGCACCGCCCAGCAGGTGGTCACCCTCGCGCCCCGCGCCGACCACTTGACATCCACGTGCACGAAGACGGCTGGCTGTCGATCCAGGTCAGCGATCCTGACGGCCTTACGACGGTCCTGGGAACCCGACCCCAGGGAGACTGATGACCACCGGCGATACGGTCGTGGTCGCGCAAGGAAGATTCCGGCTGCGAGGTCCGTCGAAAGGCCCGCAGGAACGCCTCGCGAAGGTGCCGGCCGGGATGCCGTATCACCCGGCCAGTCGCACATCGACGTCCTGGACGAACGGCGCCTGGTACGGCACGAGGTCGGGGCTCGGCTCGTTGATCAGCACATCGAGCCCGAGCGGGGTCCCTTCGGCGATCAGCCCTGAGCCGTCATCAGCGGGCAGGTGGTAGCGCAGCAGCAGGGAGGGTTCGCTCAGCGCGTCCAGGCGGAGGACTCGGGTGGCCTCGTCGGGATCGTCCATCGTCCCGAAGAAGCGTGCCGGGATCGGAGTGAAGCGCAGTGCCGTCTTGAAGCTGAACAGGCCCGGCTTGGCGATGTGGCCGTACAGTGCCGGGTCGGTGCCCAGTGAGATGTCCCGGCAGCCCAACTCACGGGCGACCTGGAACGCCTGCACGTACATGGCTCGGACGACGCGGTGCTGCCGGCTGTCCGGAGCCGTGGCGGCGAAGCGGATCACCACCGTGGACACGTCCTCGCGAACGCGGCACACGCAGCAGCCGACGAGCGTGCCGTCCGCGAGGGCCTGCACGGCGAAGTACTCGTCGGCGTGCGCGAGGACGTCGTCACGGTCGTGGCGCGCGAAGGGCACACCGTGGCGCATGGTGCTGATCTGGCGTTCGTACAGTTGCAGGAAGGCGTCGTAGGTGTCCGGATCCAGTGGCACGACCGCCTTCATACGGATGCCCTGTTCGGCCACGTAACGCATGCCGGCCCGGACGCTCCGGCGCTCCTTTCCGGAGAGCCCGTCGAGAAAGGCCTCCTCGGAGGGGCCGGCCGGAGCGATCCAGGTGACCCAGGCCGGATGGACGGCGAACCCGGCCCGCCGCAGTTGCGGTCGGCAGCGCGGGTCGGGGTCGACGACGCGAACCACGTCGAACTCACTCCGCCGGGACGCCCAGTTGGTATGCAGGGCCTCATCGGCCGTCACCAGTGCCGTGGTCAGTCCGTAGGTGGTTTCGACAACCATCCATGCCTCCTGGCGGTGCGGGGTTCGGGACGGAGTCCCGCGTGCTTGTGACCCGTTCGACACGTCGAGCGTCGCGCTGCCGTGTCGCGATCACATCGACACGACGTCACAGGGACGCCGTCCTCGCACGAACGTGGTGAGCGGTGGGAGTACTTCTCGACCGAGGAAGAGGCGGAGGGTCGCCGCCTCTTCCTCCCTCCGCCGGTTGATCACCTGGCGGTGTTCCTGTGCAGGTCAGCGCGGTGAACTCAGTCGACGACGTTGATGTAGCTCATCATGCCGTTGTCCTCATGGGCCGCGATGTGGCAGTGGAACATGACCTTGCCGGTGAAGTCGGAGAACGGGACGCGGATGACCACCTTGCCGGGCACGCCGTTGACCTCGTGGGGCACCGGGATGGTGTCCTGACGGCCGGTGTAGGGCTGGGGCACGCCGTTGATCGACATGACCTGGAAGGAGTTGGTGTGCATGTGGAAGGGGTGGTCCTCACCGGCCTCGTTGGTAACGGTCCACTCCTCGACGGTGTTCACCTTCGCGGGGGTGCTGAAGACCGAGGAGTCCATACGGAACTGCCGGCCGTTGATGAGGAAGCCTTCCGAGTCGTCCCCGCTGAGGGTCACGCCGCGGTTCTGCGCGATGGGGGCGTCGGACAGGTCGGGAAGCGAGGAGGGCAGCGTGCCGGAGACGGGCGGCAGCTGGGCCTGTGCGGGACCGGCGACGTTGACCGTGAACAGCGGGGTGTCGGGGTAGCTGTCACCGTCCGGACCGTTGCCGAACGCGAGGGTGCGCAGGGTTGTCCGGCCGGACTGGTTGCCCGCGGTGACCAGCACGTCGTAGCGCTTGCCGGGGGGCAGCAGCAGGGTGTCGGACGTGGTCACCTTCGAGGCCGGAACGCCGTCCTGACCGATCATGGTGAACCGGTAGCCGTCGAGTTGGAGGTGGTACCAGATGTCAGCGCCGACGTTGGCCAGGCGCCACAGCTGGGTCTCACCGGGCTTGATGATGAGCACGGGCAGCAACTGCCCGTTGACCAGCCGTACCGTCGGGGCGTTGGAGTCGATCGACGTGGTGTCGGTGTTCTGGACGATGTGACCCGTCTTGTCGACCTGAACGTCCTTCAGGTTCACGGTGTGCGTGGTGATGCCCTGCAGGGCGGGTGGCAGCAGGGCCCGGTCGTCGCCGACGACCAGGGCACCCGAGAGGCCTGCGAAGATCTGGTTCTCCACGTCCCCGGGAGAGAAGCCGGCGCCGGGCGAGGGAGACATGTCCATCCCCGCCATGCCGGAACCGTCCGAGGGGCAGGTCGTGCCCATGGCATGGCTGTGATACCAGTACGTGCCGACCGGATGGTCGGCGGGCAGGTTCAGGTGGTAGCGGAACGTGGTACCCGGGGCAATGCACAGGAAAGAGTCGTCCGAGTCGTTCGACGGCGAGACGTGCAGGCCGTGGAAGTGCAGATTGGTCGCAACCGAAAGGTTGTTGACCAGGGTGATCGTGGCGTGTTCACCTGGCACGAAGTGCAGGGTGGGGGCGATGAACGAGCCGTTGTAGGACTGGCCCCACACCTGCTTGCCGGCCACCTCGAAGCGCGTGTCGTGCGCGTTCAGGGTGATCGTCATGTTCGGGCTTGTGACGGTGTCGAGGACCGGCGGGTCGGAGAAAGGCTGTCCGGAGGTCATGCCCGCCTGCTGCTGGGCCGTCGACAACGGCTGATCCGTCGTCGACGCCGAGGTCGACGCGGCCGATGCGCCCCGGGAATACACGACTGCGGCGGCAACGACCAGGAGCGCGGCTGCCAGCGCCTGTATCGCTATGACGTGCCGTCGTCTCCGTCGGCGGGCTGCATCCGGCACGGCACCGGTGGTGTTGGACATCGGTTCCCCTATTCGTAGGACACTGTGATGAGGTTTCGGCTGGTGAACAACTCCCGGTCAGCACGGGCGACTTTGCCTGCAGGCACAGCGCCGGCACGGGAGACCTCGCTGAGGTGGTGGCTGATCTGCCGTGGCGTCGATGGTTGTCGTCCAGCGAGTACGGACGTCGTCAGCCGTCCGGCTCCGCTGTGGCCGCGGCCGGTATCACCGCCGGATTGCCGGCGTCTTGTGCTGCTCCCGCCGCCCGCGGCGCCGCCGTGTCGCGCTCCGCGGGAGCGCTGCCGGGCAGCGTGCCCCGGCGCCGGCCCACAGTGGCGAGGGCCAGCAGCACCAGGCCGCTGACGGCGCCCAGCAGGAGGAACGGCAGTCGGTCGGTCACCTCGTAGAGGGCGATGCCGATGACGGGGCCGAGGACGTTGCCGATGTCCGAGACCAGGCCGAACAGGCCGAAGGCCTTGCCGTCGTTCGCCGTGGCGGCCTTCAGCTCGACAATCCCGCGCCGGGCGGCAAGGAAGAGCGTCGCATAACCGAACATGTAGACCATGAAGCTTCCGCCGACGGCCACGAAGTGGGCACTGGCAGCCATGGCGCACAGGCCGACGGCTGTGAGACCCAGTCCGATCGCCGCCAGGTTCCACAGTGGCGGCGTGTACCGGCCCAGCAGCCACATCGTCAGGCCCGAGACGGCCAGTCCGGCGACGAAGACCGCCGAGATCGCCGTTCGTGCCAACGTGTGCGCTCCGGTACTGAGGTAGACCGGCAGGACCGGTTCGAGCGCGGAGTACACCAGGAAGGTGAACATGTCCAGCCCGCCGAGCAGGAGCGCCCACACCCACCACCGGGCCGGTGCGGGCCCCGCCGCGGAGGCGTCCGAGGCGGGGACGGAATCCGGTTCTTCCCCGGCTCCCTCAGGCTCCGGCCCGGGAATGGCCAGTACGAGTCCGAGAGCCGTCGCTGCGGTCACCGCGGCGCCCGCGACGAAGAGCGCCGTCAAGCCGGCAGGTACGGCCAGTCCGGCGACCAGCGGCCCGAGGAGGAACCCGGCCACCGCTGCCGACCCGAAGTTCCCCATCATCCTGCTGGTGGGGATTCCGTGCTGCCGGCACAGCGCCGTCATGCCGGCGTAGAGAGCCGGCGACACCAGTCCCTCGCCGATCCCCCAGCACACCCGGGCGCCCAGCAGGGTGAAACTGTCCCGGGCCAGGGCCGTGAGGAGGATGCCGACCGCGGCGGTGAGCATGGACAGCATGGCGACGCGGTCAGCCCGCCACTTGTCGACCCACCATCCGCCGACCGGCTGGGCGAGCGCCTTGGCCGCAGCGAACAGTGCGAAGGTCAGCGCGACGACGACCGGCCCGGCCCCGACCCGGTGCTCCAGGTCCGGCACGAACGGGATCATCACCGTGTACGACGCGTTGACGCTGACGACGGCTGCCAGGAGCAGTGCGGCAGGGCGCCGGCCTGGTCCCATCTCAGTCTCCCGTGATGTAGGCGGACAGTACCTGGTGCATGTGGGCGAGCGCCGGTTCCAGGTCCGGGCGGCGCTCGGGGGCGTAGACCAAGGCCCACAGGTCGGTGCCGGTCAGGGCGTGTCGCTCCTTGAACCGGTAGTTGTCGCGGCCCCACTCGATGCGCCGCATGCCGTGCCCGTACGCCCACTCGGTGCTGCGGTACATGAGCGCCACGTAGGTGCTCAGGTCGTGGAGCGTGGCGTAGTCGACACCGCCGCACATGAAGGTGACTTCCGACCCGCGCCGGAAGGCGAAGAAGGCCCCGACCAGCCGGTCGTCCACCTCGGCGGCGACCATCATGGCGCCGGGCACCCGCAGCATGCCGTGCAGCGCGTCCTCGTCGAACAGGGCCGGCCAGTCGTTCTTGTCGCTGGTGTCGACGGTCAGCGGGAACGCGGCCGGCACCAGCCTGTGCGCCTTAGGCCCCTCGATCATCCGGACCCGCAGGCCGCGCTCGTCGGCCCGGCGCAGCCGCCTCTGCACATCCCGCCTGATCTTGTTGGTGACGCGGTACATGTGGTCGTCGAAGTCGCCGGAGAGGTCGCAGCTGTAGGTGCGTTCGAGCAGTACGCGGCCGACCGGAGGCCCGGCCACCGCCAGCCAGTCGGCCACGCCCTCCTCGGTGAGGTTGGGCACGACGAGCACCTCGGCCGGTCCGGACTCGATCCATTCCATCGCGGTGGCGTACGCGCCCCGGACCAGCGCAGCGGGCACGTGCCCGCGCTTGCCGTACATGGAGTACGGGGAGCCGGCGAAGACCACCGGGTTGCCGAACCGGCCCACGAGGCCGACCTGCCGCTCGTATCCGTCCCAGAAGGGGGACTCGCGCACGGCGTAGAGCGGGAGAACCGACGCGCCGTCAGGGTGCGCCGGGTCGGTATGGACGTAGGCATGCCGCGCGCGCTTCTCGATGCCGATCCTCTCCCAGGCGCGCAGCCAGTTCGCGGAGTCGTACAGGCAACTGGCGACCACCCGCTGCGGCACCTCGTCGGACAGCCGCCAGTCGGACGCGGTCACCACGCGCTGGCCGGCTTGTGTGGTATCCACCCAGCACACCTCCCGCTTGAGCCATCGGGTCGAGACTGGGACACGGTAGGGACGGCGTCTCTCGCGGTGGTCTCACGCTGATCCCGTCTCGCGCCGCCCGGGTCTTTCGTCACTCGGTGGCACCGCCGTGCCCGGGAGCACTCGCCCGGGAAATCGGATGGCCGGATATCGCCGTGAGAACGCGACAAGAGCGGCGAGCCGTAGCGTCCGCCGCAGGGCCGGGGTCCACGGCATCGTGGGCGGCTCTTCACGTATCCCGGCGATACGGAACAGGCGAGGCCTGTTTGGCTCACAAGGGAGAGACATGAAGGCGCAGCTGGCGATGTTCGGCAGCAAGCCCGTGGTGCGTCCGGAACACCGGCGGCTGGAGTGGCCGGTGGTGACGCAGGCGGACAGGGACGCCGTCCTGCGGGTCCTTGACAGCCGCAAGTTCACGGTCGGCGCGAAGGACGAACAGGAGATCAGCGGACTCGAGAGGGAATGGGCCGAGTTCTGCGACACCCGTTACGCGGTCGCCGTCAACAGCGGCACGGTGGCGCTGGAGCTGGCGCTGACCGCCCTGGGCCTCCAGCCCGGCGACGAGGTGATCGTCCCGGCGCTCAGCTATGTGGCGACCGCCATGGCGCCGCTGTACCAGTTGGCGATTCCCGTCTTCGTGGACATCGACCCGGTCACGTTCAACATCGACGTGAAGCAGATCGAAGCGAAGATCACCAACCGCACCCGGGCGATCATCCCGGTCCACCTCGGCGGTCTGCCCGCCGACATGGACGAGATCCGGGGCATGGCCCGCAAGTACGACCTGCTGGTGATCGAGGACGCCGTACAGGCGCAGGGCGGGAAGTACCGCGGTGAGACCGCGGGCTCCATGGGCGCCGCCTCGGTCTTCAGCCTCAACGTCGAGAAGAGCATCCCGACCTGTGGCGAGGGTGGGCTGATCGTCACGGACGACGAGAACGTGGCCGAGCGCTGCCGCAGCCTGCGTATCCTCGGCGAGGACCTCAGCACGGAGGAACGGCTGTACGTGTCCGCCACCCGCGGCTCGAACCTCAAGCTCAGCTCGGTACTGGCCGCCTTCACCAGGGCCCAGCTCGCCAGGTTCTGGGACTACCAGGTCCGCCGCGACCAGAACATCCCCGTCTTTCTGTCGCGGCTTGCGGCGCTGCCGGGCATCGTCGTCCCGCCCGTCCCGACCGACCGCACCCACATGTGGCACATGCTGCGCTTCCGCTTCGACCCGCAGGCGGCCGGCCTGGACGGGGTCACGCCGGGCCGTTTCCGCCAGGCGCTGCGCCGGGCGCTGCTCGCGGAAGGTGTTCCGCTGACGCACTACCAGATCATTCCGCTGCCCGGTCAGCCGGTGTTCCAGGAGCAGAACGCCTATGGCAACGGCTACCCGTGGTCGCTTCCGGGGACCAATCCGCAGCGCTACGACCTGGCCGACTACCCGGTGACCTGCGAGGTCATCGAGGACTCCCTCTGCCTGCGGCGCATGCACCTGAACCCCGACGCCGGTCCTGCCCTGGACGAGTACGCGACCGCCTTCGAACGGGTCTGGGAGAACCTCGGCGTCATCGCGCGCTTCGCCCGCGCCCTCGACTACGAGCCGCCGTGGGCCGCCGTCAAGGGGTACCGGCAGCAGGCCGGTGTGCCGGCGTGAGCGTCCGGATCGCCGACGCGGCCACGGACGAGGATACGGACCGGGACGACCTGCGGTGCCGGGCGATGGCGGTCCGGGAGCACGTGCTCAGGATCGGGGCCGGGGCGATCGGCACGCACGTGGGCGGGTCCCTGTCGGCGACCGACATCCTCGTGGCGCTCTATTTCGGGGTCCTGCGGGTGCGGCCGGACGACCCGGGCTGGCCGGGGCGCGACCACTTCGTGCTCAGCAAGGGGCATGCCAGTGCCGCGCTGTACGCGACGCTCGCCGAGCGGGGGTTCCTGGCCACCTCGGAGCTGGACACCTACGGGTGCGCCACCGGGCGGCTGATGGCACACCCCACACCCGCGGTGCCCGGCGTGGAGTTCGCGACCGGATCGCTGGGCCACGGACTGTCGCTGGCCACCGGACTGGCTCTGGCCGCCCGCCGGGCCGGACGCCCCAACCGGGTCTTCACCCTGATGGGCGATGGCGAGCTGCAGGAGGGGTCGGTCTGGGAGGCGGCCATGGCGGCCGCACACCTGGAGCTGGACAACCTCACCGCCATGGTGGACCGCAACCGTCTGCAGATCAGTGGTCCGACCGAGGACCGGATGCGGCTGGAGCCCCTCGCCGACAAGTGGCGGGCCTTCGGCTGGCAGGTGGTCGAGGTGAACGGCCACGACTTCGCCGAACTGGTACCGGCGCTGCGGTCCGCCCCGGTTCCGGGGCGCCCGACCGTACTGATCGCCGACACGGTCAAGGGACGCGGCGTGCGCCATCTTGAGCACCGCAAGCAGAGCCACTTCGCCAAGCTCGGTGAGGCAGCCCACGAGCGGGCACTCGCCGCCCTGCGAGCCGCGACATGAGTGGCCCGTTGAGCGCGCACGGTACGGCGCGGCGGGCCGTCGAGGACCGGCAGGACGGCTCCGACCGGGCCGCCTACCGCGCCACACTGCTCGAACTGGCGCGAGCGGACAGCCGGATCTGGTGCCTCGATTCGGACATGGGCGGGCTGGAGAAGCAGTTCGAGGCCGTACTGCCGCAGCAGTACGTGGACCTCGGTATTGCCGAGGCCAACCTGATGTCCGTCTCAGCCGCGCTCGCCAGCACCGGCATCCTGCCCTTCGTCAACACGATGGCCGCGTTCGCCTCGGCCCGGGCCCTGGAACAAGTCAAGATCGATATCGCCTACCACAGGCTGCCGGTACGCATCGTCGCCACGCATTCCGGCTTGTCCGCAGGCCACCTCGGCCCGACCCACCACGCCCAGCAGGACCTCGCGGTGATGCGGTCGCTGCCCAACATGACGGTGATGACGCCTGCGGACGCCGCCGAGACGGTGCGGATGGTCAACGCGGCGGCGTACCTGCCCGGCCCGGTGTACATCCGGCTCGGCCGCGGCCCGACCGACCCGGTCTACCACGGCGACTCCGGGTTCACCGTCGGCGAGGCGGTTGAGCTGCGCACCGGAAGTGACGTGACGATCATCGCGGCCGGTTCCCACCCCGTCCTGTTCGCGCTGGAGGCGGCCGAACAGCTCGCCGAGCAAGGCATCGAAGCCGCAGTGCTGAACATGCACACCATCAAGCCCCTTGACGTCGCGGCGGTGGTGAGGGCGGCGAGCAGCACCGCCGGCATCGTGACCGTCGAGGACCACGCGCTGCTCGGCGGGCTGGGCGGCGCGGTCGCCGAGGCCGTCGCCGAACACGAGCCGACCCGGGTACTGCGGGTCGGGGTGAGCGACGCCTTCTCTTGCCGGCCGGGCAGCCACCGCGCCCAGCTCATCGCCGGCGGCGTCAGCCCGCACCACGTCATCGCCGCCGCCACGGCCGTGGTGAGCGGCCGTTCCTGCACAACAACCGTTCACAACAACAGTCACATCCCAAAGGAGAGTGCGTCATGACCACCGCCACGGCGAGCACCTGCCCGGAATGCGCCGAGATCGTACCGACGGCGCCGGACATGCACGTGACGTCGATCGTCGTGTGCCCGACGTGCAAGGTCGAGTTGGAGCTCATCTCCCTCGACCCGGCCGAGTTCGCGCTCGCCCCGGAGATCGAGGAAGACTTCGGGGAGTAACGGGTGAACACGAGTGCGTCGCAGGACGGCCTGCTGGCCGTCCTGACCACCCGCGTCCGCCTGGAGGAGCGGCTGATCTTCGCCGCCCTCGAGCGGCGCGGCATCCCGTACGCCTCCGTCGACGACCGCACCCTGGTCAGCGACCTCACATCGCCGTCGCCGGTGCGGTACCGGGGCGTACTGAACCGGATCATGTCCCACACGCGGAGCCTCTACGCCGCGCACCTGTTGGAGTCGACAGGCCATCAGGTACTCAACCCGAGCAGCGTCATCGAGGTCTGCGGCGACAAGATCCTCACGTCGCTGGCCCTGATACGCGCCGGGTTGCCGACCCCGCGGACGGTCGTGGCGGTGACCCCCGACGCGGCGCTTCAGGCCATCGAGGAGATCGGGTACCCGGCGGTGGTCAAGCCCGCCGTCGGGTCGTGGGGGCGGCTGCTGTCGAAGGTCAACGACCGGGACGCGGCCGAGACGCTCGTCGAGCACAAGCAGGCGATGCGTTCACCGGTGCACTCGGTGTTCTACGTCCAGGAACTCATCGACAAGCCGGGCCGCGACATACGGGCCATCGTGCTCGGCGACCAGGTGGTCGCGGCCGTCTACCGCAGGTCGGGACACTGGATCACCAACACGGCGCGCGGCGCCACCACGGAGCCGTGCGAGGTGACGCCGGACCTGGCCAAGCTCGCGCTACGGGCCGCGGAGGCGGTCGGTGGCGGCATGCTCGCGGTGGACCTGATCGAACGCGCCACCGGCGAGGTGCTGGTCACCGAGGTCAACCACACCATGGAGTTCCACGGACTCGCCTCGGCCACCGGGCTGGACATCGCCGATCTCATGGTCAGCCATGTCCTGGAGGTGGTGGCGCGGTGAAGGCCTCGGTGATCGGCGCCGGCGGATACATCGGCGGCGAACTCGTCAGGCTGCTGCTTCAGCATCCGCACCTGGAGCTGAGCCAGGCCACCTCGACACACCACCGCGGACGTCCCCTCAGCGCCGCGCACCCGAACCTGCGTGATCAGAGCGACTTGTCCTTCGTGGCCGAGGAAGACCTGTCGGAATCCGACGTCGTCTTCCTGGCGACGCCGCACGGAGCATCGACGAAGAGCATCGGCACATGGTCCGCGCTCGCTCCGCTGGTGGTGGACCTGAGCGCCGACTTCCGGCTCCACGACCCCGGCCGACGGGAACGCTACTACTCCGGTGCCACGCCGGATGAGTCCTGGCTCTCCCGTTTCCGGCCGGGGATCCCCGAACTGAACCGGGAGCAGCTGCGCGGGGCGAGTCACATCGCGGTGCCGGGCTGCATGGCCAACGCCGCGATCCTGGCCCTGCACCCGCTCGCCACGGCGGGACTGATCGCGGGCGCGGTCCTGGTCGACGCCCGTACCGGCTCCAGCGGCGGCGGCAGGACCCCCGATGAGGCCAGCCACCACCCCGAGCGCAGCGGCGCCCTGCGCATGGCCAAGCCGCACGGTCACAGACACACCGCGGAGATCGAGCAGGCATGCGGAGTGCGGGTGCACATGACGGTGACCGGCATCGAGGCCGTGCGCGGCATCCAGGCGGCCTGCCACATCACTCCGGCGCGGAGGGTCACCGAGCGCGAGCTGTGGGCGCTCTACCGTACGGCCTACCAGGACGAGCCCTTCGTACGGCTGGTCAGGGAGCGGTCCGCTCTGCGCCGGATGCCGGAGCCGAAGATCCTCAGCGGCACCAATTACTGCGACATCGGCCTGTCCCTCAACTCGGAGGGAGACCACCTGATCGTCGTGTCGGCCATGGACAACCTGGTGAAAGGAGGTGCCGGCAATGCCGTCCAGTGCTTCAACATCGCCTCTGGCCACGACGAGACCGCGGGACTGCGGTTCGCCGGGCTCCACCCGGCCTGAGCGCTTCGTGATCAAGGTGGGTGGATCGCTCGGCGCGGAGATGGCCCGTGCATGCGCCGACATCGCCCACCTCGTCGGGCAGGGCAGCGAGGTGGTGGTCGTGCACGGCGGTGGCGCCGAAGCCGACCGGCTCGCCGCCGAACTCAACCGGCCCACCCGCACCATGACCGCATCCAATGGCCGGCACAGCCGCTACACCGACGCGCCCGCGATCGACGCGCTCGCCATGGCGATGCTCGGCCGCGTCAAACCGGTGCTGGTCACGGGGCTGACCCGGGCCGGACTACGCCCTGTCGGCCTGTCAGGGATCGACGGATCCCTGGTCATCGCCCGCCGGACGCCGCCGGCCAGAGCTGTGGTCGACGGTGTCGAGCGGGTCGTCCGGGACGACTTCTCCGGGCGGATCCACGAGGTCGATCCGGATCTCGTGCTGACCCTGCTGGGCGGCGGCTACGTCCCCGTGGTGTCGCCTCCCGCGCTGGATCCGGCCCTCGGCATGCTCAACGTCGACGCCGACCGGTTCGCCGCCCGGCTCTCGCTCGCCCTGGCAGCCGACTGGTTGATCATCCTCTCCAACGTTCCCGGGCTGCTGCGCGACCCCGCGGATCCTACGAGCCTGGTGACCGAGGTGCCCTGCGAGGAGTTGTCCCGCTACCTGGACGGCGCGGGAGGGCGCATGAAGGTGAAGCTGCAAAGCGCCGGTGAGGCCTTCGTGGCCGGGGTACCTCACGTCGTCCTCGCCGACGGCCGGCTGGACTCCCCGGTGCTCGCCGCACGGGCGGGAGCCGGCACGACATTCGTCAAGGCACTTCCCAACCCTGATGGCAGACCGCGTGTGTGACGGGACGTCAGCCACGGCACTGTCCGTCATCCGTCACGAGAGTCGGATCCGGGTTCGCAGCCGGACTGGCTCCTCGACGGCCCGGCTTGCGAACGACCAGTTCGAACCCGCCTTGAAAGGTAGAACCCGATGAGCACACGCGCCGAGTCACTGCTGCGACAAATGGTCGAGATTCCCTCGCCGTCGGGCGGAGAGGCGGAGCTGGCCGCCTTCCTCGCGGGAGAGCTGCGGAACTGGGGCTTCGAGACGCACATCGACGAGGTCGGCAACGTCATCGCCGGGCGCGGCCCGGCCTCCGGCCCGACGATCATGATGATCGGCCATATGGACACCGTGCCGAGCCGGCTGGAGGTGCGGCAGGAAGGCACCGTCCTGCACGGGCGTGGCACGGTGGACGCCAAGGGACCGCTGGCCACCATGATCTGCGCGGCCGCGGCCGCCCAGGTCGGCCCCGTGCACCTGGTGGTCGCAGGAGTGGTCGAGGAGGAGACCTTCGGACGGGGTGCGACGCACCTCCTCCAGGGGCACCGGCCCGACGCCGCCTTCGTCGGGGAACCCAACGGGTGGTCCGGCGTCGGTATCGGCTACAAGGGGCGGGTCGTGGTGCGGTACGACGTGTGCCGCCCCGCCGTGCACACGGCCAGCCCCGACGAGAAGGCCACCGAGGCGGCCATCGCCTTCTGGAACAAGGTGGTCGGCTACTGCGACGCCCACGCGACGGGAAGCCGCGCCTTCGACCGGCCCATCCCGACGCTGGTGGACATGGGCGGCACGATCGAACAGGCCCGGATGACCGTCGCCTGCCGCACTCCCCCGGGATTCGACCTGGAGGAGTTCGAGCGGTTCCTGGCCGATGCCGCCGGAGACGGTGTACTGACGATCGATGACCGGACCCCGCCCGTGCGCGTCGACACCCGCGGCGCCGCGGTGCGTGCCCTCTGCTCCGGGATACGCGCTCACGGCGCGCGTCCCACGCTGAAGCTCAAGACGGGCAC
The DNA here is from genome assembly GCF_055639175.1 of Streptomyces sp. NPDC107546. Classification (NCBI taxonomy): domain Bacteria; kingdom Bacillati; phylum Actinomycetota; class Actinomycetes; order Kitasatosporales; family Streptomycetaceae; genus Streptomyces; species Streptomyces sp. NPDC107546. The sequence goes on along the minus strand of NZ_JBVKBA010000017.1, from coordinate 42,737 downwards.
GGCCGACCTCAACATCGTGGAGCCGCGCTGGAAGGTGCCGATGGCCGTCTACGGCCCGGGCGACTCCAGCCTCGACCATACCGACCGGGAGCACATCGACCTTGTCGAATACGCGATCGCCATCGATGTGCTCCGGCATGCGCTGGAGACGCTCGCCGACGAGCTCGTACAGGCCGAGGAGGCGGCAGTGGCCGGTGCCCGGTGAGACGCACGCACGTGCTGTGCGGCTGTCGGGGTACCGGCCTGTGCCCCCTTGTGCACATCCCTCCCCGTGACTGCCGTCAGCCGACCGCTCGGGAAACGCCCCGCCGGGCGGGCCCCGGGCGGGAGACGGCCTCGGTCGGGAAGACCGGGTGACCTGTGATGATCCGCTGGTGCAGCTCCTGGAGGCGGGCGCACGGGTCTAGGCCGACATGGCTGATCAGTGCGGCCCGGCCCGCGTGATAGACCGCGAGGGCGTCGGCCCGGCGGTCGGACAGGTACAGCGCCGTCATCAGGTGCCAGCGGAGCTGTTCGCGCAACGGGTGCTCGTCGACCAGCAGGCTCAGCTCTCCGACCAGTTCCCGGTGGCGGCCGAGGGCGAGTTCCACGTCGAAGCACGCCTCCAGCAAAGCGAGCCGGCGCTCCGCCCAGTACGCCGCGACCGGCTCGAGCGCCCGGCTCGCCAGTCCGGCCAACGGTTCTCCGCGGAAAAGCGCCAGAGCCGCACGGTAGTCCTCGACGGCGCCTTTCGGATCACCGGCCTCGGCCCGGACCCGACCGCGCCCACTGAGTTCCTCGAACAGCTGGGTGTCCAAAGACCCGTCGGGCAGACGCAGCAGATAGCCGCCGCGGACGGTCTCGAGGAGATCAGCGCTCGCCCCGGCATTGACCAATGCCTTGCGTACCCGCCACACACAGGTCTGTATCTGTTTGTCCGCGGTGACCGGCGGCGTGTCGCCCCACACCGCGTCGACAAGCCTGCCGAGTGGCACCACCTTGTTGACCTCCATCAACAGCACGGCAAGGACAGTGAGTTGGCGGCTTTCGGGGAGGGGAACCTCCCTGCTCCCGAAACAGATCCGCAACGGTCCCAGGACGCGGAAGAAGGCCTTGTGGGCTCCGTCGGACGACGATTCGACATGCATGGGAATCCTCGGTTCTGTGATGGTGACGACACCCACGACTTGAGACTGGTCACGACGAATTGGCTGCCGCAGATATCTGCCGTTTCGGTCTGGCGGGAGGAACGCGGCAAGCAGATACGGTTTCCTCGGGAGTCAGACCAGTGACCGTACAGTCCCCGGGAATCCGCACGGGCCTGCGGCGGGGCGTCGATTGTGCCGAATGCACGGCGTCAGCTTTTCTCTTCGCTGCTCTCGATTTTGAAGATCGACACGTACCTGAGGGGTGTTTCGGCAATGAAGTGGGTGTGCGCGGAGCCTGCAGCGGCGGCGAAGACGTCACCGGTGGTCATGGTGCGGCCCTGGTTGCTGAGCGTGCCCTCGATGACGTACAGGAACTCGGTGTGCTCGTGCACGTGTGGGTCCGTCTGGTAGCCCGGCTCGGCCTCGACGATGGCCACATGGTAGCCGTCCGCGCGGGCGGCGATCCTGGCCCGCGCCTTGCCCTGGGTGCCCCAGGGGATCCACGGGAGTTCGTCGTTGCCGTCGACGCGGGCGATGTCCCAGCCTTCGAGTGAGGGTTCCATCGTTCCTCCTGGCACGGGTGGCGCGGGTGCCCGCGGGGGTTCGGGCACCCGCGCCGGTCGGGGGGGGGTGGACGGTCAGGCCGTGGCTGCTGCGGTGCGGTCCGCGTCGGTGGCGGCCGCCTCGGTCTCGGCGGCCGGGGCGTCGGCGGCCTGCGGCCGACGCGGGATGCCCAGTGCGCACAGCGCGCCGGCGAGCACCACACCGACGCCCACCCACACGGCCGGGTGCATGCCGTCGACGAAGGAGGTGGCCGACGCGGTGCTGCCGTGGTCGGCGAAGACGGTGCTCAGCACGGCGATGCCGAGCGCGCCGCCCACCTCGCGGACGGTGGTGTTGGCGCCGGATGCCTTGCCCGCGTGCTCCTGGCTGACCGAGCCGAGCACCACGGCCGCGGTGGGCGCGAAGACGAAGCCCATGCCGATGCCGGAGACCACCATGGGAGCGACCAGGGTCGCGTAGGAGGTGTCAGTGCCGGCGACCACGTTGATCCAGGCCAGGCCCGCGCCCTGCAGGAAGAGCCCGAGGGCCATCAGCCGTCCGCCGCCGACCTTGTTGGTCAGCACGCCCGCGACGGGGGCGACGAACATCGGCATCAGGGTCCAGGCCAGGGTCCGCACTCCGGCCTCGAAGGGGGTGCGCGGCGGGGCGATCTGCAGGTACTGGGCGAGCAGGAAGAGCGAGCCGAAGACGCCGAAGTACATGCCGGCCGAGACGACGTTGGTGAGGGTGAAGGCGCGCACCCGGTAGAAGGAGAGTGGCAGCATCGGCTGGGCGGTGCGGCGCTCCCAGAGCAGGAAGAGGGCGAGCAGCACGGCGCCGGCGGCGAACGCGCCGAGCACGGTGCCGGATGTCCAGCCGTCGGTGGAGCCGTGCACGATGCCCCAGACCGCGGCGAACAGCGCGGCCGCGGCCAGCAGCATGCCCAGCAGGTCCAGGCCGACGTCCTCCAGACGACTCTCTTGCAGTACGAAGCGGATCAGCGGGACGGCCACGATGCCCACCGGCACGTTGACCCAGAAGATCCACTGCCAGTCCAGGCCGTCCACCACCGCGCCGCCGACCACCGGGCCCATGGCCACGGCCAGGCCGCTGATGCCGGACCACAGGCCCAGCGCCAGACCGCGTTTGCGGGCCGGGACGGCCTCGGAGAGCAGGGTGAGCGAGAGCGGCATGACGGCGGAGGCGCCGATGCCCTGCACGGCGCGGGCGGCGATCAGCTCACCGCTGGTGGTCGCGAGCCCGCAGGCGACGGAGGCGAGGGTGAAGAGGGTGATGCCGAGTACGAAGACCCGGCGGCGGCCGAAGCGGTCACCGAGCGCGGCCGCGGTGAGCAGCAGGCAGGCGAAGCTGAGCACGTACGCGTTGACGAACCACTGCAGGTCCTGCGTGGAGGCATTGAGCTTCACGGCCAGGGTGTGCAGCGCGGTCGAGACGACCAGGTTGTCCAGCGCGACCATGAACATCGGGACGCTGGAGGCCACGATCGACAGCCATAGCGGCACCGACCGGGTATCGGGCTTGGTCATGGAGGGTCTCTCCTCGGCGGGTTCGCTCAGGGGAGGCGAACGGGATGGACAGTCTGTGACGGCTGTTCAGGAACGGGACTCCGCGGCCTGCTGCTCGGCAAGGCGGCGCTTGGCGTCGCTCCAGGCGATCGGCAGCTCCCCGACCGGGACCTCCCAGAAAGTGAAGACCGAGTGGCGCATGGTGGGCCGCAGCCCCTTCATGATCGAGTTGTGCGGTTCGGTCTTGGCGTAGGCGTAGAGCTGCTCGCGGCTCTCCCAGGCGGAGAGGGTCCAGAAGGTACGGCGCAGCGGATCCGCGATGAGCGAGGCGCCGAGGGCCCCCTGGGCCCCGCGGACCTGCTTCCAGGCCACGAGGGAGCGGAGGAAGAACCGCGGCACGTCTTTCAGCGAACGCACCTCCAGGCGGGAGGCCATGACCAGCGCGGTGGCGAGGCCGGGCCGCGGCGCGTTCGGGGTGGTCCAGGGAAGTGTGGGCATGACTGTGTCTTCCTGGGAGGGGCCATCTGCGGACGCCGCCCGCGGCCACATTGGACAGTGCCACTATCGATGATAGACAGTAGAGCTATCGAATGGCCAGAAGGAAGCGAGCCCGATGCGAATCTCGGAACTCAGCCGGAAGAGTGGGGTCTCCGTGCCCACGATCAAGTTCTACATCCGCGAGGAGCTGCTGCCCGCCGGCCGCCTCACCTCGGCGACCCAGGCCGAGTACGACGAGCAGCATCTGCGCCGGCTGCGTCTGATCCGGGCGCTGATCGGGATGCGCGGGCTCTCCGTGGAGGCCACCCGGCAGGTGCTGGGAGCCCTCTCCGAGGAACAGTCCTCCCCGCACCTCGTGCTCGGCCTGGCCCTCGGCGCGATCCGGCTCTCGGACGAGCCCACCGAGGAGTCCGAGCAGCTGGCCGCGGTGGACGCGCTGATCCACGAGCTGGGCTGGCAGGTACACAAGGACGCCCCCGCCCGCGGCGTGCTGGCCGGGACTCTGGCCAGCCTGCAGCAGTTCGGGATGGCTCTCGACTGGCATGCCCTGCTCCCCTACGCCCGGCTGGCCGAGGAGACCGCCCGCCTGGATCTCGACCAACTGGACGGGGTGACGGACCCCTTGGAGCTGGCCGAGCGCGCCGTCGTCCTCACCACTTTGCTGGAGCCCGCCCTGATGGCGCTGCGCAGGCTCGCCCAGGAAGACGAGTCGGCGCAGCGCCACAAGGAGTGAGGCTCAGGCGCCCGGGCCGTCGAGTTCCTCCAGCAGGCGGCGGGCCGCCTCGGCGCCGGAGGAGAAACCGGCCTCGTGCGAGCCGATCTGGTCCCAGCCGAGCCTGCGGGAGTGGAAGTAGGAGCCGCAGAGCTTGACCCGGGTGCCCTCGTTGACGGCGTAGATGTCCTTCTGCAGTTCGCGCACCGGGTTGTCGATGATCGGGTGGGTGTAGGGGAAGCGGGCGATCACCGTCTCGGGGCGCACCTCGCGCGGGTAGTCGAGGGTGACGAAGTAGTCCTGCTCGGCGGTGAAGCCGTGCAGCTTGTTCATGTAGTACGCGACGTAGGTGTGGGCCTGGCCGTCCGTCGAGACCTTGCCGTAGTTCCACGCCTCCCAGCGCTCGCGGTCGGCGGGCATCACCGAGTCGTCGGTGTGCAGCACCACGTCGGAGGAGTTGTAGCGCACGGTGCCCAGGACGGTCCGTTGCCGCTCGGTGGGGTTCTCCAGCATGGACAGCGCCTCGTCCGCGTGCGCACCGATGACGGCGTAGTCGAAGCGCTCGCTGCCGTCGGCCGTGGTCACCGTGACGCCGTCCGGTTCCTGGCGGACACCGGTGACCGGCTCGCCGGTGCGCACCTCGGGGCCGATGGCGGCGATGGCCTTGCGCACGTAGGAAATGGAGCCGCCGCCCACCGTGCGCCAGTCCACGCGGCGCCCGCCCAGGCCTCCTTCGTCGTGGCCCATGTAGAAGGCGATGACGGTGGAGGCGGGGATCTCCCAGATCAGCTCGGCGGGGACCGACCAGACGGCCGAGCAGAGCAGGATGACGTAGGAGTGCCGGAACTCCTGGCTGTAGCCGCCGCGGTCCAGGTACTCGCCGAGCGGGATGTCGGTGCGGCGGCGCAGGAAGTCGCGGCGGCCCTCGGTGTGGAAGCGGCGGGCCTCCCGCCAGATGGTGAGGAACTCCGGGGAGCCGGCGTAGCGGGTCGTCACCTCTTCCTCGCCGAGGTCGAGTTCGTCGGTGCCGTACTGCAGTCCGGTGTCCAAATCGAAGAAGTTGAAGCCGCCGAGGTGCTCCACCGCCTCCACGCCCAACTCGTCGAAGAAGGCGTAGAGGTTGGGGTATGCGGGGCGGTTGAAGACGACGAAGGCGGTGTCGATGCCGAGGACGCGGCCGGCCTCCTCGATCTCGACCGTGTTGGCGTGCCCGCCGAGCCGGTCCTCGCGTTCGAAGAGGGTGATCCGGGCGCGGTCGCGCAGATGGTAGGCGGCGGAGATGCCGGACACGCCCGCGCCGATGACGGCGACGCGGGGGGTGTGGTCGGGTGCCATGATGGTCCTCTCAGTGAAGCGGACGGCGGGTCAGGCGGTGGGCAACTCGCCTGGGTCGGCGAGGTCGATGCGGCGCAGGTCGCCCGCGCGACCGTGCTCGACGGCGACGGCAAGCACGTGCCCGGGGGCGGGGCGGAGGAGCTCGAACCACCAGGCGTCGCCCGCCCAGGGTGGCCTGTGGGGGTCGTGCACGGTGATCGGCCCGGCGGGCGGGGCGGCGAACGTGAAGCCGGCCATGTCCCGGGTGATCCCGGTGCCGAGGGCTTTGAGGTACGCCTCCTTGAGCACCCATATCTCGCTGAGCCGGTCGGCGCGGGCAGCCGGCGGCAGGGCGGCCAGTTCGGCACGCTCCGCGTCGGCCAGGTGCGGGATGAGGTGGGTGACCGCGTCCGACGAGGCGGGGGCGCACTCGACGTCCACCCCGCAGCCGCGGCCGCACGTGACCACACAGGCGATCAGTCCCTCGGTGTGCGAGAGGTTGAACCGCAGCCCCTCGTGGTCCGGTTCGGGCTCGGGCCGGCCCCAGAGGCCGGGGCGGAAGCGCCAGGCGTGCGGCGGCCGTCCACTGCGCGCGCTGAGCGCGTAGCGGGCCAGCAGCCGGGCCCCCAGGAAGCGGCGGCGCGCCCCCTCGCCGCGCAGGCGCTCCAGGCGGGCCCGTTCCTCCTCGGTGAGCAGCCGCGGGCCGCCGAGCGCGGCGGCGAAGCTCTCCACCACCCGCTCGGGCAACAGCCAGAGGACTGCCGGGTCAGCGCTCATCGCCGGCGTCCTCCCGCGAAGAGCGGTGTCCAGGAAGGCGGCGGGGTTACCAGGTGACGGGTCCGGGGGTGAAACGGGCGGCGTCCGCGGGACGGGGCTCACGCCGGTGTCCTCCTTGGGAGTCAGTAGCGGACGGCGTCCTGGTCGACGGCGCGTGCGGCGAGCGGGAACTGCCAGTGCGAGAAGAGCCGGTCTTCACGGTGGAAGTGCCGCAGCACCCGCATCACCTCGTCCACCACGGCCTGGTCGGTGACGGCCTCGTGCGGCCGCAGGTGCCGACGCAGCCGCTCCAGCTGGAGCAACAGCACGGCGCCGTTGGGCAGCGGCTCCTCCAGGGCCTCGTGCGAGTGGACGAAGGTCAGCACACACGCGGCGGCGGCGTGCACGAGGCAGTACTCCTTGGCCAGATCGAAGAGTTCGGCGGACTGACCGTAGGCACGGCCCAGCTCGGCGCGCAGCCGCTCGCAGCGCTCGGCCAGCGAGGCGGTGTGGCCGAGCAGTTCCTCGGCGGTGTCGGCGGCGCGGCGCAGCCAGTCGCGCCGGTCGTCCTCCTTGGCCTCCTCGGCGAGGGCGCGCAGTCGGGCGATACCGTCCGGCGCGGCGAGCACGGTGTCGTCCCGGCCGCGGCCGAACAGCTCCTGCAGCCAGGGCTGGTAGGGCGGCATGGACTGCTCGATGCCGTACAGCACGGCGGCGTTGCGCACCGCCTCGGAACGCAACTGCTCGTCCCCGCTGAGGGCCGTGGTGAGGAGGGGCTGCAGCTGGTGGCCGAGGTTGCGCAGGTTGACGACCGTGTTGCCGTCGGCGAAGTTGGCCACCAGCAGGTCGCGGAGCATCTTCTGGAACACGCCGTAGTGGGGGTGGCCACGCAGGAAGAAGCGGGCGCCGAGCACCACGGCCAGCTGGGACATGGTGCGTTCCAGCAGGGTCGGCACGAAGTACTTCACCACCGAGGAGGAGACGCTGACCTGTTGCGGCGTCACCTGCAGCCCGCGCACCGCGCCGAGGCTGACCGCGTCGGCCACCAGCAGGTCGGCGAAGACCTCGGTGAGCTGGCGGCGGCTGTACGGGATGTCGCTGACGGCCTGGCCGAGGATGATCCGGCCCTCGGTGAAGTCCAGGGTGAGCCGCAGACCGGTGTCCACCGCGGAGAGCGCGATGCTGCTGATCTGGGCGCGGGCGGTCTGGGTGGCCTTGAGGGCGGTCTCCAGGCCCTGGCCCTCGGCGCCGAGCCGGGCCTCCTCCGGCACGAAGACGCCCTCCACCCGCAGGCCGCTGATGTCCATGGCGCGCAGGCCGTGCAGCCGCTCGCCGGGCAGCTCCTGGACGCTGCCGACCGGGGCGGTGCGCTTGTCCAGCACGAAGACGGAGAAGCCACCGGTGCCGCCGCGCTCGCTGGTGCGGGCGAAGACCACCATGCCGTCCGACCACGTGGCGTTTCCGATCAGCCACTTCTCGCCGGTGAGCAGGTAGCCGCCGGCCACCCGGGTCGCGGTCATGGCGTTGGCCAGCAGGTCGCTGCCGTAGGCGCGTTCGGACAGGCCCCAGGAGAGCCGGTGGCCGTGCTTGACGGCCTCGACGATCCGGCGCTTCTGCTCGTCGGTGCCGGCGATCCACACCGGCATGAAGGCCAGGTTCGTGATGATCAGCGCGGTGGCGGTGGCCGGGTCGCGCCGGGCGACCAGCCGGACCAGGTTGAACTCGGCTTCCACGTCGCCCGCGCGGCCGCCCTGCTCACCGGGCAGCGCGTACTCCGGCACCCCCCAGCCGCGCAACATCTGGACGAACTCGTGCGGGTAGGATTCCCGCTCGTCCAGCTCCATGATCCGCGAGTAGGGCATCCGGGCGGCAGGATCGTGCGGGCAGCCGAGGAACTCCTCCAGCCGGGCGGCCAGTGCGGTCAGATCAGCCCTGGGCATCAGCGGCCTCCGGAGGCGTCGCGGCGAGGCGGACGGGGGGTGGCGGACTGCTCGCCGACGAGGACGGACTCCGGTACAGCCCAGCCGCGCAGCAACGTGAGGAACTCGTGCGGGTGGGGCTCCCGCTCGTCCAGCTCCGTGATCCGGGCGTACGGCATCCGGCCGCCCGGATCGTGCAGGCAGCCGAGGAACTCCTCCAGCCGGGCGGCCAGTGCGGTCAGATCAGCCTTGGGCATCAGCGGCCTCCTGGAGGGGCGCGGCGAGGCGGACGGGGGTGGCGGTGAAGAGCAGGCCCTGCTCGCGCAGGGCGGCGAGGGTGTCGAGGGCGGGCAGCAGGTGCGGGCCGCACCACCGGGGATCGGTGCCCTCGGCACGCGCCAGCAGGTAGGCGAGAGCGGCGCGCAGCCAGCCGGTGGCCCCGGGCTCGGCGCCATAGAGCGGGCGTTCGCGGTTGGCCCACCACAGGTGGAGGCAGCCGGCGGCCCCGTGCAGCCAGGCGTAGCGCTCGGCGAGGTCGGCGAGGGCGTTGGGGTCGGCGCCGGGCCGGCGCGCGGCCTCGGCCTGCGCGGCGAGGCCGGCGGCGGCCACGGACAGGCGGGCGACGAGGTCTGACGTGTCGTGGTCCAGGGCCGCGCGGACGGACGCGGCCACGGTCGGCAGCCCGCCCAGCACCGGGTCCACGCCCCGCGCGATCAGGTCGAGGCGGGCGGGCTCGTAGGGCGGCAGCTCGGCGTCCAGGGTGAAGACGCGGCGCAGGGTCTCCGGCGCAGGCGTCTCGGTGGTGGCGAGCAGGGTCGGCAGCTGGCCGCAGTAGGCGCGCAGGTTGGCGTACGGGCTGGCGTCGATCACGCGGACGACGGCCGAGTCGCGCTGCAGCTTCTGGAACACCCCGTCCCCGGGGGCTTGCTCACGCAGCACCGAGCGGGTCGCCAGCACGGTGCCGCAGCGGCGCAACAGGTCTTCGGCAGCCTCGGCGACCAGGTGCTTCGCGGCCAGGCCCCAGACGCTGAACGCTTCCGGCGCCACGTGCACACCGCGGGCGGCGGAGAGCGCCACCGCGTCCGCCGCCAGCAGCGCGGCGGACGCGATCGACAACTCCCGTGCCGCGTACGGCGTTGCGGACAGCACTGTACGGCGGAAGCGGCGCTCGGCGGCGAAGTCGAGTGTGAGCCGGAGGGCGGTGTCCGCGATGCCGAGCGAACCCGCCATGCTCATCAACCGCACCGCCTGCTGGGCCCGGATGGCGGCCTCCAGGCCCTCGCCCTCCTTGCCGACCTGGGCGTCCCACGGCACCGGGAGGGCGTCGAAGCGCAGGGCGGCGAGGTCGATGCCGCGCATGCCGCCGGTCCGCGGCGCCGGCAGCCGGGTCAGATCGTCGGGATCGATGTTCTCGTCGGTCAGATCGAGCAGGAAGGAGGTGAAGGCGCCGGGCCCGCGTTCGCCGGTGCGGGCCACAACGTAGATCGCCTCGCACCGCAGGCCGTTGCCGACCAGCCACTTCTCGCCGTGCAGCAGCCCGTCCGCGTCGAGCCGCACTTCTCCGGCAAGCAGGTCGCTGCCGTGGTCTGCCTCGGTGAGCGCGAAGGCGACGGCGCCGCCGTCCCGCAGGATGCGCGCCACCCGCTCCTGCTGCTCCGCGGTGCCGTGCAGTTGCAGGCAGGTGGCGGCGATGATGCTGAACATGGTGCCGGGCATGATCGTGACGTCCCGGCGGGCCGCCGCGCGGACCAGCGTGAGGCTGCGGTCGAAGGACTCGAAGGCGCCGCCCCACTGCTTCGGCAGGTAGTTGAGGTGGAAGCCCACGTCGCGCAGCATCTGGCAGAGCTGCTCGGGGAAGGCGTCCGCCTCGTCGCGGGCGACGGCGGCGGCGTAGCCGTACGGGTTGGCGGGGTCGCCCGGGTCGCCGAGCAGTTGCTCCAGCGCCTCCGGGGTCAGGCCGGCGCTCACCTGGCACCTGCCGTCGGTACGATGCCGGCGGGGGTCTCCAGGGGGACGGGGCGGTAGTCGGAGGCGCCGGCCGGGATGTGCACGCCCGCCAGGCGCAGCTGGGCGAGGCGGGTGTGGAAGGCGGCGCCGCGCATCAGGTGGTGGGCGACATCGGCGACCCGCCGGTTGCTGGGGTTCTTCAGGTAGCTCCCGGTGACCCAGTCGTTGAAGGAGCCCATGGCCGGTCCGCACCAGATCTGGTAGTCCTGCGCCCGGTCCTGCTCGCCCGTCACCGTCCACCGCGAGGCCATGCCCAGGTACCAGCGGAAGACCAGGGCCATCCGGCGCTTGGGGTTGCCCGCGGCGCGGGTGAGCTGATCCGGGTCGCGGCGCTCGAAGTAGGTGACGCAGTCCTGCCAGACGTCCTGAAGCGGGCGGCGGAAGATCTGCTGCTCCAGCCGGGCGCGCTCGGCGGGGGGCAGCGCCTCCAGGCCGTCGTACGCCTGGTAGAGCTGGTAGAGGCGGCGGGCGCGCATCGGGAAGAGCGTGCCCTTCTTGAGCACCTGGAGGTCGACGCCCATCTCGAACATGTCGGCGGCCGGGGCCATCTCGCAGTCCGCGATGCCGGCCTCGGCGAGCATCGCCTTGGCGGCCGGAGAGGCCCCGGACTCCAGGCAGGACTGGTTGACCGAGCCGGTGACCACATAGGCCGCGCCCATGGCGAAGGCCGCAGCGACCGCGACCGGTGTGCCGAGGCCGCCGGCCGCGCCGACCCGGATCGGCACCGGGTAGCGGTGCTCGCGCTGCACGTGGTCGCGCAGCCGCAGGATGGCCGGAAGCAGGGCGGGCAGCGGGCGGCGGTCGGTGTGGCCGCCGGAGTCGGCCTCCACGGTGATGTCGTCGGCCAGCGGTAGGTGGTGGGCGAGCGCGGCCTGCTCAGCGGTGATCAGTCCCTGCTCCAGCAGGGCGCTGACGGTGGCGGCGGGAGCGGGACGCATGAAGCGCTCGGCGGTCTCCGGGCGGGAGATCTTGGCGATCAGCCGGTTGCCCGCCACGATCCGCCCGTCCTCGTCCCGCCGCAGCCCGGCCAGCCGGTAACGCACCACGTGTGGGGTGAGGTCCATGTAGGCGGACGCCTCGACGCAGCGCACGCCGTGACGCAGGAACAGCTCCACCGCCTCGCGCTCCAGCCGGTCCTCGCTGGGACTGTGGATCAGATTGACCGCGTACGGCAGCCCGGGGATCTCGGCGGCGAACCGCAGCAGCGCCTGCTCGATCATCTCGGGCAGCAGGCCGGCCGCGCCGAAGGAGGCCAGGAAGCCCTCCCGGGCCAGCGCGATCACCATGTCGGCGGAGGCGATGCCGCCCGCCATGGCCCCGGCCATGTAGGGCTGGAGCACGCCGTGGGCGGCGGTGAAGGCGGAGGAGCCGAGCCGGTGCGGGGGCAGCGGGGCGGCGGCGGCCAGGAGGTGCGGTCCCTGGCCGGTGGGGGCGGCGGTGCCGCCGGAGACGGCGCCGGGGCCCTGCGGGGTGCCGACGACGAAGCAGGGGTTCTCCAGGTCGGCGAGGACCTGGTAGACGCCGGCCGGGTCCGTACTGGGCAAGCCGTCGCCGTACCAGCGCAGCGGGGTCTGGGGGTGCGTGGTGGACATGGGAAACGCAGCTCCTAGGCTGGTTCAGGCGTGGGCGGGGGCGGAGCGAACCTCGATGGCCGCGTCGGTGAGTTCGTAGATGCGCAGGCCGGGCTTCCACAGGTCGGCGTCGGCGATCAGCAGCAGCCGGTCGGCCTCCCGCCGCACCTCCTTGATGTGCACGTCGAAGCGGAGTTCGCCGTCGTTGCGGAGGATCTGGCCGCGGTACTTCCAGCTCATCTCCACACCGGTCGCCATCGCGAAGCGCGGGTTCTCGATGCCCTCGGCCAGTCCTTGCTCCAGCACGAACAGCCGCATGGCCTGCAGCACGGCTTCCACCCCGAGCGAGCCGGGCATCACCGGGTCGCGGTGGAAGTGGCAGTCGAAGTACCACTCGTCGGGCCGCACCTGGCGGTAGCCGTGCAGGTAGCCGGCGCCGTGCCGGCCGCCGTCGGCCACCAGGTCGACGTGGTCCACCAGGTGGAAGTTCCCGCCGGGCAGGCGCAGGTGCCCAGCGGCTGGGTCGGTGAACGCGGGAGCGCCCTCGGGGAGTTCGATGCGGCGCACCCGCTCGGCGGCGGGCGGCTCCTGCTCGATCCAGGGCGCGACGTAGCTGCCGTTGTCCAGGCCGACCTGGTTGGCGAGCGCGGCCTCGCTGAAGTAGCCGAAGAGGGATTCGCCCGTGTAGAAGACCTCGCCGTCCGCGGAGAGCTCGTAGGCGAAGTTCTGCAGCACGGCGCCCGAGACGGCGCTGGTCATCAGCAGCTTGGAGTGGTGGCGGATGGTCTTGCCGCGCAGGTCCACGTCCTTGACCAGGGTGGCCCGGCCGTCCAGGTTGCGGATGGAGTACTGCTGCTGCGGTTCCTTGAGAGTCGCGCCGAGGTAGTAGCCGAGGAAGATGGCCGCCTGCAGCGAGGTCTCCATGTACACGCAGTTGGGCATGTGCGGGTAGGAGTTCTGCTGGTAGTACCAGGCGTCCGCGGGCGAGTCGTACTCGGTGACCATCTCGGAACCGGGGCCCAGATCGCCGCGGGTGCCCTTCAGCGACATCACCCGGTCCACGAACTGGAAGTCGCCGTTGGGGATGTAGGGCGCGCGGCTGCTGCGGTAGATCTCGAACTCCGGGCCCATCGCCATGTCCAGCAGGCCCTTGGCGGCGTGCGCCAGGTGCAGCTCGTTGATCATCGCGGGCTCGCCGCTGCGGTTGCGGCGGCCGAGGAAGGCGGGCACTCCCCCGGTTTCCGGCCGGTACGGGGTGCCGTCCTTCTCCCGCACCTGCAGGCCGAGGTTCCGCATCTTGATGACCGGCTTGTCGCCGAGGTAGACCAGGATGTCCGCCATCACGGTCGGCCGCGGCAGCAGCGTGATCTCCATGATCTCGACCTCGTAGCGGATCTCCCGGTGCTCCGGGGTGACCTGGCCGCGCACCTGGACGTCGATCCGCTCGTCGGTGACGGTCTGGAAGCGGGCGTCCGGCAGGGTGAGGTGCATGCCCAGGTACAGCAGGTAGACCTGGAGCAGCTGCACCGCGCCCTCGGCCACCAGCGAGCCGGCCAGCACCGGGTCGTCAGGGAAGTGGCAGGTGAAGTACCAGGCGTCCGGCTTCAGGCGCTTGACGGCGGTGAGCTTGCCGAGGCCGCGCGGGCCGCCGAGGCGGTCCACCGTCACCTCGTCGACCATCCGCAGCATCGCGCCCGGCAGCCGCAGAGCCGGGTTGAGGCCCTCGTCCTGGGCGTGCTCGGGACCGAAGACCTCACCGTGCCGGCCCTGCGCCAGCAGCTCCAGGTCGGCAGCGGTGAGCAGGGTCTTGCCGGTGCGGGCGAGGGGCTTGAAGTATCCCTTGGTCAGGGCGGCGCGCTCGGCGCGCTCGCGGTCGGTGATGACGACGCCGAGCGAGGAGTCCAGCTCCTGCTTGCTGAAGAACCCGGCGCAGGCGTCGCGGAGTTCGAGGATCAGCTCTCCGTCGGCGTAGCAGTTGTAGCTGAAGAAGAACAGCGTGGTGTCGCCGTTGTGCACGAAGCGGTCGATGGAGATGTCGTAGCGCAGTGTCTGCCCGGCCCGGGGCAGCCCGCCGCGGAAGATGAGCGAGCTGTCCAGCAGGCGGTAGACCCGCTCTCCCTTGTTGCGGAAGTCGATGCCGAGGTAGCTGACCAGCAGCAGGTCGCACTGGCCGGCCTCGACGGTGACGGCCGGCGGTGCGCCCTCGTCCACCAGGTACCAGGCGTCCTCGGGGATGTCGTACTCGGTGGTGATGGTGGCGGGCCCGAACGTGCCGGTCCGCGCGTCCAGCTTGGTCACCCGGGTGACGAAGTGGTACGGCGGTGCGGGCAGGCGGACGCGCTTGGCGTAGCCGTCGATCGGCGCGAATTCCGGGCCGAACACCTTGGCCACCGACCCGGTGGCGAACTCCAGCAGCGCGGCCTCGTCCCAGATCACCCCCTCCAGCGGGGTGTTTTCGGGCGCGTCGGTTGCGGCCGGAGCGGCCGGGAGGGCCGGGGCAGTCCCGGACGCAGGCGCCGTCGGGGGCAGCGGTGCAGGCGCACTCTGCAGGGGGACGGCCGGGGTCGGCGGGGCCTGTGGGGGCATCGGCTCCCCGGCGAGCAGGGCCTCGGCGCGGCTGAGGGTGGCGTCCTGGAGGACGCGCTGGGTCTCCATGACCACCGAATGGGTGGCGATCATCTGACGGCGCAGCTCCCGCACCAGGTCCGCGGCGGGCCCGCCGGTGCCGTTCGGATCAGCGGGCGCGTCCGGTGCGGTCGGTGCGGTCGGTGCGGTGGGGAGCTTGGGGAGGTCGGGAAGGACACGGACTGCGGCGGGCGGCTGCTCAGGGCTCGTCGGTGCCCACGGCAGGAAGGCGATCGGGTCGCCGTCGAAGACGATGGCCTCGGGGTCCACGACGGTCGGGTCGGCGGGCATGAGATCGGGTTCCTCCGGTGCGGTGGACGGGACGGGGGCGGAGGCGGGTCCGGAAGCGGAGACGGCGGGCACGGCCACCGGCGTGGCGACCGGCTGAGCGATCGGCTGATGGACCGCCAGCAGGCCGGCGCCCGGGGCGATGGCACGCACCCCGCGGGCGACCCGCTCCGGCACCGGGTCGCCGCCGCCCACCCGGAACCGGGCAGAGCGCCGGGCCGGGGCGGGCGCTTCGGCCGCGGCCTCCGCGCCGAGCAGCGCCTTGAGATCCACCGGCAGGCCGTGCCCGACGAGCCGGGCGACCAGCTGGGCGATCGACTTGGTGGCCGGCACGCCGCGCCGGTCCACACAGACCGCGACGTGCGGCTGCTCGCCGAGGGTGTCGCGCACCCAGCGGGAGCAGGTGGCACCCGGGCCGACCTCGATGAAGTAGCGGTAGCCACGGTCGTAGGCGGTGCGGATCAGGCGCGGGAAGTCGATGGTGGAGCGCAGGGTGTGCGCGATGCGCCGGGCGATGCGCTCCCGGTCCAGACCGGGCAGTGCCTGGTAGTCGTACGCGGAGAACAGCTCCAGGCCCTCGATGGAGCCGGTCGGGTAGTCGTTCAGCCCGGCCAGGCCGTCGAGTTCGGCGTCCACCACCGGGCAGTGCATCACCACGCCGACCGGCGAGCGCGCCGCCGGGCAGCCCAACTCCTCGATCAGCGCGCGGCACTGCGCGGGGTCGCCCGCGACCACCAGCTCGCCGGGGGTGTTGACGTGGGTGAGGAAGACCCGGTCGTATCCGGCCAGCGCGGCCTCGGCGGTGTGCTGGTCGGTGAGCAGGACGTGCGAAGCCCACAGGTCCTTGTCCGGGGTCCCGGCCGGGAGGTCCTGCCACAGCTCGCGCACGGTGCGGCGGGGGCCGACCAGTCGGTCCCGGAAGATCGGCGTGGTGCTGATCAGGTCGTCGCGGCGGCCCTCCGCGAGCCAGCCGCCGGTGGCGAAGAGCATGCTGGACTCGCCCAGGCTGTAGCCGAAGCCGCCGTGCGCGGTGACGCCCAGGATCTCCCGCACCAGGTGGGTGTAGAGGATGGCGAAGCTGGTGCCGGTGGCCAGCATGAACGGCACGTCCTCGCCCAGCGCGGACTCCAGCTCCATCAGTTCCCGCCGCCCAGGCGTCACGAAGGTGCGTGGGTGGAGCAGGGCGGAGCGCATCTGCCGGGCGGGCTCCTCGGCCTGCGCCTCGAAGTGCTCCAGCAGACCGGGGAAGGCGCGGAAGAGGCCCTGGCCGAGGCCCGGGTAGGAGTTGAACGCGCCGGGATAGACCAGCGCGACCTTGCCCTCCGGGCCGATCGGGCGGGCGGTGAAGTAGGAGCCGGCCGGGGTGGCCCACTCGCCGCCGGCGGCGTGTACGCCGGGGATGTCCCGGGTGGCGAGTTCCAGTTGCAGGCGAAGGTCGGCCGGGTTCCGGCCGACGAGCACCGCGCGCAGCGGCGCGCCGGGGAGCTCGCGGGCGGCCGCGCGGGCCAGCGCCAGCGGATCGGCGCCTCCGTCGAGCAGGCCGCGGTGCCGCTCGACGGAGGCCAGCAGGCCGTCCAGGCTCGCGGCGGAGAGTGCCAGCAGGATCGGGCCTCCGGCCCGCTCCCAGTCGGCGGCCACCGCGCGCCCGCGGGTCCCGTCCGCGGAGAGCACCAGGTGCGCGCAAGCGCCGTGGGCCCCGAGCATGCTGATGGCGGCATGCCGCCGCGCCCGCCGCGAGGAACGCAGCCAGGGCCGCGACCGCTCGGGTACATAGAGCGCGGACCTGGCGAAGCCCTCCACGAACTCCGCGGCCGGCCGCTGCCACCCGGCGGTGCCGGGCAGGTACCCGTGATGCAAGCAGAGCACGGTCCGGATCAGCCCCGCCATCCCGGAGGCGCACCCTGCGTTCCCCAGCTGCGCCTTGGCGCTGCCCAGCGCGACGGTGCGCGTGGGGTCGACGGGGTTGCTCAGGGTCGGGGCATCGCCGAACGGGCCCGGGGTGCCGCCGGAAGCGCGCACTGGACGTTCGCCACGCTCCGGGGCCTGGGCGTCACGCGCGGCGGGCGCCCCTTCGGCGAGGTCCTGGCGCGAGTCTGCCGCGGCGTCCGCGGCGGCGGCCGTCGGGCTGTCCTCGGCATCGCCCCGTGCCGCCGGGCTCGGCTCGGTGTGCCCGGCCGGGCGGTAGACCCGTGCAAGCGCGGTGAGTTCGGCGTGGTCCTCGGGGGCGTTGCCTGCCGCGTGAGCCTCGACGTAGCCGACCTCCGCTGCGGAGATCCCGGCGGCGGCCAGGGCCGCCTCCGCGGTGGCGGCCAGCGTGTCGGCGTCCGCCTGCGGTGCCGCCCCGTCGCGGGGCTGGGTGGTGCGCAGGGCGAGGGCGTCCAGGCGGGCGTAGACGCGGCGGCCTTCGGACTCACCGCTACGGGTGACGACGACCGCGCCGGCGCCCTCGCCGATCCGCAGGCCGCGTGCGCCCTCGGCGAAGGTCAGGCCCGCCTCGGAGACCGCGTCGGGGTGCAGCAGCAGGTGCTCCGCGGAGCCGGTGAGGTCGACCGCGCCGACCAGCACCGCCTCGACACCCGGGTCGAGCAGCAGCAGCCGGGCGACCTCCAGGGCTTCCGCGGTCCCCGAGCCCTCCGCCGAGACGGTGAAGGACGGGCCGGTGAGGTTCCACAGCGAGGAGATCCGGCTGGCCATCACGTTGCCGATGTAGCTGAGCACCTCGTTGGCCACGATCGGCGGCACCACCGCGTCCCGGCCCACCGCCGCGACCGCCGCGAGCTGCTCCTCCGTCAACTCCACCCCCGCGGCCTCGAACTGCTCCCGCAGGAAGCTCCCCAACGTGTACCGGGTGAGCCTGGCGTGCGTGTACGGCTCCAGCTCCATCGCCACCACCACCGCGATCCGCCGCGGGTCGGGCGCGTTCGCGCCCGGCGGGACGGTCCGGCTGTACCCGGCGTCGCGCAGCGCCTCGTCGGCGACCTGGGTGGCCAGCGCGTGCTGGAGGTTGTAGGTGCGCAGGTCGGCGGGCGGGATCTTGTGGTCGACGGGGTCGATGTCCACCCCGTCGACGTAGGCGCCGCGCGGCACGGACTCTCCTGCCAGCCCGGCCTGTTCGAGCGTTCCGCCGCCGCACTGCTCCAGACCGCGCCAGCGCCGCTCGGGCAGCGGGCCGAACGCGTCAGTGCCCGCCTGGACGGCTCGTTCCAGGGCATCCACGCCGTCCAGCGGGCCGAAGTGCGCGCCCAAGCCGACGATGTCCAGCGCGGGCAGCTCGGCCGGGGGCTCCTCGACGGGCTCCCAGGTCTCCGCCGCCTCCGGCGCGGAGAGCACAACGTGCGCGTTGGTACCGCCGAAGCCGAATGCGGAGACGGCCGCCCGCAGCGGTCCCACCCCTTCGGGCCACGGCCGGCCCTCGCGGACCAGGACCTCCTCCCCCACCTGGCCGTCGCTCGACCGCACCGGCTGTTCGACGCCGATGGTGGGCGGGATGTGGCCCTCGTCCATGGCCAGGATGACCTTGAGCAAACTGCTGAGCCCGGCGACGGTGAGCAGGTGCCCGACGTTCCCCTTCACCGAGCCGATCAGCGGTACCTTGCCGTGGCGGCCGAAGAAGGCGGCGACGGACTCGGCCTCGGTGGCGTCGCCCAGCGGGGTGCCGGTGGCGTGGCACTCCACGTAGTCGATGGCGGAAGGGTCCACGCCGGCCTCGGCGTAGGCGAGTTCGTAGGAGGCGAGCTGACCGCCGGCCTGTGGGACGAGGAGGTGGCGTCCGCTGCCGTCGTTGCTCAGGCCGATGCCGTCGATGACGGCGTGGATGCGGTCGCCGTCCCGCAGCGCGTCGGCGAGCCGCTTCACGGCGACCACCCCGGCGCCCTGACCGGTGAGGATGCCCTCGGAGCGGTTGTCGAAGGGCTGGCTGAAGCCGCTCTCCGGGTAGGCGTGCAGGTCGCTGAAGGAGAGGTGGATGAGGGTGGGGTCCGGGGCGCAGACGCCACCGGCCAGCACCAGGTCGGCCTGCCCGGCGGCGAGGTGGGCGCAGGCCAGTTTGAGCGCGTAGAGCGCTGAGGAGCAGGCGGCGTCCAGAGCGTAGCGCGGGCCGCCGAGGCCGAGCGCGGCGGCGGTGACGGCCGCCGGGGAGCCGCTGACCCGCAGGTTCTCGCTGCGCAGCAGGTCGGCGTCGACCAGCGGGGCGCCCGGCGGGAGCCCGGCCAGCGCGGGCAGCCCGGCTTGGCGCAGGCCCTCCAGCACCGCCTCCCGGGCCAGCGGGATGCTGATCCGGGCCGAGGTGGGGGTGGGGAAGGAGTAGTTGCCGAGGACGAGCGCGGTGCGGGCGAGGGTCTCCGGCCGGGCGTCGTAGCCGCTGTCCCGCAGAGCCTCACGGGCCGTGTGGAGCGACCAGTGGAAGATCCGGTCGAGGCGGGCGAGCTGCTCGGGGTCGAGGCGGTAGCCGGTGGGGTCGAATGCGAAGTCGGTGATGAAGCCCCCGCGGCGGCAGTAGATGCGGTGCTGCGGGTCGAGGTCGGCGTCCTCGGGCGTTGCGCCGAAGATCTCGTCGCCGCCCTCCCGGCGGGCGTCCGTCCCGCTGCGCAGGTTCTGCCAGAACTCGGCGGGGGTGCGGGCGTCCGGAAAGAGACAGGACAGGCCGACGATGGCGTACTTGCTCATCAGAGCGAGGTCCCTCCGTAGTCGGTCGGCCCGGCCGGCAGGCGCGCACAGGCGCACCGGCCGGGCCGACCGGGTCAGGTCGTCAGTCGGATGCGGACGGGCCGGTCAGCCGACGACGAACTTGGCCGTCAGCTGCGGCGCCGAGATCACGGAGACGTCGTGCAGACGCATCAGCACCCGCCCGTCGGGGGCGCAGGCGGTGACGGTGAGTCGGGCCTCGGCGCCCGCGCCCGCGCTCGCGCTCGCGGAGCCGGGCTGCACCAGGACGAGGAAGGGCTCGCCGTCAGGCAGCGGGTGGTGCAGTTCGGCGCGGCCGACGCCGAGCGGGAGACCGGCGCTGCCTCGGAAGAGCCGTACCCACACCAGCGTGGCCTGCAGCAGCAGGTCGGCGGTGCCGGGGGCGTAGCGGGCACCGGCGAAGGCGCCGCCCGCGGTGCGGTGCTCGGCGAGCGCGCACTCCAGGACGAGTCGGGACTCCTCCTCGGCGAGCACTCGCCGGATGCCGCGCAGCGAGGGTCCGTGGAAGAGGGTGCCGTCGGCGTAGAGGCCGTCGGCGGCCCGGCCGCCGCCCAGCGGGGGCAGCCCGGCGACGGACGCCTGCGGCATGGCCGGCGCGGTGTCCAGGACGGCGGCGTAGTGCGGCCGCAGCGCGCCGTCCTGGCTCACCGAGCGGATCGCTGCCTGCACGGCGCCGGGGGTTTCCGGCAGCGGGCTGATGACCAGGCGGCAGTCCTCCGGCTCGGTGCCGTCGAAGACGATGCCCTTCTGCACCGAGAACTCCCGCACCTGGCGGACCTCGCCGCCGGTGGCGCGCTCCACCGCGCCGATCGCCCAGCCGAGGGCCACGGCCGCCGGGAGCACCGGGGCCTCACCGATCACATGGTCGGCCACGATCGGGTCCTGGGCCAGCTCCGCGATCCGCCGCTCGACGGTGATGGAGGCGACGGGAGCGGCCGGGGCGCGTTCGGAGAGCGGGGTGGTCGGCCCGAGCACGGTCACCACGTCGTCCGCGCGCTCGGCGGCGAACTGGTCGGCGAACATCGCGACGCCGGTCTCCTGCGGGATGAGGGTGATCCCGCGCTCCCGGAAGACGGCCTTGATCTCGGGGGAGACCATGCCGCTGTCCCAGGCACCCCAGTTGAGCGAGGTGACCCGGGCTCCGGGGTGGCGCTGCCTCCAGGAGGACGCCCAGGCGTTGAGCGCCTCGTTGGCCATCGCGTAGTCGGACTGGCCGCGGTTGCCGAAGAAGCCGGCGACCGAGGAGAAGAGCACCACGTGCCGCAGCGCGTCCGCGTCCAGGGCGGCCGTCACGGCGCGCAGTCCCGCCAGCTTGGGCGCGAAGACCCGCTCGATCTCGGAGGCCTTCTTCTGCGCGATCAGCTGGTCGGCGAGCACCCCGGCACCGTGCACCAGACCGGTGACCCGGCCCCGGTAGGGCGCGAGGGCGGCCGCCGTCGCCTGCGGGTCGGTGATGTCCACCGCCAGGTACTCGGCCTGACTGCCCGCCTGTCCCAGCGCCTCCAGGGTCGCCCGCACCTCGCGGCCGGCGACGACGGCCCGGTAGGCCTGCTCGACCCGCTTCGGGGTGGGCTTCTCTCCCGCGGCCTTCAGGTCGGCGACGGCAGCGGCCTTGAGCGCCGCGGCGTCCTGCACCCCGCGCGCCCACTCCGGCTCCTCCTCCAGCGGGGTGCGGCCGAGCAGCAGCAGGCCCGGCTGGTGACGCCGCGCCAGCTCCACCACGCAGGCCGCGGTGATGCCGCGTCCGCCTCCGGTGACGACCAGCAGGTCCTCGGAGCTCAGCGGCTGCGGCTGCGCACCCACCGGGTGCAGCGGTTGATCTCCGAGGGTGAGGGTGACGCGGCGGGTACCGTCGTGGCCGACCTGGACGGGCTCGGTGGCCGCGTCGTGCACCTCCCCGAGCACCAGCGCGGCGGCGGCGCCGGGCGCCAGGCCGGGGGCCAGGTCGATGGCCCGGCAGAAGACCTCGGGAGCCTCCACGGCCAGGGTCTTGACCAGACCGGCGACGCCGCCGATCGGCGCCAGTTGTTCGTCGACGCCGCCGAGGCCGAAGGAGCCGTCCAGCCGGGTGACGGTGGTGTAGGCGGTACGGCCGAAGGTGGCGGCGGTGCTCAGCGGCTCCACCAGGTGCTTGGCCACCAGCAGGGTGTGCGACAGGCGGCGCACCCCCTCCGCCCAGTCCGCCGGGGGCACCGTGCACAGGTCGAGCACCAGGCTGATCCGCTCGCCCAGCGCCTCCTCGACCCGCGCGGCGAGTTCGGTGACGCCCCAGCCGCTCAGCGCGTGGTCCACCGCGCCGTCCACCCGCTGCGGCACGCCGGGCAGCCTCAGCACGTGCACCTTCCAGCCCTGCGTCTGGAGCTTCGCGGCGATCTCGGGGGCCAGCTCACCGCCGTCGTCCACCAGCAGCGCGCCGGCGGACTCGGGGAAGGCGTTCACCAGCTGGTCGGGCACCGGCAACTCGGCCAGGACGGCTTGCGCCCGGCCGATCCTCCCGCGCTCCGGGGCGGTTTCCGGCTCGGGCGCCGGGGCGGGGTCGGCGGACGGGCCGGCCTGTGGGGCGGGCGCATCCTGGCCGGATATGAAGCCCACGATGTCCTCAAGCGTCCGCAGCTCGGCCAACTGCTCCGGACTGGCAGCCGCACCCGAGGCGAACCGCTCGTGCAGCACACCCATGATCTCCACCCGCTTGATGGAATCGATGCCCAGATCCGCCTCGACATCCATCCCCAGCTCCAGCATCTCCGCCGGATAACCCGTCTTCTGCGCCACCACCTCCAACAGCGCCGCAGTCACCGTCGCCGCATCAGGCCCCACAGCCGACACAGGAGCAGAAGTGGGGGCGACCCCGGAGGCAGTGGCACCGGCCATGAAGCCCACGATGTCCTCAAGCGTCCGCAGCTCGGCCAACTGCTCCGGACTGGCAGCCGCACCCGAGGCGAACCGCTCGTGCAGCACACCCATGATCTCCACCCGCTTGATGGAATCGATGCCCAGATCCGCCTCGACATCCATCCCCAGCTCCAGCATCTCCGCCGGATAACCCGTCTTCTGCGCCACCACCTCCAACAGCGCCGCAGTCACCGTCGCCGCATCAGGCCCCACCGCCGACACAGGAGCAGAAGTGGCGACCGGAGCGGGCGCCGGGGCCGGGACCGGGGCCGGGACCGGGGCCGGGGTCGGGGCCGGGACCGGGGCCGGAAGCGCGGCGACCGCGGGTGCGGCGGGAACGGCCACCGGCTGCGGCGCCGGGGCGCGGACGGCGGCCGGAGCGGGCGCGGTGTACGCCTTCGGCGTCGGCGCGGGGGCAGCCACGGCAGTCGGCGCAGTCCGGGCCGCCGGAGCCGCGCCGAGTTCCAGTCCGGCCAGCTCGCACAGGATCTCGTTGGCGCGCAGGTGGGTGCGGCCGATGGCCATGCTGTGGTCCTTGACGGCGGTGACGCCGGAGAGCACCTGGTCCAGCTGCCCCTTGTCGTAGGCGCGCTCCAGCAGGCCCGCAAGGCGCTGTGCGCTGTTCAACTGCCCGTTGAGGTACTCGTCGTGCAGCGCCAGGTGGTCGGCGATCACGTTGGCCAGACGGTCGTTGTCCACGGATGCGGTCTCCTGAGCAGTGGGGACGGGTGCGAGAGTCGGGGCGGGGGACGGCGCAGGGGCCGCCACCGGCAGCGTGGCGACGGCCGCGGCCGTGCCCCGTTCGGTGTCGGCCGTCGGCTGGACGGCGGCGGCGACCGCGCCGGGCAGAGGGGCGACCGGCAGCGGCGCCACCGGCTCGGGCGCGGGGTCAGACGCGTTCGGCTCGGACGGCGCGGAGAGCGTGGCCGGCACGGAGAGCGTGGTCGGCGCGGCTGTCCGGTAGCCGTTCTCGATCGCCTCCCGGTACGCGGCCCTCCGCTCCGGCGAGACGTAGTTGATGCCGTTGAGCATGATCGCCATGCCCTTGACCGGCCCTCGCTCCACCGGCGGGGCGGCGTACCGGTCTGCGGTGCTCAGCGGCAGCCCCAGAACGGCGAGTCGGGCCACCGTCTGCTTCAGCGCCAGGTCCGCGTCCCGGCCCGGGCCGGCGTCCACGGCCAGCGCCATGTGCGGGCGCTCGCCGAGAATGCGCCGCACCAGCTGGGTGAGCACACTCTTCGGCCCGAACTCGACGAAGGTGCGGAACCCGGCCGCGTACATCTCCTCGACCCGGGCGGCGAAGTCCACCGGGTGGATGAGCTGCTCGGCGAGGATCCGGCGGTTGGCCGCGAGGTCCGCCCCGTAGGCGGCGCCGCGCGTGTTGGCGTAGACGGGTCCGTGCGGCTCGGCCACCTCCGCGGCCTCGACGTGGGCGCGGAACGCCTCCACCGCGTGGCCGACGTAGGGGGTGTGGAAGGCCGCGGAGACCGGTAGCCGGGACGCCTTGATCCCGGCCTCGCCGGCCGCGGCCACCAGCTGCTGCACGGCCTCGGTGGCACCCCCGACCACGATCTGGTCCGGCGCGTTGCGGTTGCAGACGAGCAGCCCCGGGATGGCGGCCAGCAACTCCGCCACCCGTTCCTCCGAGGCGCTGACGGCGGCCATCGCCCCGGCGTCGAAGCCGCGCTCGGCGGGCGGCGCCATCGCGGCGCCCCGGGCCCGGGCGAGGGCGAAGTACGCGTCGTCGTCCAGCGCCCCGGCCGCCCACAGCGCGGTCAGCTCGCCGAAGCTGTGCCCGAGGTAGCCCTCCGGTGCGAAGCCCAGCTCGCTGAGGTAACGGAACTGGCCGGCGGCGAGGGCGCCGATGGCGGGCTGGGCGTACTCGGTGGCGCGCAGCGCGGTCTCCTGGGCCGTGCGCGCGGCCTCGTCGAAGGCGGGCGGCGGGAAGGCGATCCGGGAGAGCGGCTCGGCGCCCTGGAAGTGCCGGTTGGCCCGGTCGAAGGCGGCGCGCAGCGGCGGCAGTGCGAGCACGGCTGTCATGCCCGGGTTGACGTACTGGCTGCCCTGCCCGGCGAAGAGCGCGCCGACCTTGCCGCGCTCCCCGGCCTCGGCGGCGCGGCGGCGGAAGAAGACGCCCTTGGGGTGCGACCAGGAGTCGGCCTCCGGGCGGGCCCGCAGTTCGCGCAGCGCGAGTTCCCGCAGTGCCGCGGCGTCCTCGGCGCCGCGGGCGGCGAAGGCGACGCGGGCGTGGTCCTCGGGGACGGGGCCGCCGTGCGCGGGAGCGCCCTCGGCGAGCGCGGCGGTGAGCGCCTCGGTGTCGGCGGCGTGCCACAGGTGGACCCGGGCGACCGGGAACATCACCTGGAGGTCCTCACCGTCGCCGTACTCCTCCAGCACCACGTGGAAGTTGGTGCCGCCGAAGCCGAAGGAGGAGACGGCGGCCCGGCGCTGCGGACGACGCGGGTCGCGGATCCAGGGCCGCAGCTGCGTGTTGACGTAGAAGGGGCCGCCGGTGAAGTCGACGGCCGGGTTGGGCCGGTCGACGTTGATGGTGGGCGGCAGCACCTTGTGGTGCAGGGCCAGCGCCAGCTTGATCATGCCGGCCGCGCCGGCCGCCGCCTTGGTGTGCCCGATCTGCGACTTGACGCTGCCCACGGCCGCGTACTGCCGTTCCTCGGTCGCCGCGGTGATGACGGCGGCGAGCGAGCTGAGCTCGGTGGCGTCGCCGACGGCGGTGCCGGTGCCGTGCGCCTCGAAGAGCTCGACGTCGGCCGGGGAGCAGTCCGCGTCCTGGTAGGCCCGCTCCAGGGCGAGGACCTGGCCCTCCTTGCGCGGGGCGTAGATGGACTTGAAGCGGCCGTCGCTGGCGGCGCCGATGCCGCGCAGCACGGCGTAGACGCGGTTGCCGTCCCGCTCGGCGTCACTGAGCCGGCGCAGCGCCAGCATGCCGATGCCCTCGCCGATCAGCGTGCCGTCGGCGTCCTGGTCGAAGGGCCGGATGCGGCCGGACTTGGAGAGCGCCGGGGTCTTGCTGAAGCAGAGGTACATGAAGATGGTGTTCTCGGCGTCGCAGCCGCCCACGAGCATGGTGTCCGCGCGGCGCTCCAGCAGCTCACTCGCGGCCGACTTGACGGCTCCCAGCGAGCTGGCACAGGCGGCGTCGATGGTCATGTTGATTCCGCCGAGGTCCAGCCGGTTGGCGATCCGCCCGGCGACCACATTGCCGAGCATGCCGGGGAAGGAGTTCTCCTCCCAGGGGGCGTAGGCGAGGCGGAACTTCGCGGCGATCTCTTCGGCGTCCCGGTCGGAGAGACCGCAGCTGCGGACGACCTCCTTCAGGACGGGGGTTTGCAGGCGGGCGGTGAGAGGCTGGGTGAGCTGGTTGGCGCCGGTGATGCCCAGCACGACGCCGGTGCGCGAGGCGTCGTACCAGGGCTGGTCGGCCCCGGCGTCCTTGAGCAGGTCGCGGGCGACCACCAGGCTGAGCAGCTGGAGGACGTCGGTGACCTCCAGGGTGTTCGGCGGCAGGCCGAACTCCAGCGGGTTGAAGGGCGTGTCCGGGATGAAACCGCCGCGCTTGGCGTAGGTCTTGTCCGGCGCCGCCGGGTCGGGGTCGTAGAACTCGTCGACGTCCCAGTGGGTGGCGGGCACGTCCTCGATGCAGTCGGCCGCCGCGGCGACGTTGGCCCAGAACTCCCGCATGTCGCGGGATTTGGGATAGAGCGCGGACAGGCCGACGATCGCGATCGGGTCGCGGGCGAGGCGGCGGTCGAGGTCGGAATCCTGCGAAACGTTCACAGCGAGGCTCTCTCGAGTGTCGGGGCAGGGCAGTACGGCCCGGCCTCGGTGAAGGAGGGTGGGCCTACCGGCGAAGGTTCTGCTGGTTCTCGATGCCGAGATACCTGAGGTTCCCGGTGTCAGCGGTCAGGCAGCATCGAGCAACGACGCGATGGCGGCCGCGGCGTCGGCGCGGGTGAGCATGGTGTAGTGGTCACCCGGGCAGGAGTGCACCTCGAGGCCATAGGGAGCCAGGGGCTCCCAGCCCAGCGTGCGGTCCCCGGGGACGAGGCTGCGCTCGGCCTTGACCAGCACCAGGGGAACCGGCGCCGGCAGCGGGTGGTAAGGGTTGGTCAGACGGTTGTTGCGCAGCAGACCGTCGACATAGGTGTCATAAAGCTTGCGGAGTCCTGGGAGCGGAGTGGAGGGCAGCAGCACCTCGGCGGCGATGGCGGCCTCCAGCACCAGCTTCAGGCCGTCGTCGACACCGAGGCCGGCCAGCCGCTCCGCGTCGAGCGGCACCGGGCGGCCCCGCTTGGCGCCGAGGTACATGGTGAACCAGCCGAGCAACAGGGGCGGTTCGAGGGTGCCGTCGTCCTGCTTGTACGCCTCGACGGGCGCGATGCTGTCCAGCAGCATCAGCCGCCCGGGACGGCGGTGCGACGCGGACAGACCAACCATGGCGTGCGCCACCACACCACCGAAGGACCAGCCCGCCAGCACATAGTCGCCCTCCATGTGGGCCACCCGGAGAGCCGTCAGCAACCTGGACGCCAGGGCGTCGACCGTGGTGGCGGCACGGCCACCGGTGAGCGCGGCCTGCCAGTACTCCGGCAGACCGCCCAGGTCGAGCACGGTCAGCCCCACGCCTGTGGGGAGGGCCTCCGCCAGGCCGCGGTGGACGGATGCGTCGAGCGCGCCGGGATGGACCAGGTAGACGGTGTGCCTGCCCGTTGCCGCAACGCGGTAGCGGTGGATGACGGGCCGTTCGGCGCTACGCGGAGGCTGCATGTCGGTCGCTCTCCTCCGCTATGTGAGCGGCCAGCTCCTTGACGGTGGGGTGGTACCACAGGGTCGTCGTGCTGAGCTCGAACCCCAGCCAGTTCTCGATCTCGCCGGCGAGGATCAGGGCTTCCGTCGAGTCGAGGTCCATCTCGTCGAAGTACATCTCCGGCGAGACCTCGGTCTGCTGTGCACCGAGGCGGTGCGCGATCTTCTCGATCAACCACTCCTGCGCCTCGAGCGCGCTCACTGCGGGCATGATGATTCCTTTCCGGGGAAACGGGGACGGACCCGAGCGGGACAGAACGCGGCAGGGCTCGCGTGACAGCTCTGCGGATGTGGGGAATTCCGCAGACAGCCTCGAATCAGAACGACGAAAACAGCGGGGGGAATCTGACCGACTTCACCGGGGACAGGCAATCACATCCCCACGAGAAGTCGCCGGAACGACAGACCCAAAGCCCTCCTTACCACCAGTAAGCCTGGATCCAGGTTCGCTGTTCGCTCGCCGCCGGCGATGGGACACTTCCGCGACCGGCTCTTTCCAGCCAGTAGTTGAAGCCTAGAGCCGCAGTTATGGCCCCTCAAGAGACTGCTCGTTAACAGTCGGTATCCATTGTTTTCCGGAAAATGAACGGAGCCAGGATTATTACCGACGGGTCAGTCGGAGAGAAATGGCTTTCTTTATTCGCGAAGGAAAACGACGACACTCGCCACTTCCAAGCGTGCCAAAAATGTCATGTCCATGACAATCCTGCGGCGAATTCCGGAACGCGGACGACCTTCGGCGGCCTCAGAATTATCTACTTCCGGAACCGGAATTCACCCGCTGCGGTGCGACCGGAGGAAGGTGCCGTGGAACCCGAACGGGACGGCATGCGGGACCTCGGCCCGAGCCACTTCCTGGAAGGTCCGCGCATCGAGCGCCAGGAGATACGACGACGCGGTCGCCGAACGGAGGACGACCGCGAGCACGATTCCGTCGTCCTCCGCTCCGTCCCGGCCGTGACCGGGGGGCGCCGCAACGAAGACGGGCTCGCCGGGGTAGCAGCCCTCCTCCTGCCACCGAAGCGTGCTGCCGTCACCGACGTCGAGCTTCACCAGCTGGTTGAGGAAGTCATCGGTCCGGCGATCGCGGGAACCGACACCGTACGCGTAGCGGTAGGCCCGGCCATTGCGCTGCCCATAGGCGATGCGCGGCAACTCCAGGGATTCCCCCGACAGCTCTTCCGCCGTGACCGTTCCGGCCTCGAAATCCAGGGAGAACCGCGTGGGTGTGGCCTGCGGGAGAGCACCACCGCCGCGGAGGGCGTCAAGGTACAGGGCTTCGATGATCGAGGCGTCCTGGTATGCGCACAGGTCGATGAGGAGCCGGCCGTTCTCTTCCCAGGAGTTGATGTGATGGAAGGCGAAACACGCCGGGCCGCGCAGCACCGCGCGCACGTGTCCCCCATCTCGGCTCATAACGATGAACCGGGTTCCGCGCTCCGGCTTCCAACGGTAATTCTCGATGAAGGGCCGCCCGCTCAGCAGAAGCCTGAAGGGGTTCACCACCAGGGGAAATTCGACCAGCACTACATGCCCGGAGGTGATTGCGAAGCTGTGCATATAGGCGGGCTCGTCGACACGGTACCGCCCGAACAGCTCGCGGCGCGGCGTGCCGTCGGACCTCTGCCGATACACACGATATTCGCTGCGCCGTGAGAAGTGCGTCACGTAATTGACGAGGTCACCGGTGACCGGGTCCTGGTGGGGGTGCGCCGTCGTGAACTGCCCGCCGAGCCGGTCCTCGTAATCGACCACTCCGACAGTGGCGAGGGTTTCCGGCGCGAACTCGACTGGCAGCGGGGTTTCCGTGAGCGCGACGACCTGGTCCCCGAACCTGGCGATGTTCACGTTCGGGTTGACGGGCCGTAAGCGCTGGAAAGGTGTGAAGAAACGGGCGAAGGCACTGCGGCAGGGGTCGGTGGCGAACTCCTGGTAGCGGATCCGGCCCTCCCGGAGAACGGCCCGGCTGCTCGGCGTGTCGAGGTAACGGTTGGCGTACTCCACCCGGCCGCCGTCGACGGCGAACCGGTGGACCATGGCCTGACCGTCGAACCAGTGGCGGAACCCCGTGCCGCCGGCCTCGAACCTGGCAGGTCCGTTCCGCAGCAGCACGCCACGTAACCACTCGGGCAGGCGTCCGCTGACCGGCAGCTCCACCGCATGAGTTTCGTCATCCGGGCTCTGGAAGCCGAGACCGAAGCGCGCCATCACACCCCTCCCCCTTGCGCCGTTCCCACGAGGGCCCGCTCCGGGTGGCACATTGAAACATGCCACATTGGACCGACCACAGTGGACTGTCGACGGCCAGCATCATGTACCGTCCACTGTGGAGTGTCAAGGGAGGGCCCTTCATGGACAGCCTCAACGCGACCGCCGCCACACTCCTCGGGTTTCTCCACACCGGGGAGGCAAGCGGATACGAACTCGTCGCCATCGCCGAGGAGCTCGTCGGCGACTTCTGGACCGTCACCCGTAGCCAGGTCTACCGCGAACTCGCCGCACTCGCCGAGCGCGGGCTGGTCACGGCAGGGGACGCCGGACCGCGCGCCCGCGTCCCTTACCACCTCACCGAGGCCGGGCGCGAGGCGTTCGCGCAGTGGATCATCACACCCCCGGGAACGGAACAGATCCGCTACCCCCTGCTGCTGACGATCGCCTTCGGCGGTCATCTCGACCGCGACCGCCTGCTGTGCCACGTCGACCACCACCGGACGGTCCACCAGCAGCGCCTCAAGACGTACCAAGCACGCCTGGAAACCGCGGGGGTCGACGCCTACCAGCGCGCCACCCTCGCTTTCGGAATCCGCTACGAAGAAGCGGTCCTCGCCTGGATGGACGATCTTCCCGCCATTCTCGGCCCGCTCGACCAGCCATTCTCGTCGGCGTGAATGCCCTGGCCGGGCTCGGCTACGTGAGGCGCAGAGCGACAAGGAGGCGGCGCGGAAGAAGCTCGACGCACTCCCCGCCGTGACTCGGAGGACGGGATCCCCACTCGATGCGCGTCAGATCCGGCTCGACCTGCGGAACTGAACTTGATTGCGCAACGCGGTCCCCGACCGTGCTCCCCGCGCAAATCCTGAACGCAGAAGGCGTTGGCGCCGGTTATCCGAACAGGCGCCGCTGGATCTCCCGCCGGTAGTCCTCCAGCGTCCTGTCGAGATGTGCGGCCGTGGCCCGGGCCGCCTCATCGGACCGGCCGTCACGAATGGCCCGGTAGATCGCCTCGTGCTCCTCCACCGCGGACCGGGTGTTCTCACCGAGCGTGTCGTGGATCCCGATCGCGCTGGACTGCCGCTGCAGTCGTCGTGCGTCACGCACGGCGCTGACCAGGAAGGTGTTGTGCGAGGCTGTGGCCACGGCCGCGTGGAAGTCGTCGTCCGCCTGGTTGAACACCTCGACCTGATCGTGGACGAGCCCGTGCCGGCACCGCTGCACGGCGAGTTCGATCGTGCGCAGCTCGGCGGGCGTGGCGCGGGTGGCCGCGAGACTGCTGGCGGCCATCTCCTGAACTCTGCGGAACTCGAACAGCATGAGGACGTGGTCGAGGTCGACCGGCCGGAAGAAGGCTCCCCAGCGGCTGGTGATGAGCATGCCCTCGTCGTCCGCAACGAACAGTCCGCGACCCTTGTGCGCCCGGACGCGGCCGAGCGCCGACAGGATCTTCACGGCTTCCCGAACGACGGCCCTGCTGGTGTTCAGCTGCTGGGCGAGATCGTTCTCCGTGGGCATCCGGTCGCCCGGCACCAGCCGCGCATCGGCGATGAACTCGAGGATCCGCTCGGCCACGATTTCGTAACCGGGGCGGTAGTCACGCCGCTCGTCCGAGCTTTTCGCCGCTGCTGCCGCAGCGGGAGATGCCTGCACGGGCAGGGCCGCTGCGATCGCGGGCGTGTCGTTCATCTGTCCTGCCTCCGGGAGTGACTGCGACGAGTGCGGGTGACCGCTGTGGAGCCGTGCTCATCGTACCTCAGACACCTAATGAGTCCTACTTATCTAGCACAAGCGTGAGACATAAATCGGTGAGCTATGCCGACATAACGGTGCTTAAACGGCGTAGCTGCGTACCGCCACCCGCATCAGCCGCCACAAATTCGCCGCACCAAAGCCGACCACACCTCTTGACGGATCCTTCGATAAGGCGGCTAATTTCTTCCGCAGCGGCACCGCGGCACAGCCGTCCTCACCACCCGACACTCGACCGCGACGGCCCGACGTCGCCCTCATCCACGCGCCGCTCTCCCGATCTGCCTGGGAGCGTCCGCAAACCCAGTGGAGTTGCATATGACCGTCAACAAGCCTTCGTCCAGCCAGGAAAGAGTGCTCAGCAAGAGGCGTGCGGCGTTGCTGGCCGGCTGCGCGGCCACCGCGGCGCTGACCCTGACTGCCTGCGGCGGAGGCGCTGCCGGTACGACCGCCAAGGACGGCTTCGCCCAGGCGCCGCAGAAGGACGGCGCGTTGACTGTCTGGGTGGACGCGACCCGTCTGGACGCGGCCAAGCTGTACCAGAAGCTGCACCCGGATGTGAAGCTGGACATCGTCACCTACGACGGCGACGCCAACGGCTCGAACTACCTCCAGACCAAGGTCCAGCTGTTCAACCGCACCGGCAAGGGCTGGCCGGACCTCGTGTTCAGCTCTCAGAACAACGAAGTGACCTGGGCCGTCGACGCGGGCTTCGCGGCGCCGCTCAACAAGGGCCTGATCCCCTCGGGGACCCTGGGGCAGTTCGCGAGCGGCGCCAACGACGTCTGCACGGTCAACGGCACCGTCTACTGCCTGCGCAACGACCTCTCCCAGGCGGTGCTCTGGTACAGCGCGCCGCTGCTGAAGAAGTTCGGCTACCAGGTTCCGACGACCTGGGAGGAATACCAGCAGCTCGGCGAGAAGGTGGCGAAGGAGCACCCCGGCTACCTCGTGGGCGACGCGGGCGACTCCTTCACCCCCGAGATCTACCTGTGGGCGAGCAAGTGCGGCGCCAACCACATCACCGGCCCGAAGTCCGTGTCGGTGAACACCACCAGCGAGGCCTGCACCAAGATGGCCAGGCTCATGGACGTGCTGATCAAGAGCAAGTCCATGTCCATCAGCGGGGTCTTCAGCACCGACTTCGGCAAGAACGAGGCCGACAAGGTCCTGCTGATGCCCGGCCCCGCCTGGTTCGGGGGCGCGGTGTTCAAGGACACCCTCAAGACCCCGGCGAAGCAGATCGCGGCAGCGCCCATCCCCCAGTGGAAGGGGGAGACCTCGCCGTCCACCGGCAACGTCGGTGGCGGCACCTGGCTGCTGTCCCAGCACTCGACGCACATCAAGGCGGCCACCGACTTCCTGAAGTGGGTCACCACCGACAACGCCTACCAGGGCGAGAAGGCGCCTGGTTTCCCGGCCTACACGGCTGCGGCCGAGACCTGGCTGAAGGGCCAGGACGCCTCCGGCTACTTCGCCAGCGACCTGAGCGCCCTCAAGGACGCGTCCTCACAGGTCTGGCCGGGCTGGGGCTCGGGCCAGTTCAGCCAGGAGGCGATCTGGGCCGCCACCGTCAAGCCCGGCCTGACCCAGGGCAAGACCATCGTCTCCATGCTGCCCGCCTGGCAGGACTCCATCGTCAAGTACGCCCAGTCCAACGGATACAAGGTGTCCCAGTGACCCTGACCCACTCCCCGGCCGGCTCCGCCCACCGGCGCCGTCGCGGCGCCGCACGGCAGAGCCGGGCCGGTACGGCCTTCGTCGCCGGCTACGTGCTGCTGCTGATCGCCTTCGGCATACTTCCGACCGGATACGCGATCTACTTCGCCTTCACCGACGCCGGGGGCACGTTCACCGGCTTCTCCAACTTCGTCACCACGGCGCGGGACTTCCGCTTCATGGACGCCGTGAGCCACGTCGCGGTCTATCTCGTCTTCTGGCTTGCCTCGCTGGTGGTGTTCGTGGTCGGCCTGGCGCTGCTGCTGCACCGCCTGGCCTCCGGGACCGTCGGCAAGGCGCTGCGCTTCCTGTACTACATCCCCGGAGCCCTCGCCGGCGCCGCGAGCGTGCTGGTGTGGCTGTTCATGCTCGACCCGACGGTGAGCCCGGTCAGTTCGCTGCTGGGTGCACTGGGGTTCCACACTTTCGGCGAGGTCATCGCTCCCGGCAACCTGCCCCTGCTGTTCACGATCATCGCGTTCTGGACCGGTGCGGGCGGCTGGATCGTCGTCATGTACGGCGCGCTCAACAACATCCCCAAGGACGTCATGGAAGCCGCGCACATCGACGGCGCGGGTGCCTGGCAGACCGCCTGGCATGTGCAGATCCCCATGCTCCGCAAGTGGATCGTGTACATGGTGATCCTGGCGTTCGCGGGCGGCGCGCAGCTCTTCGTCGAGCCGCAGTTGCTCTCCCTCGCCAGCGTGGGCGTGGCCGGACGTGACTACTCGCTGAACCAGCTGACGTACGACTTCGCCTTCCAGATGAACAACATCAACGGCGCTGCCGCGGTCTCGGTGGAGCTCCTGGTCGTCAGCGTGTCGGCCGCCGCAGTCTTCGTCGCACGGTCGGGATTCTTCGATGCCGATTAAGACCCCTGCCAATCCGGTTTCCGCCACGGCACGCACGGAAGGGGAACGCAGCGTCATGAGCCGAGCACCACATCGGGCGTCGCGGCAGCGCCGCCGACCCGCACGGCACATGCCGTCCCGGCTGCTGACCGGCTCCGTGCTGGCCGTGTTCGTGGTGTTCTTCGTGCTGCCGGTGCTGTGGCTCGTCCTCGCGGCGACCAAGACCGACCAGCAACTCGTCCACGACAGCCCGCTCTCCTTCGGCTCCTGGCACGCGCTGAAGGCCAACTGGGACGCGCTCACGGCGTTCCAGGACAACGCCCTCATGCAGTGGCTGGACAACTCCGCTCTCTACGCGGTGATCTCGCTGGTCATCACGCTGTGTGTGGCCGTACCCGCAGGATACGCCCTGGCCATGACCGAGTTCCGCGGCCGGCACACCCTGCTGGTCTCGACCCTGGTCGTGATGCTCATGCCGAACGCCACGCTGGTGGTGCCGCTGTTCCTGGAGATCAACGCCGTGCATCTGATCGGCACCATGTGGTCGATCATCCTGCCGTACTCGTTCTACCCCTTCGGGGTGTACCTGACGTACATCTACTTCACCACCGCTGTACCGAAGGACCTGCTGGCAGCGGCACGGATCGACGGCTGCTCCGAGTTCGGCGTCTTCCGGCATGTCGCGCTGCCGCTGGCCACACCGGTCATCGCGCTCGTGGGCTTCTTCAGCTTCGTCGCCAACTGGACCAACTACTTCCTGCCGTACGTCATGCTCCCCGAGAGCAGCCAGATGCCGGTCCAGGTGGGCGTCGGAACCCTGCTCAGCAGTGTGCCGTCGTTCAACCCGACCGTCGGCTCGCTCGCGATCGAGCGCCCGCAGCTCGCTCTGGCAACGCTGGTGGCCATCACACCGGTACTGATTGTCTTCCTCTTCGCCCAGCGCTTCCTGGTCAGCGGGATGCTCGCCGGAGCCACCAAGGAATGACGCCCGCGCCACCCCCTCCGAACGGAGATCCTCCACATGCCCTTCGATCCTGACGACCAGACCTTGGGTGAGGAAGCCCCGGCCGCCGGCCACCCGGCCCCCGCACCCGAGGTCCGGGCCGGAGTGCCGCTGCTGGAACCGCCCGGCTGGGCTGTGGCCCAGCGGGCCCTGTTCGACCTGCTCGACCACGCCTGGCGGCGCTTCGCCCGCGACTTCACCGGTCCGGACGGACGGCTGAACTACACCGGCCGGCTGACCACCCGTGACGGTGTGGACGACTTCTACGAGGTGTTCTTCAACTGGCCCCAGCTCTACCTCCTCGGCGGCGCCGACGACCTGCTGCCCGCCAGTGAGAAGCACTGGGAGGGCGTGACCCGGCAGCTCACCGAACTGGGCATGCTGCGCGACGAGTTCGAGCGCGGCTACGACTGGTTCCACCAGGGTGAGAGCCTGCTGCTGCTCTACTTCCTCTGCATGGCAGCCCCCGACCGCTGGTCTGAACGCGCCCTGCGCTTCGCCGAGTTGTACGTCGACCCGGCCAAGGGAAACTACGACCCCGAACAACGCATCATCCTCCGGCCGCACAACGGCAGCGACACCGACCGCCGGGGCCTGTTCGACGGCGATGTCTATCCCTGGCTGCTGAAGGAAGCGGAGACGTACGGATTCCCCCTGGAGTGGATCCCCGAGGCGGAGGGCGGCCCGCACCCGCTGTCCGAGGATCCGCGTCTGGGCGCGCAGATGCGCGAGCGGATGGGCGTCGGCGACACGGCGGTCAACCTCGCAGCGGCCGGACTGGTCCTCAACGCCTGGATCCTGTCCGGCGAGGACCGCTACCGCGAATGGATCGTCGAGTACGTGGGCGCTTGGCGGGAGCGCGCCCAGGCGCACGACGGCCTCATTCCGGACAACGTCGGCCCGGACGGGGTCGTCGGCAGTCTGCTGGAGGGGCGCTGGTACGGCGGCCACTACGGCTGGTCCTGGCCGCACGGCTGGCACAGCGTGGGCCACGCGGTCTGTGTGGCGGCGCTGGCGGCGGCCACGGTCACCGGGGACGACGACTACCTCTCCATGGTCGCGACCTCACTCGACACCCTCATCGCCCACGGCAAGGTGATGCCCTACACCGAGGCGGACTCCAGTCTCCCGTCCAAGTGGGTGGCCGAGCTCGGCCCGGACATGCACACGCCCACGCTCCACCTTCCCTTCCGCCACAACGACTCCGGCTGGTTCGACTACAACCCGGCCACCCCGCCCGTACCGGTGGCCCTGTGGCACCACACGGCCTCAGCCGCCGACCGCACCCGGCTGGAACGGCTGCGCGAAGCCGACGGCATCGACTGGCGTACCGTCCGGCCGTTCCGCGCCAAGGAGGAGTCCGGGCACGAAAAGGCGTGGTTCGCCTTCCTCGCAGGTGAAGACCCCGGCTACCCCGAGAGGATCCTCGCCGCCGCCCAGGCCCAGGTCCGCCACCGCCTGAGGCGCATCGACCGCTACCGCGACCTGGACGTGCCCGAGGCGGACATCCACGTGTGGCAGCAGTGCAATCCCGTGGCCACCGAAGCCCTCGTCCAGCTGACCTGGGGCGGCCCCCAGGTGCTGTACAACGGTGGCCTGCAGCAGGCCCGGCTCCGCTACCACGACGCCGAGGCCCGCCGCGCCGGCCTGCCCCCGGACGTGGCCGCACTCGTCACCTCCATCGACCCCGAGGCGACCACCGTCGAACTGGTGAACCTCTCCCCCGAAACGGACCGCACGGTGATCGTCCAGGCAGGCGCCTTCGCCGAGCACACCATCACCGCCGTCCGGTACACGACCTGCGAAGACGACAGCTGGATCGGGGACATGTACGACTACGGCCACACGGAACCGGTGGTCACCGAGACGGAGAAGGCCTGCGACAGCGCCTTCCTGACCGTCCACCTGCCCGCCTCCACCCGAATCCGGCTCACCCTCCGGCTTCGGCTGCGCACCAACACGCCCAGCTACCGGACGCCCTTCAACCCTCAAGAGCGTGCGTGATGCAACGCATCGCCCAGACCATCAGGCTCCGGCCCGAATACCGCCAGAAGTACCTCGAACTCCACGTAGCCGTCTGGCCCGGAGTCGAAGCCGCCCTGCACCGGGCGAACATCCGCAACTACAGCATCTTCCTCCACGGCGATGTGCTGTTCGCCTACTTCGAGTACCACGGCGACGACTTCGAAGCCGACACGGCGACCCTCGAAGCCGACCCCGAAACCCAGGAGTGGTGGAAGCTCACCGACCCCTGCCAGGAGCCCTGGCCCGACCGGGGTGACTCACGCCAGTGGACGGAACTGACCGAGATCTGGCACCTCGACCCGCCCGGTGAAGACGTCACCGTCTGACGCGGCCGCCGCCAGACCGACCGACTTGGAACCTGCCATGACCTCCGCCCCTGCCCCCGTCCTCATCGATGCGCACCACCATCTGTGGGACCTCGACCGGCGTCCGCAGCCTTGGCTCGACGACCCCGACCTGGCAACGATCCGCCGTACCTTCACCCCCGGCGACCTGCGTACCACCGCGACCCACCCCATCGCGGGCCGCCGTCTGCACGGCACGGTGGCCGTGCAGTGCATGCCGGACGTGCCCGAGACGGAGGACCTGCTCGCCCTCGCTGAGTACGAGCCGCTGATCGAGGCGGTGGTCGGCTGGGCGGACCTGACGTCACCGGCGATCGGCGAGGTGCTGGACCGACTGCTCGCCGGACCGGGCGGCGCGTATCTGCGCTCCCTGCGCCATCTCGTCCAGGGCGAGACGGACCCGGGCTGGCTGCAACGCCCGGATGCGGAGCGGGGGTTGGCGGTGGCCAGGGACCGCGGACTCTCGTACGACGTACTGGTCCGCAGCCACCAGCTCGACCAGGCGATCAACCTGGCCGAACGCTTCCCCGACCTGCCCCAGGTACTCAACCACGCAGGCAAGCCGTCGATCGCCGACGGTGAACTTGCGGACTGGGAACGCCAGTTGCGCACGCTGGCCGCACACGAGCACGTGGTCTGCAAGGTGTCGGGGCTGATCACCGAGGCGGACCACGAGAAGTGGGCCACCGTCGACATCCGCCCGGTCTGGGACATCCTGCTCACCGCCTTCGGCCCCGACCGGCTGATGTTCGGCTCCGACTGGCCGGTCGCCAACCTCGCCGGCGGCTGGAACCGCTGGGCCGCCACCGTGGACGAACTGCTCACCGACTGTGCCGAGAACGAGATCCACGCGCTCCTCGCCGGCACCGCGACCACCTTCTACCGCCTTCCCGCCCGCAGCTGACCGTCGGCGCTCGTGCTGCAGGAGCGCTGGAGAACACGATGACACTCTCCGTCCGTTACACGGCCGCCCGGCCTTTGGAGCCGCCGCATGAACGCTTTCCCGGAGGTCCGAACCAGCCGGAGGGGCAGACGATGAAGCCCGTCACCTCCACCATCCGCAAGGTGTCAGCAGTGTTTGCGATGACTCTCTCCGCGGTGCTGCTGACATCCCTCACGACCCCGACCCCGGCCTCGGCCTCGGCCGCAACCCAGGCGACCTACTTCGTCGCCCCCGACGGCGACGACGCCAACCCCGGGACGATCACCGCGCCGTTCAAGACCCTGCAGCACGCACGGGACGTCGTGCGCACGGTCAACAGCGACATGACCGGAGACATCAACGTCTTTCTCCGCGGCGGCAACTACTCGGTGAGCAGCACCATCAACTTCACGCCGGCCGACTCGGGAACGAACGGCCACCATGTCGTGTACGCCGCCTACCAGGACGAGAAGCCGGTGCTGAACGGAGGCGTTCAGGTGACCGGCTGGACACAGCACAGCGGGAACATCTGGAAGGCCCCGCTGAACCGCGACAACAAGCTCCGCGCGCTCTACGTCAACGGCAGGCGCGCCCGGATGGCCTCGAAGACGATCAACTCGGCCGGATGCTACGGGACCTACACCGTGACGGCCGGCCAGGCTCCCTGGGCCTGGGAGTCGGGTTCGCAGTGCGACGGAGCCAAGTACGGCCTCTCCGACCTGCCGGCTGTCGCCTCCAACCAGGACGACGTCGAGATCAAGTCGGCGACGACCTGGACCACGGCCATCCTGGGAGTCCGCCAGATCACCACGAGCTCGGACGGCGCCAATCGCGTGGCCCTGTTCCAGCAGCCGGGTGCGGCCATCGCCCAGGGGCCGCCGAACGGCAGGTTCAACGCCGGCGGCGGCAGCCACACCTTCATGAACGCGTACGAATTCCTGGACCAACCCGGCGAGTTCTACTTCGACAAGACGAAGCACACGCTGTACTACTACAAGTCCGGCTCCGAGGACATGACGTCGGCGCAGGTCTTCGCGCCGAACGACGTCTCGACCCTCATCAGGATCGCCGGCACGTCCACGACCGACCACGCCCGCAACATCACCTTCTCCGGTCTCACGGTCGAGCACTCCGACTGGAACCTGGTCAACGTCGCGGGCTCCGTCTTCCGGCAGGGCCAGCAGGGCAACGCCAGTTCGACCGTGTACGCGAGGCAGAACTTCCACGCGTACACCTACCGCAACGTCGACCTGCCGCCGGGGATCATCCAGATCGAGAACGCCGACGGGATCATCCTCCGGCGCAACACGGTGCAGCACACCGGCGCCGACGGAATCAACATGGTCAACGACGTGACGGACTCGCAACTGACCGGCAACATCACGAATGACATAGCCGGATCCGCCATCACCGTGGGGCATCCCCAGCACGTGTACATCGGGGACTACACCTCGACCAACCACGAGAAGTACCCGGTGAACGTCGAGGGAGTCTGCAAGAACATATCGATCACGGACAACTACCTCTACGACAGCGCGGTGTTGTTCGAAGGGTCCAGCCCCGTGTCGGCGTACTTCGTCGATTCCCTGTCCGTGCAGCACAATCGGATCGAGAAGTCCCCGTGGGCGGGCATCACCCTCGGCTGGGGATGGTGGAACTTCGACGGTTCGGCGAACTCGATCCGACCTGGTGTGCCGACGACCACGGCGAAGAACAACACCATCAGCCACAACCAGATCGTCGACACGATGCAGGTGCTCGGCGACTCCGCTCCCATCTACACGCTGGGCAGCCAGCCGGGAACCGAGATCAGCAACAACTACATCCAGGGCGTTCCGGCCGGCCACAAGTACGGAATGCACCCCGATGAAGGCTCCGCCTACCTCAACGAGCACGACAACGTGCTCGACGTCGACCCGGGCCTGGCCTACACCGTCAACTCCGGCACCTGGGGCCGGCAGCACGACCTGAGCATCACCAACACCTACGGCACCGTCAACAAGATCGCCAGCAAGAACGTCCCGAACAGCACCATCCAGGACGTGCACGCGTACGCGGACAACGTGTGGCCGCCCCAGGCGTACGACATCGCCGTGAACTCCGGCCTGGAGGACGGCTACAAGGACATCGTCCCCCGGAGCAACCTCGGCCTGCAGGACTACGCCCTGCCCGCGAGCACGTTCACCGGCAAGGGCGTGTCGTCCATCCCCGTCCGCGCCCTCGGTGACGCGACCAGGACGCTCTGGCTGGCCCCTTCCGGTACGACGACGTTCGCCGTCGGCCCCACCATGACGAAGGCGGCCGGAACCGCGCCGACCATCGCCGTCCCGCCGACGGTCGGCGACTACCGCCTCTACGTCGTGGACGCCCAGGGGAACGCGTCCCCCGCGTCGAAGTCGCTCGTGCGGCAGCGATGGGCCTACGTCGACGACAAGGACTCCGGCCTCACCTACTCCTCCGGCTGGTCGAACTGGAACGACTCCCGCGACTTCAACGGGTCCGAGAAGTACACGAACACGGCGGGCGACTCCGTCCAGTACTCGTTCACCGGCTGGGGCGTCCGGTATCTCAGCATGAAGCAGCCGAACATGGGCAAGGTCGACGTCTACGTCGACGGCGCCCTGGCGCAGTCGGGCATCGACGCCTATGCCTCGACGGTGACGAAGCAGGTGGTGCTGTTCGAGAGGACGGATCTCGCCGCGGGTCCCCACACGATCAAGGTCGTGTGCGTCGGAACGAAGAACACGGCCTCTTCCAACACCGTCTGCGCGCTGGACGCGTTCGCCTCCATCCCCTTCCCCGCGAAGAACGCGTTCTACAAGATCCTCAACAAGAACAGCGGCAAGGCGATCGACGTCTCGGGCGGATCGACCTCCGCCGGGGCGAACGTCCTCCAGTGGAACGACACCGGAGCGCAGAACCAGCGCTGGCGGTGGGTCGCGGTCGGTGACGGCAGCTACGAGATCGTCAGCCAGAACAGCGGTCAGCTGCTGGACGTCACCGGCGGGTCCACCACGGACGGCGCGACGATCGTCCAGCAGCCCGACAACAACGGTGCGACCCAGCACTGGACCCTGGTCACCGCCGGAAACGGCTACTACAAGATCAGGAACGTGAACAGCGGCAAGCTGCTCGCGGCGTCCGGCTCCTCGACGGCAGCAGGCGCCCAGCTCGTGCAGACGGCGGACACGAACGCCGACAGCCAGCTGTGGCAAGCCGTGAACGTGGACTGACTCCCTCCAAGGACGGACATCGTGGACATCACCAGAAGACAGCTCGGCCGGCTCGCCGCGGTCGGCACGGGGGCGCTCGTGTTCCCGGGTCTGCTGCCGCCGAGCAGGGCGGCGGCAGCCACCCCTCCGGAGGGCACGTGGGGAGACAAGGGCGACGGCACCTACGTCAACCCCGTCCTCCCGGGCGACTTCAGCGACTGGGACTGCATCCGGGTCGGCTCCGACTACTACGGCGTCACCAGCACGTTCGGGTACTCGCCCGGTATGGCCGTGCTGCACTCGAAGGACCTGGTCAACTGGCGGACGCTCGGCGGCGTGGTCGATGATCTCACCCGCATCGGACCTCTGTTGAACTGGGACCGGATGAGCCGCTACGGCCGTGGCGTGTGGGCCGGGGCCATCCGCTACCACGCGGGACGGTACCGGGTGTACTTCAACACGCCCGACGAAGGCTTCTTCATGTCGTCGGCCCC
The DNA here is from genome assembly GCF_055639175.1 of Streptomyces sp. NPDC107546. NCBI lineage: Bacteria > Bacillati > Actinomycetota > Actinomycetes > Kitasatosporales > Streptomycetaceae > Streptomyces > Streptomyces sp. NPDC107546. The sequence continues at coordinate 916 of NZ_JBVKBA010000017.1, read as the reverse complement.
GTCGCCGAACTGGCCGGCCTCGCCGACGGCCAGCACGCCGGACTGTGCCACTACGCGGCGACCTACGCGGGGTTGGGCGTCCTGCGCTCCGGTACCACCACCACGCTCGCGCACAACGCCGGCGGCACCCTGACCTACGGTCCGGTGATCAGGCAGAACGCCGTGTGGCTGCGCACCTCGTGGGACGTGGGCGGAGTCAGCCGGTTCTCCTACAGCCTCGACGGAAGCGCGTTCACCGCCTTCGGTGGCACTTACCAGCTCACCTGGGGCGGTTACCGCGGTGACCGGGTCGGCCTCTACACCTACAACCCCAACGGCACCGGCTACGTCGACGTGGACTCGGTGCAGTACACCATCGCACCCACCAGGGCCTACAAGTGCGTCAGCGTGCGCAGCGGCAAGGTCGCCGACGTCTCCGGCGCCTCCAAGGCGGACGGCGCAGCCGTGCTCCAGTGGCCCGACGACGGCGTATCGAACCAGCAGTGGGCCTTCCAGTCCACAGCGGACGGCTACCACACCATCATGTGCGTCAACAGCGGCAAGGTCCTCGACGTGGCGGGGTCCTCGACGGCGGACGGCGCGCGGGTCGTGCAGACGACCGCCGACGGCCGGACGAGCCAGCAATGGCAGCTGCGCTCGCAGACCGGCGGTGCATTCGTCGTGGTCAACCGCAACAGCGGCAAGCTGCTCGACGTCAACGGGGGCAGTACGGCCGACGGCGCCGCGCTCATCCAGTACCGCGACACCGGCGGCTCCAACCAGCGGTGGACCTTCCGCCGCGTCACCGGCTAGCCGACAGGCGGCGGGGGGGGGGGGGGGGGGGGGTTCGGGGCCCCCCCCCTTCTTTTCCCCTTTTGGTTGCCCCCTCGCCGGGTTATTCCCGGTCCGGTTGGGGGGTTTTCGGGGGACCCACCCA
>NZ_JBVKBA010000016.1:0-188293 GCF_055639175.1 Streptomyces sp. NPDC107546 | reverse complement strand
CACGCTGTTGAGTTCTCAAGGAACGGACGCTTCCTTTGTACTCACCGGAGAGACTCACTCTCTCGGCTTTCCTCCGGGCGCTTCCCTTCGGTGTTCCAAACTCTATCAGTGTTTTTCCGTCTCTCTGACCACCGCCCTGCAGACATGCAAAACGGACCCCGAGATAGGATCTGACAAGTTTGGGTGCTGCCCGGCCAACGACGCTCGGTCGCATCGCTCCGCCCCAGGCAGGAGTACGACTGTACACCGGCCCGGGAGCGGGTGCAAATCGCTCATGCCGCGTTCCGAGGGCCCGCAACCCGTACGTCTCATGCGGAACCGGCAGTTCATATGACATACGCTGCTGCGCAGTGCGCCGTACGGGACACGCAGTGACGGCCCGTTCGGATCTCCACCCCTGGGAGGCTTTCCATGACCACCGTGACGTCCCCTCTCGCCGGACGTGCGATCGGACTGGCCGCAGTGCCCGACCCCGTGTTCTCCGGAGCGATGGTCGGACCCGGCATGGCGATCGACCCCGTACGTGAACCCGTGGAGGCCGTCTCCCCCGTGGACGGCGTCATCGTGTCCCTTCATCCGCACGCCTTCGTCGTGGTTGACGGAGAGGGACACGGCGTCCTGACCCACCTGGGCATCGACACCGTGCAGCTGAACGGTGAGGGCTTCGAGCTTCTCGTCAACAAGGGCGACACCGTCACGCGTGGTCAGGCCGTCGTGCGCTGGAACCCGGCCGCCGTCGAGCAGGCCGGCAAGTCCCCGGTGTGCCCGGTGGTGGCGCTCGAGGCCACGGCCGACTCACTGTCCGGTCTGCGTGAGGACGGCGACGTGAAGGCGGGCGACCAGCTCTTCTCCTGGCAGTGATGCCGGCGCCGTGACTGAGCGGCACAACAGACAACCATCGCGGTGGCGGGACCCACCGCATGATTCGGAGACGGGTGAGATGGAGACAACGCTGCGAGGCGTCGGTGTGAGCCACGGTGTGGCGATCGGCGAGGTTCGGCACATGGGGACGGCGGTGCTCGAGCCCCCGGCGAAGCAGATCCCGGCGGGGGAGGCGGAGCGTGAACAGGGGCGCGCACGCCAGGCCGTGGAGGCTGTGGCAGCCGATCTGGTCGCGCGCGGCAATCTTGCGGGCGGCGAGGCGCAGGCGGTGCTGGAGGCCCAGGCCATGATGGCCCAGGACCCCGAGCTGATGGCCGATGTGGAGCGTCGCATAGCCGTCGGCAGCACGGCGGAGCGGGCGGTGTACGACGCGTTCGCCGCGTACCGGGAGCTGCTGGCGGGCGCCGGGGAGTACCTCGCCGGGCGTGTGGCCGACCTCGACGACGTGCGGAACCGTATCGTCGCCCGTCTGCTCGGAGTGCCCATGCCGGGTGTGCCGGACAGCGACGACCCGTACGTACTGGTCGCCCGGGATCTCGCGCCGGCGGACACCGCCCTGCTGGATCCGTCCCTGGTGCTCGGCTTCGTCACCGAGGAGGGCGGACCGACCAGCCACAGCGCCATCCTGGCGCGGGCGCTCGGCGTTCCCGCCGTGGTGGCACTGCCGGGTGCGGGTGAGCTCGGCGAAGGCACGATGATCGCCGTCGACGGCAGCACGGGCGAGATATTCGTGAACCCGAGCGACGAGAAGAAGGCGCAGCTGGAGGCCGCGGCGGCGGAGCGCAAGGCGGCGCTGGCGGCCTCGACCGGGCCGGGTGCCACAGCCGACGGTCACAAGGTGCCGCTGCTGGCGAACATAGGTGGTCCGGCGGACGTGCCGGCCGCTGTCGAGGCGGGCGCCGAGGGCGTCGGTCTGTTCCGTACGGAGTTCCTGTTCCTCGACGACAACAAGAAGGCGCCGTCCGAGGAGAAGCAGGTCGAGGCCTACCGGCAGGTCCTCGAGGCGTTCCCCGAGGGCCGTGTCGTCGTGCGGGTGCTGGACGCGGGTGCGGACAAACCGCTGGACTTCCTGACTCCGGCGGACGAGCCGAACCCGGCGCTGGGTGTGCGCGGTCTGCGGACGCTGCTCGACCACCCGGAGGTGCTGCGCACTCAGCTGACGGCGCTCGCGAAGGCCGCGGAGGGGCTGCCGGTCTATCTCGAGGTCATGGCGCCGATGGTCGCCGACCGCACCGACGCCAGGGCGTTCGCGGACGCGTGCCGTGAGGCCGGGCTGCGGGCGAAGTTCGGTGCCATGGTGGAGATCCCGTCGGCCGCGCTGCGGGCGCGCGCGATCCTGCAGGAGGTCGAGTTCCTGTCTCTGGGAACCAACGACCTCGCGCAGTACACGTTCGCCGCGGACCGCCAGGTGGGAGCGGTGTCGCGTCTGCAGGATCCGTGGCAGCCGGCGCTGCTCGACCTGGTCGCGCTGTCCGCGGACGCGGCGAAGGCCGAGGGCAAGAGCTGCGGTGTCTGCGGTGAGGCGGCGTCGGATCCGCTGCTGGCGTGTGTGCTGACCGGTCTGGGCGTCACCTCCTTGTCCATGGGCGCTGCGTCGATTCCCTATGTCCGGGCGACGTTGGCGAAGTACACGCTGGCGCAGTGCGAGCGTGCCGCCGCGGCGGCGCGTGCCGCGGACACCGCCGACGAGGCGCGCAGGGCGGCTCAGGCGGTGCTGTCCGGCGAGTAGTCGGCACGCGCCGTCGTCCCGGTGTCGTGCGGCGAGGGGCGCTCCGCCTTCTGGTGGGGCGCCCCTTACTCGTTCAATGGGTGTGGCCGGGTGTGCGGCCGTCGTCTCCGAGGTCGGGTGGGGTGCAGTAGTCGACACCGGATTCGGGCGAGACCAAGTCGCCGGACTCGATGTCGGTGCAGTAGGCGTCGAAGACCTCTGCGGCGGTGAGTGGTTCCAGTCGTTCGCCGCGCAGGCGCCACCCGTAGACACGGTCGGGGCTGCCGGGCGCTGTGGTGCGCATGACGAGACCGCCGGCGCTGTGGGTGGCGATGCCCAGGGCGAGGACGCTGGTGAATTCCAGTGCCTCGGTCTCGTCGAGGTGGGCCGTGCCGTCGGGGTCCTCGTCCGCGTGGAGCACGGCGACGAGTGTCTCGGGTGCGGCCGAGACGCTGCACACGAGGTGTCGGTGACCGGGGCTCGCGGTGTCGAGGATGCGGGCGACGAGGTGGGAGGCGTGCGCGAAGGCTGAGCGCCCGATGTCCTCGCCGCAGGAGGCGCACGCGCCCAGCCGGGCCAGCACATGGGTCGCGTACTGCCAGGTGGCCTGCCGTACTGCCTCGTCGATCAGGTCGGGGACGAGTTCGGCCAGGGGTTGTCCTTCGTACGGGAGGGTTGGTCCGGTGGCGGCCAGTTCCGCGGTGAAGCGGGTGCGGCTGGACGGGGCGTCCGGTTCCAGGCCGTTGTGGGCGCAGAACTGCGCGTACTCCTCGGGGTCGAAGAGGGCGACCGTCGTGTGGCTGCCCTGCGCGGCGAGGGTCCTGAGCAGGGCTTCCACCTGCTGCAGGTAGGTCGTGTGGTCCTCGAAGGTGAAGGTGCGGTAGCGCCGCATCGCGGTGAAGTCGTGTTCGTCGGTCAACAGGCCGATGGTGCCGGCGATCTCACGGCGCAGGACGCGTCGCATGGCCCGCTGCTCGGTGTGCGGCATGATTCCCCCTACGTACAGTGATTTTTTCCTCACTCAACGTAACGGGCGGCACTGACAACGGCCTGCCGGTCGAGGTGGCCGGCAGGCCGTCACGGGGGCGGGACGGGGTGCGTCAGGCGCGTTTGCGGGCCAGGTCCTCGTAGAAGTGGAGCAGGTCGAGGTTGTCGATGGAGCCCGGGTTGACGGCCTTTTCCAACGGGGCGCCCTGCAGGAGGCGTTTGACCGGGACTTCTATGCGCTTGCCCGTGAGGGTGTGCGGGACGCCCGGGACTTCGATGATCTCGTCGGGGACGTGGCGCGGTGAGAGCTGTTCGCGGATGGTCTGTTTGATGCGGTTCAGCAAGGCGTCGTCCAGGACGGCCCCGGGGGCGAGGTGGACGAACAGGGGCATCCAGTAGCCGCCGTCGGACTGTTCGATGCCGATGACGAGGGACTCCCTGATCTCGGGGAGGCGTTCGACGGCTTCGTAGATGTCGGCCGACCCCATGCGGACGCCCTGGCGGTTGAGCGTGGAGTCCGAGCGGCCGTGGATGATCACGGAACCGTGGGAGGTGACGGTGATCCAGTCGCCGTGGCGCCACACTCCGGGATACATGGCGAAGTAGCTTTCGTGGTAGCGGCTGCCGTCGGGGTCGTTCCAGAAGCGGATCGGCATGGAGGGCATCGGGTTGGTGACGACCAACTCGCCGACCTCGTCGATGAGGGGCTTGCCGCTGGGGTCCCACGACTGCAGGTCGGTGCCGAGGCCAGGCGCCTGGAGTTCCCCGATGTACACGGGAAGAGTCGGTACGGCTCCCGCGAAGCAGGAGCACACGTCGGTGCCGCCGCTGACGGAGGCGATCCACAGGTCCTCGCGCACCTCGTCGTGCAGCCAGGCGAAGCCGTCCGGTGGCAGCGGCGAGCCGGTGGTGGCCACGCACTGCACCCTCGTGAGGTCGTGGTCGCGGGCCGGGTGCACGCCCGCCTTGCGGCAGGCCATGACGTACGCGGCGGACGTGCCGAAGAGTGTGGCCCCGGTGCGTTCGGCGACGCGCCACTGGGCGCCGGTGCCGGGGTGGCCGGGGCTGCCGTCGTACAGGACGATCGTGGTGCCCGTCAGCAGGCCGGAGACGAGGAAGTTCCACATCATCCAGCCGGTGGACGTGTACCAGAAGAGGCGGCTTTCGGGGCCGAGGTCGCAGTGCAGGCCGAGCTGCTTGAGGTGCTCGATCAGGATGCCGCCCTGGGACTGGACGATGGCCTTGGGCAGGCCCGTGGTGCCCGAGGAGTACAGCACCCACAGCGGGTGGTCGAACGGGACCTGCTCGAAGACGGGCTCGACGTCCTCCGAGGTCAGGGCCGACCACTCCAGTGCGCCTTCGGGGGCGTCGGTGCCGAGCAGCGGGATGTGGACGACGGCCCGCAGAGTGGGCAGTTCGCGGCGGAGTTCGGCGACGGTCTCGCGGCGGTCGTGCTCCTTGCCGCCGTAGCGGTAGCCGTCGACCGTGATCAGGACGACCGGTTCGACCTGCTGGAAGCGGTCCAGAACGCTGCGGGCTCCGAAGTCGGGTGCGCAGGAGGTCCACACGCCGCCGACGGCGGCCGTGGCCAGGAGGGCGACGACGGCCTCGGGGATGTTGGGCAGGTAGCCGCTGACGCGGTCTCCGGGGCGTACGCCGAGGGCGCGCAGTTCGGCGGCGAGGGAGCCGACCTGGCGGCGCAGCTCGGACCAGGTGACCGGGCGGGGCTCGTGGGTCTCGTCGACGGCCAGCAGCGCGGGGTCGTCGGCTCGGGTGGCTGCCGCGCGCAGGGCGTGTTCGGCGTAGTTCAGGGTCGCCCCGGGGAACCATTCGGCGCCCGGCATGGAAGGGTTGCCGAGCACGCGCGCGTAGGGCGTGGAGAACCGTACGTCGAACCACTCCGTGACGGCCTTCCAGAAGGTCGCCAGCTCCTTCACCGACCAGCGGTGCAGCGCCGGGTAGCCGCCCTCGGCGGGTGCTCCGTGGCGTTCGGCCGCCCAGGCCTGGAACCGGGTGATCTGTGCCCGGGCGATGCGGTCGGCGTCGGGCTGCCAGAGAGGCGTGGGGTTCGCTGAGGTCATGGGGCGGCTCCCGGACTGTGCGCGTCGTGTGCGTGGTCCGCGCACGTGCTGGGGTGTGCGCGTCACGCGGCTGACACGGACGATGCCATGTGATCGACTTCTGCACCAGGGTGTGCCCCACATAGTCGGCATCGCGAAGCTGTGCTCAGAACACAGGTGAACGGCAGTTGAACGGTACCCCTGTACGAGGGCGTCAGTGGCAGGGTGAGCAGCATGGACGGTCATGACCTGGTGCGTTCGGTGAAAGCGGTCGGTTCGGGGGGTGCGGCAGGGGGCCTGCGCACCGTGCGGGCCGCCTGGCGCAGGCGGCGTGCCGATGCCACCGGGTTGCCGCGGCGGGGGGCGGAGCGGGCGCGGGTACCCGGGCCCGTGCGGGACGTGGAGCCCGGTCCGGGTGGGGGTGTCGTGCGGTTCGCGCGCACCGAGCTGCGGGTCATGGTCGCCGTGAACGGGGCCGTGTTCTGGGGCTGGGACGGGGTGGCGCCGGAGCCGTCCTACGCCCTCGCGGGCCGCTGTCCCGAGCCGGATCCGCGGGCGGTGCTGGAGCCGGACAAGGACGGCGGCTGGCGTGTCGTGGCGGAGCGTGTCACGGTCGTGGTGTCGCGCCACGGAGCGATCGAGGTGTGCACGCCCGGTGGGGTGACCCTGCGCCGGGATCTGCCGCCCCGGTGGTGGGAGCCGGCGGACGGGGGTGGCGCACGCTGGATGCAGCGGGCCGAAGTGGCGCCCGACGCGCGGTTCTTCGGGCTCGGGGGCCGGGTCGGGGGGCCGCGACTGCGCGACGGGACGTACCGGCTGTGGAACACGGACCCGGGGCGGCCGTTCGGGCCCGGCGACGACCCCCTGTACATCACCATGCCGGTCCAGATGGTGGTGGCCGACGCGGGCACGCATCTGGTCTTCCACGACACCTCGTGGGACGGCACGGTGACGTTGCGTGAGGGTGAGGAGGGTGCGGGCTCGGGGCACGACCGGGTGGGAGCCTGTGAGGTGCGGATGGACGGCGGGCCGCTGCGCTGCTGGGTGATGGTCGGCACCCCCGCGCGCGTGCTGCGCGTCTGGGCGTCGCTGACCGGGGTGCCGGCGGTGCCGCCGGCCTGGGCACTGGGGCACCATCACGCGCGGTGGGGTTTCGGCAGTGAGCAGGAGGTGCGCCGGATCGTCGCCGGCTACGCGGAGCACGGCCTTCCGCTCGATGCCGTCCATCTCGACATCGATCACCTCGACGGCCACCGGGTGTTCTCGGTCGACCGGGACCGCTTCCCGAAGCTGCCGGTGCTGGCCGAGGATCTGCGCCGGGACGGGATCCGCCTGGTGTCGATCGTCGACCCCGCGGTCAAGGCCGAGCCGGGCGATCCCGTGTACGACAGCGGGCGCGCGAAGGACGCGTTCCTGCGGGACGCGTCGGGGCGACCGGTGGAAGGGGTGGCGTGGCCCGGCGAGACCGTGTACCCGGACTTCACGCACGCGAGCGTGCGTGAGTGGTGGGGCGGGCTCTATCAGGAGCGCCTCGCCCAGGGCTTCGCGGGGTTCTGGCACGACATGAACGAGCCGGTGTCGTTCACGGCCTTCGGCGAGAACACCCTGCCGCGCTCGGCCCGGCACGCGTTGGAGGGCCGTGGCGGTGACCACCGGGAGGCCCACAACGTGTACGCCCTGTGCATGGCGAGGGCCGCGTACGAGGGGCTGCGTGACCTCGTCCCGGATCAGCGGCCGTTCCTCTTCTCGCGCTCCGGGTGGGCCGGCATGCAGCGCTACGGCGGGACATGGTCAGGGGACGTGGCCACGGGCTGGCCGGGGCTGCGCGCCTCGCTGTCGCTGGTGATGGGACTCGGGCTGTGCGGTGTGCCGTACTCCGGGCCGGACGTCGGCGGCTTCGACGGGAGTCCGTCGCCGGAGCTGTATCTGCGCTGGTTCCAGCTCGCCTCCTACTTGCCGCTGTTCCGGACACACGCCAGTCCCCGCGCCGGGCGACGGGAGCCCTGGGAGTTCGGTGACGACGTTCTGGAGCACGCGCGCGGGGTGCTCGCCGAGCGGCGGCGGCTACTGCCGTACTTCGTCACCCTGGCGCATCTGGCGCACCGCACGGGTGCGCCCTATGTGCGGCCCCTGTGGTGGGGCGCGCCCGAGGTCAGGGCGCTGAGGGACTGCGAGGACGCCTTCCTGCTCGGCGAGAGCCTCCTGGTGGCACCGGTGCTGGAGGCCCGCGCGGTCCGGCGGGCGGTGCTGCTGCCGCCGGGCCGCTGGTACGACACGGTGACCGAGGCGGTGTACGAAGGGCCGGGCCACGTGGTGGTCGACGCGCCCCCCGGGCGTATTCCGGTGTTCGCGCGTGCGGGCACCGTCCTGCCGGTACGGGGGGCCGACGGGGACCTGGAGCTGGAGGTCTGGGCGCCCGCGCGGGGGCGGTCCGGGGGCGGGACGGTGGTGCCGGACGCGGGCGACGGCTGGGAGGATCCGGAGATCGAGCGCTATGTGACGCGATGGAAGGGGCGCCGGGTGGTGGTCCGGCGGGAGACGGACGAAGGCCGCAGCGATCCCGCGTATCCGGTGCGGGTACGAGGCCTGGACCACGCGTGACCAGGGCGGGACGCACGCGAGGCGGTGCTGCGCGTCCCACGGGCTCACACGTAGCGGCCCTCGAACCATCCCCGCACTGCCAGCGTGTGCAGGGGGAAGGCGAGTTCGACGGGTCGGCGCAGGAGCTGCCAGCCTTCCGTCTCGTCCGTGCCGGTGGACGGGGGCAGGTCCGCGGCCGGACGCTCCGGGAGAAGGCCGAACAGCAGCAGGTGGCCGTCGGGCGAGCTCATCGCGTCGACGAGCCGCACATCGCGGGCGGCGGCGCCGATGCCGGTCTCCTCCTTCAGCTCCCGGACGACGGCGTGCCGCCAGTCCTCCCGTTGGTCGATGAACCCTCCGGGCAGGGCGATACCCCCACGCGCGGGCGGGATGGTCCGGGTGATGACCACGAGGGACGTGCCCGTGGTGTCGTACACGGGCTGGAGGGCGACCGCGACGGGCAGCGGGTTGCGGTAGGCCACCGTGCCGCAGGCGGCGCAGGTGCGGGGCCAGCCGGAGATGCCCTCTCCGTAGGGCGCTCCGCAGCTCGAACAGTGGGAGTCCGGCACGGAGTCGACGGCGGACGGAATCGGGGATTCGGACACGTGGCGGACTGTATCCGATCATCTGTGCGGCGTCTTCCGGGGGCCGCTCAAGGGGCGGACGTCAGCGACTTCATGGACACGGGGAAGTCGAAGTAGGTGTCCGGGTAGGGCTCCGGCTTGAAGGTGTAGTGCCACCACTCCTCGGCGAGGTTGACGAAGTCGAGGCCCTCGAGGGTGCGCTTCAGGAGCAGCCGGTTGGCACGCTGCTCGCCGACGATCCGGGGGTCGTCCGTGTGGGCCAGTGTGTCGAAGCAGTCGAATCCCGTGCCCATGTCGACGGAGTTGTCGGGAAAGCGCTCGGCCTTCGGCGCGTAGCAGGGCACGAGCGGCCGGCCGGGCACGTAGGGACGGGTCGGCCTGGCGGGCAGTCGGACGATCGTCAGGTCCATGGTGGATCCGCGGCTGTGCCCGGACTTCTCCGCGATGTAACCGTCCGCGAACAGGCGGGTCTTGTCGACCCGCGGATAGAACTCGCCCTTCATCCTCTCGTCGTCGAGGTCCTTCGCCCAGCGCACGAAGTGGTCGACGGCGCGTTGCGGCCGGTAGCAGTCGTAGACCTTGAGCGTGTAGCCCTCGCGCACCAGTTTGATCTGTGCCTTGTGGAGCGCTTCGGCGGCCGGGCGGGTGAGGATGCACAGGGGCTGTTGGTAGCCGTCGATGCGCTCGCCGACGAAGTTGTGCGGGGTGAAGTACCGGATCTCCTCGAGGATCGTCGGGTCCACGGATCTCAGCGCGACGAAGTCCGACGGCGCCTTGGGCTGCGGCGCGGCCGGGGCGGTGGCCGAGGCTGAGACGGCGGCGAGGAGCGCGGCGAGCGCGGTGACCAGGCTTCGTACGACGACCGAGAGACGTGGCATGTCCCTTGCATTTATCAGTCGAGCTTCGGCGGGGGAAGAACGCCTGGGCCGTTCTGCGGCGCCTCTGCCGAATTCCCGGAGCACGTGGCAGACTCCTGACGTCCCGTCAGAAACAGTGCTCGGGAGGGGCCATGTCGCGCATCCGCACCCCGGTGGTGGCCGGATGGTTCACGGGTGAGGGAGAAGGCTTCCGCCTTGTCGGCACAAGGTGCTCCGCCTGCCGGTCGGTGTTCTTTCCACGCGAGGACGCCTTCTGCCGCAACCCCGGCTGCCAGGGCGGCGACCTCACCGAACTGTCACTTTCCAAACGGGGGCGAATCTGGTCTTACACCGACACTCGCTACCGACCACCGTCACCCTATGTGACGAATCCGGAACTTCCGTGGAGGCCCTACGCGTTGATCGCGGTGGAACTGGAAGCAGAGCGGATCGTGGTGCTCGGGCAGGCGGTTCCGGGGGTGGCCGTCGCCGATCTGGCGGTGGGCATGGCGGCGGAGGTCGTCCCCGGTGTGCTGCACGAGGACGCGCAGACGACCTGGACGACATGGCACTGGCGGCCGACGGGGGCGACGGGATGACGGACGACGTGGCGGTGCTCGGCGCGGGCCTGCACCCGTGGGGCAAAGGGGGAAGCGGCTTCGTCGCGTACGGGACGGCGGCCGCGCGGGCGGCGCTCACCGACGCAGAAGTCGACTGGCGGGACGTCGGCTCGATCGTGGGCGCGGACACCGTGCGGGGCGGTTATCCCGGGTACGTGGCGGGGGCGACGTTCGCGAAGGCGCTCGGCTGGCAGGGGGCGCGGGTGACGAGCGTGTACGCGGCGTGCGCCTCGGGGGCGCAGGCGGTCGACACCGCACGCGCTCAGATCCTTTCGGGGCTCGCGGACGTGGTGCTGGTGGTCGGCGCCGACTCGGCCCCCAAGGGGTTCTTCCGCCCCGCGGGCGGTGATCGGCCCGACGATCCGGACTGGCTGCGGTTCCGGATCCTCGGGGCGACCAACCCGGCGTACTTCGCTCTGCAGGCCCGTCGCCGGATGGCCGTCCAAGGGGACACGGTCGACGACTTCGCTCGGGTCAAGGTGAAGAACGCGGCCATGGGAGCACTCAATCCCAACGCCCGGTACCGCAGGCGGGTCACCGCCGATGAGGTCGCCGCCTCGGCGGTGGTGGCCGACCCGCTGAGGCTCCTCGACATCTGCGCGACCTCGGACGGCGGGGCGGCGCTCGTCCTGTCGAGCATGGAGTTCGCGCACCGGCACGGAGCGGCGCGGCCGGTGCGGATCCGGGCGGTGTCCACGGTGACGCCGCGCTTTCCCAACACCGTGCTGGACCTGCCCGACATCGCCACGGACTCGGCTGTGGCGGTCGAGCCGGCATCCGAGACGTTCCGCGCGTCGATCGCTCGAGCCGCCTACGAGGAGGCGGGGATCGGGCCCGAGGACCTCTCCCTCGCCGAGGTCTACGACCTGTCCACCGCCCTGGAACTGCAGTGGTACGAAGACCTGGGGCTGTGCGCACAGGGCGAGGGGGCCAAGCTGCTGAGAGAGGGCGCCACGGCGCTCGGCGGGCGCATACCCGTCAACGTGAGCGGCGGCCTGGCGTCCTTCGGTGAGGCCGTCCCCGCGCAGGCGATCGCCCAGGTGTGCGAGCTGACCTGGCAGTTGCGGGGTGAGGCGGGCGAGCGCCAGGTGGCGGGAGCACGGATCGGGATCACCGCGAACCAAGGGCTGTTCGGACACGGGTCCGCGGTGATCGCGGTGCGGTGACCCGGCGACACTCGTACTCTCCGTGATCACTCGGGAATGCTGTGTGAACAGGTCATGAACTGGGCCTCGGCGAGCGCCGACGACGCCATCATGCTGCCGTGCCCTCCTGGACGGACAGCATCCGCTTCGCCTTCCAGCCGGTGGTCAATCTGACGACCGGAGGGGTGGCGGCACTGGAGATCCTCGCGCGCCCGGAGACCGGCGATGTCCTCGCGCAGGCTCGCCGGGACCCTGAACTCGACGGCAGTCTGGCCGCCTTGGCGGTCGGCGCGGCGGCGCGGAAGGAGACCCTCCTGCCGCTGCACGTCAACGTGTTCGCGGCGACGCTCGCCGATCTCGGCGGCCTCACCGCCCTGCGGCAGGCCGTGCGCCACGCGGGGCGGTTGCCGTGGGAGGTGACGGTCGACGTCGGTCCGCCGTACACGCACGTACCGCACCGGGGCCTGTTGGACGCCGTGGGCGTGCTGCGCGACGAGGGTTTCCGGATCTGCGCGGACGGAGTCGGCGACGGCGACGTACCGCTGCGCCTGCTGGCGGACATGGCGCCGGATCTGATGAAGCTCGACGCCTCCCTGCTGACCCGGCCGGCCGCCGTGCGGGCCATGCGGACGCTGTGCGAGCAGCTGGGCGCGTTGCTGTCGGTCGAAGGTGTGGAGACCGAGACGCAGTGTGCGGCGGTACGGGCGGCGGGCGCGCAGTTGGCACAGGGTGATCTGTTCGCGCCGCCGTCCCGGCGGCCTGCCGTGGACGTGTACGTTCCGGTGACGGCCCCTTCCGTGCCGCCGACCCCGCGTACCGGGCCGTCGGTGCGGCAGTTCCTGCGACCCGCCGCGCTGCTGCCCGTGACGGCCTCGGCCGGGCAGGTGCGGGCGCTGCTCACCGGGTCACCGGAGGTGTCCGGTGTGCTGCTGGTGGACCGGGCCGGGGTGCCGGTCCGATCGGTGCACCGTTCACGGTTCCTGCTGTCGATGTCGGGGCGGTACGGGCATGCGCTGTACGCCGACCGGCCCGCCGCGAAGCTGGGTGATCCGCCGCGCACGGTCGGCATCGGAGCCACGGCCTGGGAGGTGCTCGACGTGGTCGCGGACGGCGAGCGGGACCGCACCTCGGACGACGTGGCGGTGGTCGACCGTCAGGGGAGGTGTGTGGGCGTCGTACGACTCGCGGACCTCGTACGGGCGCTGGCCGAGAGCCGGGTCGAGGAGGCAGCGGGGCTCAATCCCCTGACCCGGCTGCCCGGGTCGGACGCGATCACCGGTGAGGTGGACCGGCGGATCGCGGACGGACGGGTGTTCGCGCTGAGCTGGCTGGACGTCGACCACTTCAAGCAGGTCAACGACGGGGCGGGGTTCGCCGCCGGTGACGAGCTCATCCGTGCGGTCGGGCGGGCGTTGCAGGGCGCGGCGTCGGAGAGCACCCGGGTGGGGCACATCGGCGGGGACGACTTCCTGGTGCTGGCCGATCCGGAGAGGCTCGATCCGCTGGCGGCGTCGGTGCTGGACGCCCCTTGGTCGGCGGGCGGGCGCACGGTCACGTTGTCGCTGGCCACGGTCGTGTGCGCACCGGGCAGTGTGACCGACCACCGTCAGGCGGCGGCGTGTCTGGCCCCCCTCAAACAGGCGGCGAAGGCGCTGAGCGGCGCGAGTTGGGTCCTGGGCCGGGCTGGTCTGCCGGGCCACGAGATCCGCCGCGGCTCGCTCCCGGCTCCGGCGGGCGTGCCGGGCGGCCGCTGACACCACGTCACGCCCGCCTGCTCTCCCCGATCCTGCGGACGCCTGCCCACCGTTTACGTCGCCTGCCTTGACGCTGCGTGGGTGCGGGAGAAAACTTCCGGATGTCAGTCGGCATCGCCGCATTCGGGCGTATTCGGTCATGCGGCCCGAGGCCCACACCGGCACCAACGGGTTGTCCCCCACAGGCGGTTCCGCTGCACAGGCACGCTCGTCGCGGACGCCGGGCGGGGTTCGGGACCCTCCCTGCCTTCGGCTGAAGTCGCCAAGGGAAGCGCAACCCTGCACGGAGGACCGACACGGGGCCGGACGGACCCCGGGCGAGGGCCTAGGAGCCGCCATGACGCATGCAAGCATCTTCGTCGGCGAGTTGATCGGCACGGCCATACTCATCCTGTTCGGCGCGGGAGTCTGCGCCGCCGTCACCCTGCACTACTCCAAGGCGAAAGGCGCGGGCTGGGTCGTCATCGCCTTCGGCTGGGGCTTCGGCGTCCTCGCGGGCGCCTACACCGCCGCCTCCAAGTCCGGCGGACACCTCAACCCGGCGGTGACCATCGGCCTCGCCATCGCCGGCATCACCAGATGGGAAGACGTCCCGTACTACCTGCTGGGCCAGATGGCGGGCGCGATCCTCGGCGCCGTGCTGACCTGGCTCGTCTACTTCGCCCAGTTCCAGGCGAACGCCGAGGAGGACAGGGCCCAGCCCACGCTCGGGATCTTCTCCACCGCCCCGGAGATCCGAAATCCGGTCGCGAACCTGATCACCGAGATCCTCGCGACCGTGGCTCTGGTGCTGCCCATCCTGTTCTTCGGCAAAAACCTCGGCACCGGCGTCGGCATCATCCCCGGCACGACGGCGTACGGCTCGGGCATCGGCATCCTGCTCGTCTCCCTGCTCGTCGTCGGTATCGGCCTCTCCCTCGGCGGGCCCACCGGATACGCGATCAATCCCGCCCGGGACCTCGGCCCGCGCATCACCCACGCCCTGCTGCCGATCCCCAACAAGGGCGGGTCGGACTGGGGCTACGCCTGGATCCCGGTGGTAGGACCGCTGATCGGCGGTGCGCTGTCGGCCCTTGTGTACAAAGCAGCCTTCTGACCCTTTGACGAAGGGGACGTCATGACGGACCACGACCGCAAGTACGTCGCCGCTATCGACCAGGGCACCACATCCAGCCGCTGCATCGTCTTCGACCACAGCGGCGGGATCGTCGCCGTGGACCAGCGCGAACACCGCCAGATCTTCCCCAAGCCGGGCTGGGTGGAGCACGACGCCACGGAGATCTGGTCCAAGGTGCAGGCGGTGGTCGCGGGCGCGATCGCCAAGGCCGGGCTGCGCGCCGACCAGATAGCCGCGCTCGGCATCACCAACCAGCGCGAGACCACGGTCCTGTGGGACCGCGCCACGGGCAAGCCCGTGCACAACGCGATCGTCTGGCAGGACACCCGGACTGCCGCGCTGTGCAACGAACTCGGAGGTCCCGACGGGCAGGACCGTTTCCGCGAGCAGACCGGGCTACCGCTGGCGAGTTACTTCTCCGGGCCCAAGGCGGCCTGGCTGCTGGACAACGTGCCCGGGCTCAGGGCACGAGCCGAGCGTGGCGAGATCGCGTTCGGCACCATCGACTCCTGGCTGATCTGGAACCTGACCGGCGGCACGGACGGCGGACGGCACGTCACCGATGTCACCAACGCGGGGCGCACGATGCTGATGAACCTTCAGACGCTCCAGTGGGATCCCTCCATCCTGTCCGCCATGAACGTCCCGGAGGCGATCCTTCCGGAGATCAGGTCCTCCTCCGAGGTGTACGGGAGGGCTGTCGGCCAACTCGCGGGCGTCCCCGTCGCCTCCGCGCTGGGCGACCAGCAGGCTGCGGTTTTCGGGCAGGCGTGCTACGACATGGGGACGGCGAAGAACACCTACGGCACGGGCAGCTTCCTGCTGCTCAACACCGGCAACCGGCCGGTGCCGTCGAAGAACGGGCTGCTGACGACCATGGGCTACAAGATCGGTGACGAAGCGCCGGTCTACTGCCTGGAGGGGTCGATCGCGATCACCGGTGCGCTGGTGCAGTGGTTCCGCGACCAGCTCGGCATCATCCGCACCGCGGACGAGATCGAGACGCTGGCGGCGAGCGTCGACGACAACGGCGGGGCGTACATCGTGCCCGCCTTCTCCGGCCTGTTCGCCCCCTACTGGCGCTCCGACGCGCGCGGGGTGGTCACCGGGCTCACCCGCTACGTCACCAAGGCACACCTGGCGCGGGCGGTGCTGGAGGCGACGAGCTGGCAGACGCGTGAGGTCGTGGACGCCATGTACCAGGACTCCGGGGTGCCGATCACCACCCTGAAGGTCGACGGCGGCATGACGAAGAACAACCTGCTGATGCAGCACCAGGCGGACGTGCTCGGCGTGCCGGTGATCCGGCCGAAGGTGTCCGAGACGACCTGCCTGGGCGCCGCGTACGCGGCCGGCCTCGCGACCGGGGTGTGGGACGGCCTCGACGAGCTGAAGTCGCACTGGCAGAAGGACGTCGAGTGGACGCCCGTCATGGAGGCGTCGGTCCGCGACCGGGAGTACCGCAA
The DNA here is from genome assembly GCF_055639175.1 of Streptomyces sp. NPDC107546. Taxonomy (NCBI): domain Bacteria; kingdom Bacillati; phylum Actinomycetota; class Actinomycetes; order Kitasatosporales; family Streptomycetaceae; genus Streptomyces; species Streptomyces sp. NPDC107546. Next base: position 172,533 of record NZ_JBVKBA010000016.1, on the reverse strand, counting down.
CTGGCGCAAGGCCGTGGAGAAGAGCTTCGGCTGGCAGGAGGACGAGGCGGACTGACCCGCACGTCAACGCGCGCACTCTCGCATGAGCCACGCGTGCGTGCGTCTCGCATGAGCCACGCGCGCGTGCGCTACGGCGGCTCGTACCCCGGTCGGCGCGGGTACGGGCCGCCCCTGCGCGGGTCCGCGGGATCAGGTGGCAACGCCCGCGCGGCGGTCGGCCGCCTGCGTCCCGGCGTGCCGGACGACCTCGATCAGCACCTCCTTGACGGACTCCCGCTCGCGGGCGTCACAGAGGACGACCGGTACGTCGTCGTCCAGGTCGAGGGCCTGCCGTATGGCCTCGGCGGGGTGGCGGACCACGCCGTCGAAGCAGTTGACCCCGATGACGAACGGGATGGAGCGGCGCTCGAAGTAGTCGACCGTGGCGAAGCAGTCCTCCAGACGGCGGGTGTCGGCGAGGACGACGGCGCCCAGGGCACCGGTGGCCAGTTCGTCCCAAAGGAACCAGAAGCGGTCCTGGCCGGGCGTCCCGAACAGGTAGAGCACCAGGTCCTCGCGGAGGGTGATGCGGCCGAAGTCCATGGCGACGGTGGTGGTGTGCTTGCCCTCCACACCACGGGTGTCGTCCACCGGGCGGCCCGCCTCCGTGAGCACCTCCTCGGTGCGCAGCGGCCTGATCTCGCTGACCGCGCCGACGAGGGTCGTCTTGCCCACGCCGAAGCCGCCGGCCACGAGGATCTTGAGCGTGACGGGCTCGACCGGAGGCTTGCCGCGCTCACTGCGCCCGAAGATCATCCTTATCTTCTCCTGCTCGACGGGGATCGGACGGCGGCGGTCCGTAACCTCCGCCGCCGGGGGTTTCGATGACGAGTACGTCGCCCGGGCCGACGTCTGCCGCATCGCTGCCCGCGAGGCGCACCACGGCCCCGTCCGCGCGCTCCACCCGGTTGGCGCCGAGTGTTCCGGGCCTGCCACCCGCCATGCCGTACGGCGGGATCCTGCGGTGCTGGGAGAGCGTGGAGACGGTCATGGACTCCCGGAAGCGGATGCGGCGCACGGCACCGTCCCCGCCGCGCCACCGTCCGGCGCCGCCGCTGCCTCGGCGCACGGCGAACTCCTCGAGCAGGACCGGCAGTCGCCATTCGAGGACCTCCGGGTCCGTCAGGCGCGAGTTGGTCATGTGGGTCTGCACCACGGGCGCGCCCGGGAAGCCGTCGCCGGCGCCGGATCCGGAGGCCACCGTCTCGTAGTACTGGTACCGGTCGTTGCCGAAGGAGACGTTGTTCATGGTGCCGGAGCCCTCGGCCTGCACCCCGAGCGCGGCGTACAGGGCACCGGTGATGGCCTGGGAGGTCTCGACGTTCCCGGCGACGACGGCGGCCGGGTACTGGGGAGCCAGCAGGCAGCCGGGCGGGACGACGATGTCGAGGGGCCGCAGACAGCCGTCGTTGAGGGGGATGTCGTCGGCGATCAGAGTTCGGAAGACGTACAGGACGGCGGCGTTCACCACCGACAACGGCGCGTTGAAGTTGGTCGGGAGCTGCGCGGACGTACCGGTGAAGTCGATGGCCGCACAGCGGTTCTCGCGGTCCACGCGGATCCGGACGCGGATCACGGCGCCGGAGTCGGTTTCGTAGGCGTACTCGCCGTCGTCCAGGGCGTCGATCACGCGGCGCACGGCCTCCTCGGCGTTGTCCTGGACGTGCTTCATGTACGCCTGCACCACGTCGAGCCCCAGGTCCTCGATCATACGTCCGACTTCGTCGACGCCTTTGCGGTTGGCGGCGATCTGGGCGCGCAGGTCGGCGAGGTTGGTCTTCGGGTTGCGTGACGGGTGGCGCGCCTCGGTCAGCAGACGGAGCGTCTCCTCTTCGCGGAAGCGGCCGCCCTCGGCGAGCAGCCAGTTGTCGAAGAGGACGCCTTCCTCCTCGATGGTGTGACTGTGCGCGGGCATGGAGCCGGGCGCGATGCCGCCGATCTCCGCGTGGTGACCGCGGGAGGCGACGTGGAAGAGGATCCGGTCACCGTCCGTGTCGAAGACGGGCGTGATGACGGTGATGTCGGGCAGGTGGGTGCCGCCGTGGTAGGGATCGTTGACGGCGTAGGTGTCACCGGGGCGCATGCTCTTGCCGCGCCGGCGGATGACCTCCTTGACGCTGGTGCCCATCGAGCCCAGGTGCACGGGGATGTGCGGGGCGTTGGCGACCAGGTTGCCCTCGGGGTCGAAGAGGGCGCACGAGAAGTCCAGGCGTTCCTTGATGTTGACGGACTGTGCGGTGGACTCGAGGCGGGCGCCCATCTGTTCGGCGATCGACATGAACAGGTTGTTGAAGACCTCGAGCAGGACCGGATCGACATCTGTATCCGGGTGGGAACTCTCCGTAATCGCCACGCGTTCCATGACCAGATGCCCGTCGTCTCGCGCCACGGCTCGCCACCCGTCGTCGACGACGGTCGTCGCACTGGCCTCGGTGATGATCGCCGGGCCGGTGACGGCTTCGCCGGGAGGCAGATGCTCCCGGCGGTGGAGAGGTACGTCGCGCCAGGCGCCGCCCGTGTGGAGGCGGACGGTCTCGGGCGCGACGCAGTGGCCTTCGTACGGGGCGAGGGCGGAGAGATCGGGGGGTTCGGTGACGCCGGTGGCTTCCACGGAGAGGGCTTCGACGACGATCGGGCGGTCGAGCGTGAAGGAGTACGTGGCGCGATGACGTTCTTCGAAGGCGTGCCGCATCGTGCCGGGTTCGGTCAGCTCGACGGTGAGCGCGGTGTCGGTGCCGTCGTAGCGCAGCTGGGCGCGGCGGGTGACCCGGATGTGGTCCTCGGGTACGTCCTCGGCGAGGAGTTCGGCGCGGGCGGCGCTCTGGAGGTCGTCGGCGGTCATCAGGACGCCGGCCATCGAGCCGGGCTCCAGGGGGGCCTCGACGGACTGTTCACGCATGGCGGTGGTGTCGGCGAGCCCGATGCCGAGCGCGGAGAGCACTCCCGCCATGGGCGGTACGAGGACGGTGCGGATGCCCAGGGAGTCGGCGACCAGGCACGCGTGCTGGCCGCCTGCCCCGCCGAAGGTGGTGAGCGCGTAGCGGGTGACGTCGTGGCCCTTCTGGACGGAGATCCGTTTGACGGCGCCCGCGATGTCGGCGACGGCGATCTGCAGGTAGCCCTCGGCGACCTGCTCGGGGGTGCGGTCGTCCCCGGTCCGCTCGCGGATGTCGCGGGCGAGGGCGGCGAACCGCTCGCGGACGAGCGCGTCGTCCAGGGGCTGGTCTCCGCCGGGGCCGAACACGCGCGGGAAGTGCGCGGGCTGGATGCGCCCGAGCATCACGTTGGCGTCGGTGACGGTCAGCGGGCCGCCGCCGCGATAGCAGACGGGTCCTGGGTCCGCACCCGCCGAGTCCGGCCCTACGCGGTAGCGGGAGCCGTCGAAGTGGAGGATCGAGCCGCCGCCCGCCGCGACCGTGTGGATGTCGAGCATGGGGGCGCGCAGCCGCACTCCGGCGATCCTCGTGGTGAAGACGCGTTCGTACTCGCCTGCGAAGTGCGAGACGTCCGTGGAGGTGCCGCCCATGTCGAAGCCGATGACACGGTCGTGACCGGCGAGCTGCGACATCCGCGCCATGCCGACGATGCCGCCCGCGGGCCCGGACAGGACGGCGTCCTTGCCGCGGAACTGTCCGGCCTCCGCCAGCCCGCCGTTGGACTGCATGAACATCAGCCGTACGCCCCGCAGTTCGTCGGCGACGTGCTGGACGTAGCGGCCCAGGACGGGCGAGAGGTAGGCGTCCACGACGGTCGTGTCGCCGCGCGGTACCAGTTTCATCAGGGGACTGACCTCGCTGGACAGCGAGATCTGCGGGAAGCCGGTGCGGGCGGCCAGCTCACCGATGGCCTGCTCGTGGGCGGGGTGCAGATGGCTGTGCACGCACACCACGGCGATCGCGCGGATCCCGTCGCCGTACGCCTCCCGCAGCGGTCCGGCGAGGGCGTCCAGGTCGGGGGCGCGCAGGACGGTGCCGTCGGCGGTGATGCGTTCGTCGACCTCGACGACCCGCTCGTACAGCAGCTCGGGCAACTCGATCGCGCGGGCGAAGATGTGCGGGCGGTTCTGGTAGGCGATGCGCAGGGCGTCGCGGAAGCCGCGGGTGATGACGAGGAGGGTGCGTTCACCTTTGCGTTCCAGCAGGGCGTTGGTGGCGACGGTGGTGCCCATGCGGACGGCGTCGACGGGGCCGCCGTCCTTGAGGAGTGCGCGTACGCCCGCGACGGCGGCGTCCGCGTACCGGTGGGGATTGTCGGACAGCAGCTTGTGGGTGAGCAGCCGGCCGTCCGGGCGGCGCGCGACGACGTCGGTGAAGGTACCGCCGCGGTCGACCCAGAACTGCCAGCCCGTGGTCACGTCCGTCTCTCCGATCGCGCTGCTCGGAACCCTGCCCGCAGGTCGGTGATCGGCACGCTGCGGTGGGTGGCCGACGATCACTTGGATCATATCGGGACGGGAGTTGCGGCGCCGGTCCGCGCGCGGGAGGGCACGTCGGCGCCGCCCTCGGGGGCGACCGCGCACTCGGCCGGAGCGCGCGGCACCCCCGGCTCACAAAGCTCGCAGGCCGTTGATCACATCGCGCAGGATGCTCTCGTCCACCAGTTCGGCGGGCGGTACGGGACGGCTGACGTGGACCAGTTCCTCGTCCACCAGGTCCCCGACGAGCACGCGCACCACGCCGACGGGCAGATCGAGCTCGGCGGCGAGCTCGGCGACCGACTGGGGAGTGTCACGGCACCGTTCGACGATGTCCACGTGCTCGGGGGACAGCGACGGGTCCCTCTCGGGATCGTTCACGTGCGGCTCGGTGACGACCACCGCGATCAGGTCGAGGCGGTGCTGCACCTCGTGGCTGGTGCGGCCGCGCGTCATGGCGTACGGACGGACGACCGGTCCGGCCTCGTCGTCGAACCAGTGGCTGCTTCCCTGACCGTCTCGGCTCATGCCGTTCCACTACCCGCCCGAGGGCAGATCGGTGCGCGGAGCGGACCCCAGATGTGTACCGACCCGCTTGACGAGAAGGGTCATCTCGTAGGCCACCTGTCCGACGTCGGAGTCGGCGTCCGACAGGACGGCGAGGCAGCTGCCGTCGCCAGCGGCGGTGACGAACAGGAAGGCCTCGTCGAGTTCGATGATGGTCTGTCGGACTCCGCCGGCGTCGAAGTGGCGGCCGACGCCCTTGGCGAGGCTGTGGAATCCGGAGGCGACCGCGGCCAGGTGTTCGCTGTCCTCCCGGCTCAGCTCCTTGGAGACCCCTGTCGGCAGACCGTCGCTGGAGAGCACGAGTGCCTTGCGGATGCTGGCGACGCGCTCCACCAGGTCGTCGAGGAGCCAGTTCAGCTCCCCCGACGCCTTGCTGGTCGCGGTGGACCCTGTGGCCTTCGGTGCGGTCATCGACCGTCCCCCTTTGTCGTTCCTCGTGCTGAGCCGTTCTGGGCCTCGTCGCCCGCGGCGTTCTCCTCGCGGCCGCGCTGCCAGCCCCGCTGGAGCGAGGCGAAACGGCTGCGAACCTCGTCGGCGTCCCGCTCGGCGCGCCCCGCCCGGTCCTCGGTCCCCGACTGCTCGCGTTCGGCGCGCCGGCCGGGCCCGTCCTTCAACTGCGGGGCGAGGCTGGCCTGCCGGACCCGGCGCGGCAGCGGGTCCGCCCCCACGTCCGCCCCTCCGGCCGACGTGTCCCGGTTGGCCATGGTCCCGTCCGGGCCGGACGGGGGCGGGGTGCGGCGCCGCCGGGGCAGGGCAGGAACCTCGGTCCGATCATCGTTCGAATGGACGGCGCCGGCCTTGGGTTCCCCGGAGCGGCCGGACGGCCGACGGTCTTCGTGGAGCCCCGTCACGCCGCGGTCGGGCGGGCTCTGCTCCTCTTCGGCCGCGGACCGCCGCAGTCCCTTTCCGGTCACCGGGCGGCCGTGGGAGCTGATCAGCTTGGGGGCGCGCCGGCGGGGCAAGGGGACCGGGGCGCCCGGGCGGTCGGTGTCGCCAAGGCGGGCGGCCTCGCGACGTGTGTCGCGCGCCTGCTGGTGTTGCTCGCCCGGGGTGTCCGCGAGGGAGCGGCGGGGCCCGAAGACGCCAGGTTCGTCGTCCTGCTCGTCGAGGGCGCTCGCGAAGTCGTCGAGCGCGTCCAGGTCGATGGGGGCTTCGAGCTCGACGGGGCCGCCCAGGATCGACGCGGGGACACTGGGGAGTCCGACGGGGGCGTGGGACAGTGCCGAGGCGCGGCCCCTGCGGGTGCCGGACGCCGTGTCGGGCCGGGCGCGGTCGAGACGGAAACCGATGCCGTTGGTGTCCGGGACGTCGTCGGTGAGGAGTGTGTCGGGAATGAAGACGACGGCCGTGGTGCCCCCGTACGGGGACGGCTGGAGGGAGACGCGGACGCTCTGCCGCCGGGCCAGCCGGCTGACGACGAAGAGGCCGAGCCGGTCGGTGTCGGAGAGCTCGAATTCCGGCGTTTCGGCCAGCCTCAGGTTGGCGTCCATGAGCGCCTCCGCGGTCATGCCGAGACCGCGGTCGTGGATCTCCAGGGTGAAGCCGTTGGCGACGCGCTCGCCGACGACCTGCACGGCGGTGTGCGGAGGCGAGAACACCGTGGCGTTCTCCAGAAGCTCGGCCACCAGGTGGGTGAGGTCGGCGACGGCGGGCCCGGTGACGGCGACGCGGGGCAGCCGGCGCACCTCGACACGTTCGTAGTCCTCGACCTCGGCGACGGCGGCGCGAACCACGTCCATGAGCTGGATGGGCTTGCGCCACTGCCGGGAGGGGGCGGCTCCGGACAGGATGACGAGACCCTCGGCGTGGCGGCGCATGCGCGTGGTGAGGTGGTCGAGACGGAACAGGTCGGCGAGTTCCTCGGTGTCGTCCGTCCTGCGCTCCATGGCGTCGAGCAGGGTGAGCTGCTTGTGCAGCAGGACCTGGCTGCGGCGGGCGAGGTTGACGAAGACCTCGGAGACCCCGGCGCGCAGCTCGGCCTGCTTGACGGCGGCCTCCACGGCGGCGCGCTGCAGGGTGTTCAGGGCCTGGCCGACCTCGCCGATCTCGTTCTTGTCGTACTCCAGGCGGGGCACCTCGGTTTCGACGTCGACCTGTTCGCCCGCCGAGAGGCGGCGCATGACACTGGGCAGCCGCACCCCGGACGCCTCGTGGGCCTCCAGGCGCAGCCGACGCAGGTCACGGATGAGGGCACGACCGACCCGGACGGACATGATCAGGGACACCAGCAGGGCGATGAGGCCCAGGACGCCGGGGATGGCCGCTTTGATGACGACGTTGACGGCGAGGGGGCGGACGCGGTCCTGGTAGCGGTCGTCGGCCTGCGTGCTCATCCGGTCCAGGTGGTCCAGGACCTGGCCGGCGGCCTCGTCCCAGCTCTTGGCGGTGACGCCGTGCGGGCTGCCGGGAGCCGCCTCGACAACGGCCCGTTCGGCCACGCGCAGGGGCGCGGTGTCGGCGTTCTTCCAGTAGCGCTGGAAGCGTTGGCTCTCCGAGGCCGGCAGCAGCGGCAGGCTGACGTCGTACATCACGGAACGCTGGGTGACGAGGACGGAGACGTCGCGGATGTCGTCGCGGGTGAGCCGGCCGGCGACGAGTGCGGAACCGAGGAGGGCGTCCTCGCGGGAGAGCAGTTCGCGGGCGCGGAAGACGTCGACCAGAGCGCGGCCCTGTTTGTCCATCTCCACGTTGTCGAGGAGGTGGAGATTGGCCAGCAGCGTGAAGCAGGGGTCGACGAGGCGGTTGTAGAGGTCGAGGGCCTGGGAGCGGTTGACGGTGCCGTCCTCGACGCTGCGGCGCAGCGACGCCATGCCGTCCAGGGCGTCGAGGATGGAGGTGAGGCGCTCGGCGGTGCTCTGCCCCATGTCCTCGTGGAGATCCTCGTCCTTGCTGTTGCGACGGAGCTTGGCCACCGTCTCGTCGGTGGCGGCGCGGCTGCGGCGGAGCGCGGCGAGGGAGTCGGAGGCGCGCGGGTCGGCGAGATAGACGAGGGTCTGGCGGCGTTCCTGCTGCAGGACGCGGACGGTGTCCTCGGTGGGGTAGCCGACCTCTTCGACGATGTGGGACACGTTGAACAGCGACTGGGCCTCACGGCCGGTGAGAACCGTCGCGAAGGCCCAGATGGCGGTCAGGGACATCAGCGGCACGAGAAGCAGCGCCACGATCTTCCGGCGGATGGACTTCCCGCGAAAGCGCATGGCCTCCCCCAGCTCGCCCCCCTCCGTCCCGGGGGTACACATGTGCGTCAACAAACGGCGTGAGCCTACTACCGACCCACGGGTATCTCGAAGGAGCGAGCGGGCGCGCCGCCCGCGGAAGGCCAGCAGCAGGTGGGCAGTTGTCCTGCCATTACGGCACTTCGCCTCCCCTCGACCGGCGCGCGGTGCGGCGGGGCATCCGGCCGGGAATTGGGGGCTCCTTGGCCGGAATTTTTCGTTCGCTGGGAATCTTCGCGGAACGACGATCGTCTTCCTGTACGGGAATTGGGGCGGAATCGGCCACAGGCGCCGTATGCCGCACTCGGGCGGCGTAAAACAGCGCAAGCCGGGCAGCCACTGGGGAGGCGGTGTCGGGTGACACCGGGACGAGTGGTCTGCGGGCGGTGGGGAGTGACGGGTTGATGGACACGGCGGAGCGGCGCGGGGCACCCGGGACGGGCGCCGCGGCGCCCACAGCAGCGCGACGGGGCCCCCAGGCACCGGATCGCGACACCACGGCGGGCGTGGAGCAACGGGACGCGCCGTCCTACCGGCCGTTGTGGGTGGAGGAGCCCGCGCGTCGGCGGCGGCTACCGGATCCCGTGCGGACGGCGGCGGTGCGGGCGGTCCTCATCATCGCCGTGACGCTGATCCAGGCGGTGGTCGCCGTGCTGTGCACGCTGGCCGACTCCTGGCTGGCGTTCCCCATGGTGCTCAGCAGCGTGGCGAGCACGGTGGTGGCGACGTGGGGCGCGCTGGACGTCTGGGTGACGCGCCAGGTGTGGAACCAGCGCTATGGAGTGGTGTCGGCCCCGAGCAGCACGGCCCGCGCCCTGCGCCGTGAACGCCGCGCGGCCCGCCGCCGGGCACGGGTGGCGGAGCGGGCTCAGGAGCGCATGCGCCGGCGGGGCGGGACCGGGCAGTTGTCGCATCCGTGACGGGATGAGGGCCCCACGCTCCCGGGAGGGCAAGCGGGGGCACGGCGTGCGGTGGGCGGGCCGCGACCGGGCCCGCCCCACGCTCACGCGGGCAGTCACGTGGGCCGCTTGAACATCCGGGTCGCCGTGATCTCGCTGTGTACCGCCTCTCCGGCCTGGGGCTGCTGCGGCAGTCCCGGCCGGAGGTGTTCCTCCACCCGGATGTACTTCAGGCCGGCTCGCAGGTCGGCGTCGTTGCGCAGCCGGATGACCAGCGGGAACTCGGCGAGGGCGGTCGTGTCGAACAGGCCGGTGGTATAGAGGAGTTGCACTCCGAGGGCGTCCGAGACGGCCCGCTGCAGCTCCAGCAGGTACGTGGCGTTGGCCCGTCCGATGGGGTTGTCCAGGAACAGCGTGCCCGCGTGGCGGTGCTTGTCGCGGCCCCGGTCGTTCGAGCGCAGGGCGGCCATCGTGCAGTACAGCGCGATGGCGGCGGTGAGCAGCTGGCCGCCCGAGAAGACGTCTCCCATCTGTCCGACCGGCACCCGCTCGGCACGCAGCACGGCGTCCGGCTTCAGGATCTCGACGGCGACGCCCTTGGGTTGGAGTGCCGCGCTGACGCCGCGCAGGAGAAGGGACATGCCGTCGCGGCGCAGGTCGGAGTTCTTCTTGACGGCTGCGCGGGTCGCCTCGTCGATGACCTCGCCCAGCCGTTCGATGAGCGTGGCCTGGTCGGGCTCCTCGAAGCGGATCCGCAGGAACTCCTGCCCCGACCACTCACCGAGCCCCTCGGGCAGCCGGGACAGGCGCTGGGCAGAGCGCAGGGTCGCCAGCGCGGACTCCACGAGGCCGCGCAGCCGGTCCACGATGGAGTCCCGGTTGCGCTCCAGTTGCACCAACTCGTCCGTCAGGACCCGGAGTCGGGGCGCGAAGGCCTCCGCCCAGCGCTGCGCGTGCTCCGGCAACGCGGATGCGGGCAGTTCGCGGATCTGCTGGCGGGCGGGTGTGCGAACCTGCTCGTACCGTGTGGAGTTGGCGTGCCGTACGAGTACGTCGCTCGCCTCGCGTACGGCGGCCTCGGCGGCGGACAGGTCGGCGGCGCAGCCACGCAGGGAGCGGCGGGCCTCGGCGGCGGTCTTCCGGACCTCCTCCAGGGTGCCCGGGTAGGGCTCCGGCTCCTCGTGTTCCTCCTCCGGGGCGTGTTCGCGCAGCAGGTCGCGGAGCATCGCGGCGATCTCGTCGAAGCCGCTCGCCGCGTCCTCGGCGGCCCGGTGGGCCTGAAGGAGTTCGGCATGGGCGTCGCGGGCCTGGGTCAGCGCCTCGGTGCGGGAGGCGAGTTCCGCCGTCGCGGTGCGCAGCAGGGCCTGGGCGTGCTCGGCGTCGCGCGGCACCATCTCCTCGGGGAGTTCTGTGTGGGCCTCGCCGTTCTCGGGTGCGTGCCGCTCGGCCTCACCGCGCAGTCGGCCGAGTTGCTCGCTGGCGGAGGACATCCGGGTCTCCAGGAGCTGCACCAGCTCCTCGGCGCGGGCGGCGGCGGCCTGCCGGGACGGCCCGTCGGAGCCGTCCGGGGAGGCGAGGAGCTGTTCGGCGCGGGTGCGCACCTTGTTGCTGAGCCGGTCCAGTTCGGCGCGTGCCGCGGACTCGTCGCTCTCGGCCCGCGCCTGCTCGGCGCGCAGGTCGGCGCCGACGCCGACCTTCTCGTAGACCTGGGAGGCGGCCCGGTAGGCCTCGCGGAGGGCGGGCAGGGACGCCTTCGGCGCGTCCCTGTCGTCCTCCGGTACGTCGTCGGGGGCTCCCGCGATCTCCGAGCGCTCGGCGCGCAGCGCACGCGCCGTGCGGCGGGCGTCGTCGGCGGCGCGCTGGGCGGCGCGCCGGTCCTCGTCGGCGGCGCGGGCCCGCTCCAGGCAGGCATGGGCGCGGGCCTCGGCCTCGACGGCCTCGTCGGCCAGTTCGCGCAGCTTGACCTGCCAGCCGGCGCGTTCACGCAGCCGGAAGGCGAGTCCGGCGAGGGCGTCGGCGGCGCGGCGGGCCTTCTGCGCGGCCTCCTGGCGCTCGTCGCGCACCTGGGCGGCCTCGGCGGCCGTCTCTTCGGCCTCGGCCCGGGCGGTGCGTGCCTCGGCCAGTTCCGCCTCGGCCTCCTCTGCGAACGCGCGGGCGTCCCGGGCGGCCTGCGCCAGCTCGGAGAGCCGGCCCGCCGGGCACCCCGTGCGCCAGGAGGCGAGCCGGGCCGCGAGCTCGCGGTCCTTGCCGAGCCGGGCCGCGAGCGTCCGGATCTCCTCGTCCCGCTGGGTGGCGCGGGCGCGCAGCGCCTGTCGCTCCTCGTCGGCGGCGTGCTCGTCGTGCATGGCCGGGTTCGGCGGGACGAGGAACACCTCGCCACTGTTGTCGCGTCCGTCGACGGGCGGGGTCGGGGCGAGCAGCGCGGCGGCGGTGCCGACGGCGACGGCGGAGCGGGGCAGCAGCGCGGCCTCGCTCAGCGCCTGACGGGCCCGGACGTGCGACTCCGGGTCGGTGATGATCACGCCGTCGACCAGCTCGGGCCGGGCCGTCAGCACGCGTGCGTGGTCTGCGGGGTCGACGGCCTGCGCGAGGTAGCGCCAGCCGGGCAGCGCGGGAATGCCGTGTTCGCCGAGGTACTCGACGGTGGCGAGCACGTCCGGGCCGGGGGGCAGCAGCCCGCCGTCGCCGAGGGCACCGAGGATGCGCGCGTCGTCGGCCGCCGCGGTCCGCAGTTCGAAGAGCTGCCGCTCGGCGGAGGAGACGGAGTCGTCGAGCAGTTCGCGCAGTTCGTCGGCGAAGCGGTCCAGTTCCTCGGCGGTGAGGGCGCCGTCCGGTGCCGTCGGGGTGTCGGCCTCGCCGGTTTCCTCGTCGCGCCGGGGCCCGGGGACCCGGGGGCGGGCGCCGGTGCCGGACAGGCTCAGCAGTTCCGCCAGGCGCTCCTCGGCCGCCAGCGCCTCGGCGGTGCGCCGCTCGGCCTCGTACGCCCGCTCGGCGGCCGTGGCCGCGTCGGCGCCGCGGGCCGCCGTCAGCACCGCCCGGGACTCGGCGGACGCCGCCTCCCGCGCGTGCTCGGAGGCCCGGCGGGAGGCCTCACGTGCGATGTCCCAGGCGGCGACGGCGGTCTTCTCGGCGTCGCTCGCGGCGAGCGCCGCCCGCGCCGGGTCGGCGTCGGGGGCGCTGTCGTCCAGCCAGCCCGCGCGCACGGCCTCGGCGGTCTCCTGCTCGACCTCGGTGAGCCGCTGGCGCAGATGCCCGGCCTCGCTGCGGGCGCGCTGCGCCTCGGTGGCGGCGGAGGTCGAGTCCCGGTAGGCGGACTCGCTCACCTCCTGCAGGGCGGCGGACCGCTCCTCCTCCTCGTTGGCGAGGGACTCGGCGCTCTCGGCGGCCGCGTGCAGCGCCCGTACGAGATCGACGGCGGCCTTGGCGCGGGCGGCGAGCGCAGGCGCGGCGTCCCGTTCTGCCTCCTGGATGGCGGCCGACACGCGCGCCACCCGGTCGGCGGCGGCACGGTGCCGGAGCACCGCCTCGGCGGCCTGCCACGCGGAGTACAGCTGGCGGGCGTCGGCCAGTTCGCGCTTCTGCGCGGCGGCGGCCTTCTCGGCACCGGCGAGCGCCAACGAGGCGTGGCGGTAGGCGAGTTCGGCCGCGACGAGCGCACTGCGCTCGCGGGCGGTCTCTGCCTGGGTGACGGCGTGCGCGGCCGCGGTGACCTGCTCGGCGAGGTCGGCGGTGCGCATCCGCTCCTGCACCCCGCGCGCGGTCAGGCGCCGCACCAGCGTGCGTGTCCGCCGCTCGGCGCCCGCGTGGATGTCACGCGCCCGCGACCGGGCCTCGGCGGCGTCGACGATGCGTCCGAGCAGATCCACGGACCCGGCGGTGAAGTCCCGTTCGGCGATCAGCTCGGCCCGTCGACCCAGCTTGTTGCCGAAACCGCTGACCAGGTCCGCGAGTCCGTCGGTGTCCCGGGTGTCGGTGACGGCGCGCAGCAGCAGGTCCGTGAAGTCGGAGTCCTTCTTGACCGCGAAGAGACCGGCGGCCTCACCCTCGTCCGCGTTCATCTCCCGCTGGTAGCGGAAGAGTTCCGGGTCCAGGCCGAGGTCCGTCAGGTGCTCGTTCCAGCGGTCGTGGATCTCCTCCCAGTGCACCTCCAGGTGCGGATAGACCTTCCCCGCCTCCATGAGGGCGTCCCGGAAGCCCTTCATGGTGCGGCGCCGCCCCTGAGCCCCGGAGGTGCCCTCGACGGGCGGCCGTACGGCGGTGGACTCGGCGACGGGCAGGTTGTCCAGGGTGAGTCCGGGGCCCGGGCGGAAGGAGTACCAGGCCTCGGCGAACTTCCGCGGGTCGTTGGACACCTGGCGCCCGCGCCACTCGCTGACCTTGCCGACGACGACGCACTCTCCGGTCTGCACGTGCTGCCACTCCAGGGCCACGTGTCCGCAGTCGTCGGCGAGCAGGAACTTGCGCAGCACGCCGGAGCTGGCACCGCCGAGCGTGTTGCGGTGGCCCGGCAGCATCACGGAGAAGATCAGCTTGAGCAGGACGGACTTGCCGCCGCCGTTCTCCAGGAAGAGCACGCCCGCGGGGGCGGGCCTGCGCGGCGGCCCGGTGGGCTCCTCCTCGAAGAACTCCGCCTGGGTGGGCGCGGGTTCGGGCACCGGATCACCCACGCCCCGCAGGTCCAGCACGGTGTCGGCGTAGCGCGCACCGGCCGGGCCGATGGAGTAGAGGCGGACCCGGGACAGCTCGTACATGGCGGCGGACTCTCGTCGTAAGTCTTGCTGGTGTTCGGAAAAAGCGGTTCAGGAGTGGAACGGCAGTCCGGCGTCGGCCACGAGCTCCAGGTCGTCGGTGTCTTCGGCGGGCAGCAGGGTCGCCGTGCCGTCGGTGACCGGGACGATGCCCAGCTCGAGGAGTTCGGCCATGGCGGCGCTACCGGCCATGTCGCGCACCTGGAGCTGGTAGCGGGCCGTCGTGCGGTACGTGCCGCCGTTTTCGTCGCCCGTGCGCTGGAGGAAGCCGGAGTCGGTGAGGAACGCGACGGCCTTCGCGACGATGCCGGTGGTCGAGGCGGCCGGTCGGCGCGCGTCCTTGGTGGCCCCGGTCGCGCTGCGTCTGGCCCAGACCCGCCAGGCGGCCTCCAGTCCGGGCGCGTCGGTGGCCGGGTCGGTGTTCTCCCCCTGCTCCTCGGCCCGCTCCTCCAGGCGGCGGCAGGCCTGGCGGACGAAGGCGTCGACGCCGTTGACCGTGACGCGCCCGATGTAGCCGTCGTCGGCGAGGTCCTCCGGGCGCGGGAACGCCAGGGCGGCGACGGCCAGATGGGCGAGCCCGTGCAGGAAGCGGTCGGCGGAGTCGGCCGCCGTGCGACGCGCGTAGTCGCCCATGCGGACCGCGAACACCGAGTCCTCGGCCGCGGTGACGGCCATGCCCGCGCGCGGGGACACCTCCAGGACGATCAGGCCGAGCCCGGTGGCGACGGCGTCGGCGAGCCGCGCGAACGGCGGGTCCTCGCGGTAGCGGCGAAGCAGGTCCGCGTACTCCTGGTCGCGTGCGGGCTGCAGCTTGGGCTGCAGCCCGAAGGCGACGAGCCGCGCCGCGTCGGCGGCGTCGGCGGGGGTGACAGCGCCGCCCACCGGCGCGGCGGCGGCCTCCGGCTCACTCCACTCGACGTGCTCGGTCACGGTTGGGGCTCCTTGGTGCGCTGGTGCTTGCTCGTGGTCATCGGCGTCATGCCGCTTCCGTCCGGTCCGCCGCCATGCCCGCCGCGTCCAGCAGAGCCGTGCCCACTATCAGGTCGGCCCCGCCGAACTCCGGGTCGTCCAGCTCCGTGCCGTCGTCCACCGCGAACAGCAGCTTCTCCTCCCCCTGCCGGTACGCCGTGCCCACCGGCGGGCTCGCCGCGTGCACGGCCAGCAGGGCGACCAGATAGGCCAGGTCGGGGTCCTTGCGGCGAGCCTCGGCCAACAGCCCCGACAGCCGCCGTGGCGCGTCCGCCGGCAGGTCGAGCAGTTCCATGGCGGCGGCCATCTGCTCCTCGCTGAACCTGCTGTCGTCCGGTGTGGCGATCAGGTCCGGCTCGGGCATCTCGGCGCCCAGGTGCTCGCGCTCCACCGGAGGCGTCAGCAGCAGGTCGACGAGGTCTCCGAGCCGCACGGAGAACGGCGTACGCAGTCCCGTACCGTGTGTGAAGAAGGTGTCCGTGACGCGGGTCGCCCGCTCGAGCGCCAGGGGCAGCACTTGCGCGACGAGATGCCCGTACAGGTCGATCCCGGACGTCGCGGCGGGCGTGGCGAACGCCTGCCGGTCCTGCTCGGCGCGGAACAGCGGGCCCGCTTCCAGGAGCCGGGACTGCAGCTGGGTGTGCCGGCGGATGCAGTCCTTGACGATGTCGACGAGTTCGGCGGCGCGCCGCTTCTGCTCGGGGTCCTCGGACTCGTCTCGGGCCTTGCGGATGTTGGTGAGGATCGCGTTCTCGTGGCGGTAGCGCTCGGCGACGTGGTCCAGGGCCTCGGTGATCATGTCGGGGACCGCGTTGAGCCAGTCCACCGCGCGGACGTTGCGCCGGGTGGCGTCCAGGGCCTTGCGCAGGGATTCCGAGTACTGCACGGTCCGGTAGCGCGCCTGCTCGGCGGCGAGCTGGGCGTCGGCGAGGCGGCCCCGGCTGATCAGCACCTCCAGTTTGACCTCTGCGGCGATCTGGGCGCTGGTGACATCGGTGTCGAGGGCGCCGACGAGGACGTTGACCGCTTCGTCCGTCGTCCGCAGGTAGACGCCTCCGCCGTAGCCCGGGACCTCCTCGATCAGCTTGAAGTCGTAGTCGCGGCGGACATACGTGCCGTCCGGGGCGAACGTGCCGTAGACGGCCCGGAAGCCGCGGTCGACGCTGCCGACGTTGATCAGGTTCTCCAGGACCCAGCGGGCCACGCGCTCGTGTTCGGCGGGCGGGCGCTGCGGGGCCTGGGCGGCGATGCGCGGGATGAGGCGGGCGACTATCTGGTCGTGGTCCGCGCCCGTGTCGAAGTCCATGTTGAGCGTGACCAGGTCGATGGCGGCGAGGGCGATCTCCGCCATGCCGTACACCGAGTACTCACCCGCGAGGTTGGCCTTGCGCGCGTCCAGGTCGTGCAGCGGCGCGGTGCAGGCCAGCGCGCGAAGCCGCCGGGCCAGCCCCTCGTCGGCGGCCGGCCCCGAAGCGGGGCGCGGCCCCGTGCTGAACTGGGGCGGAACACGATCCGTCGATGCAGGCGAAGTCACGGTGCACAGATTAGGTCCTGGGTCCGACAACGGCCCAAATCGCCGGGTGCGCTCCGTCGGCGGCCCCCGGGGCAAAGCCGCCGGTGTCAAGCCCCGCGCCTCTGACCTGTGTCGGCCACCCGGCGCCCGTACACCTCGACCAGGCCCGCTCTCGAGTCGTCGAGGTAGACCGTCAGGAGCTGCTCGGCGCTCTCGCGCTGCCCGGCCTGCAGGGTCCGGAGAATCTGTTCGTTGCGAGCCAGGTAGGGCTCGTGCAGCCGCCGCGGGTCCGCCACCACGTGGAACGCCAGGCGCAGTTCGGCGAAGACGCTGCGCATCAGTTCGTCCGTGCGTTCACTTCCGGCGAGCGCCACCAGTTCACGGTGGAAGTGGATGTTGGCCGTCGAGACGCCTTTCCAGTCACCTTCGCGCGCCGCCCGCTGCCCCTCCGCGACCGCCGCCGCGAGACCTTCCAGGGCGTACGGCGGCTGCCCGAGGCCCCGTACGACGGCGCACTCGACGAGCGTGCGGGTGCGGTAGATGTCCTCGACGTCGTCCACCGTCAGGACCCGTACGAAGACGCCCCGGTTCAACTCGTGGACGAGCAGCCTCTCGTGCGTGAGCAGCCGGAAGGCCTCCCGCAGCGTGTTGCGCGAGACGCCGAGCGCGCCGCCGATGCCGTCCTCCGACAGCCGGGTGCCGGGCGGGAAGTAACCCTCGGCGATACGGCTCCTGAGGACGTCCGACACCCGCTCGGCGGTGCTGGTGCGCCCGAGCAGCGCGCGGTCGTCGGCCAGTCCCGTCAGCTCCTCTGCCATGCCCGGAATTCAAGCGCAGAGACAAGGCCGAGACAACATGGGTATTGAAGGATCGTTCAACGATCCTCTACCTTGCTGGGCACGGCACCGCTCCGCTCACCGTGGCGTCGCGGCTTCCGCACCGCACGGCTCATCCCGCAAGCACCCTCCGTCCCTCACTGCGAGGTGCCCATGAGCACGACTCCCTCCTCCCCGGCCCCGACCGCCGACGCCCGCTCCGGCGCCGGTGAAGGCGACGCTGACGACGGCGCGTTGGGCTGGCTGCGCGCCCTCGGCCCGCGTGGCCGCCGTGCCTTCGCGGGCGCCTTCGGCGGCTATGCCCTGGACTCGTACGACTACTTCACGCTGCCGCTGAGCATGGTCGCGCTGGCGGCGTACTTCGGTCTGAACAGCGGCCAGACCGGCCTGTTCACCACGGTCACCCTGGTCGTCTCGGCGGTCGGCGGCGCCGTCGCGGGTGTGGTCGCCGACCGCGTCGGACGGGTGAAGGCCCTGATGATCACCGTGGTGACGTACGCCGTCTTCACGGTCGCCTGCGGCTTCGCTCCGACCTACGAGACCCTGCTGGTCTTCCGTGCCCTCCAGGGCCTCGGCTTCGGCGGCGAGTGGGCGGTCGGCGCGATCCTGGTCGCCGAGTACGCGAGCGCCCGGCACCGGGGCCGTACGCTCGGCGCGATCCAGAGCTCCTGGGCCGTCGGCTGGGCGCTGGCCGCGGTCGTCTACACCCTGGTCTTCTCGTTCCTGGGCGACGACCTGGCCTGGCGGGTGATGTTCTGGACCGGTGCGCTGCCCGCGCTGCTGGTGATCTGGATGCGCCGCCGGGTGCACGACGCGCCGGAGGCGACGGCCCAGCGCGAACAGAGCGCCGACAAGGGCTCGTTCGCCGCGATCTTCAAGCCGGGCAGGGGCGGGCAGCCCGGCCTGCTGCGCACGACGGTCTTCGCGGGGCTGCTCTCCACCGGTGTCCAGGGCGGCTACTACACACTGGCGACCTGGGTGCCGACGTACCTGAAGTCGGAGCGAGGCCTGTCGGTCGTCGGTACCGGCTCCTACCTGACGTTCCTGATCTCCGGGGCCTTCCTCGGCTACCTCACCGGCGGCCACCTCACCGACCGGCTCGGCCGCAGGCGCAACATCTGGCTCTTCGCCCTGCTGTCGGCGATCTGCATCCTGGCGTACGCGAACATCCCGAGCGGCGCCAACACCCTGCTCCTGGTGCTCGGTTTCCCGCTCGGGTTCTGCATGTCGGCCATCTTCAGCGGCTTCGGGTCGTACCTGAGCGAGCTGTACCCGACGGCGGTGCGCGGCACGGGGCAGGGCTTCACCTACAACGCCGGCCGCGCGGTGGGCGCCGCCTTCCCGACCCTGGTGGGCTTCCTGGCCGACAGCTGGGGCGTGGGCGGTGCACTGGTCTTCGGGGCGATCGGGTACGGGATCGCGGCTCTGGCGCTGCTGGGCCTGCCGGAGACGCGCGGGAAGGAGCTGCGGTGAACCGCACGGAAGACCACTCCCCCGCCCCCGCAGAAGACCACTCCCCGACCCTCACGGAAGACCGACCGCTGATCCTCGTCGACGAGCACGCGCACACGTGGAGCGCGAAGGACGCCCGGGCCCGTGTCCGGGAGGGCCTGAGCGGCCCCACCGCCGGGGTCGCCGCCGGCCACACCCAGGTCAATCTGATCTCGGTGCCCGCCGACTGGGCGTACGACACCCTGCTGTTCTGCCAGCGCAACCCCAAGCCCTGTCCGGTCCTGGACGTCACCGACGCGGGCTCCCCCATGACGGTCCTCGCCGAGGGCGCCGACCTGCGGACCGATCTGCCGCGCTACCGGGTGTGGCGGGACGGGGAACTGGTGGACGAGCCGACGGACGTGCGCGCGCACTGGCGGGAGGACCTGGTGTCGTTCCTCATCGGGTGCAGCTTCACCTTCGAGTGGGCGCTCGGCGAGGCGGGCGTGCCCCTGCGCCACATCGAGCAGGGCCGCAACGTCCCGATGTATCTCACCACCCGCCCCTGCCGTCCGGCAGGGCGGCTGTACGGCCCCATGGTGGTGTCCATGCGCCCGGTCCCGCCACGGCACCTGCCCGCCGCGATCCGGGAGAGCAGTCTGCTCCCCGCGGTGCACGGCGGCCCCGTACACTGCGGCGATCCCTCGGCCCTCGGCATCGAGGACCTCGGCCGGCCCGACTTCGGCGACCCGGTGGACGCCGAAGTCGACGACATCCCGGTGTTCTGGGCCTGCGGGGTGACCCCGCAGGCCGCGGTGATGGCCTCGCGCCCGCCGTTCGCCATCACCCACGCACCGGGGCAGATGTTCATCACCGACGCCCGCGACGACCAGTACCGCGTGGTCTGACGACGACCGGTACCACGTCGCCCGAAGACGACCGGTACCGCGTCGCCCGACGGCGCCCGACCAGGAGGGACCATGATCGATCTGAACGCCGATCTCGGCGAGGGCTTCGGCCGCTGGCAGCTCACCGACGACGAACGGCTCCTGTCGGTCGTCACGAGCGCCAACGTGGCCTGCGGGTTCCACGCGGGGGACGCGGCCACCATGCGCCGGGTGTGCGAACTGGCGGCCGAGCGCGGCGTACGGATCGGCGCCCAGGTCTCCTACCGCGACCTGGCCGGTTTCGGGCGGCGCTCGATGGACGTGCCGCCCGACGAACTGACCGCCGAAGTCGCGTACCAGATAGGCGCGTTGGAGGTCTTCGCGCGCGCGGCGGGCTCCCGCGTGTCCTATGTGAAGCCGCACGGCGCGCTCTACAACCGGGTGGTCCACGACGAGCGGCAGGCCCAGGCGGTCGTGGACGGTGTGCTGCTCGCCGACGCCGCGCTGCCGGTGCTGGGGCTTCCCGGGTCGCGTTTCCTGGAGGTGGCCGGCAAGGCCGGGCTCCCGGTCGTCACCGAGGCGTTCGCGGACCGCGCCTACACCGAGGAGGGCACGCTCGTGCCGCGTGGCCGGGACGGGGCGGTGATCACCGACCCCGACACGGTCGTCGCGCGCTCGGTGGGCCTCGCCCGTGCCGGGACCGTCGCCGCCCACTCGGGGCGTGAGATCCCGGTGCGCGCGCGCTCCTTGTGCCTGCACGGCGACACACCGGGCGCGGTCGACCTGGCCCGCCGGGTGCGCGCCGAGCTGGAGGCCTCGGGCGTGCGGGTGGAGGCCTTCGCATGAGGGTGCTGCCCGTCGGGGACGAGGCGCTGCTGGTCGAGCTCTCCAGCGGCGACGAGGCACAGGCCCTGCACGCCGAGCTGCTGCGCCTTCGGGCCTCTGGTCGGCTGACCGCGCGTGAGGTCGTCCCCGCGGCCCGCACGGTCCTCCTCGACGGCGTCGCCGAGCCCGCCCGGCTCGCGGCCCGGATCACCGGGTGGGACATCCCGCCGGTCGCCACGCGCGCGGAGAAACCGGTCGAGATCCCCGTACGGTACGACGGTCCCGATCTTCCGGAGGTGGCCGCCGCGTGGGGCGTATCTCGACAGGAGGTGGCGCGGATCCACGCGGCGGCCGAATTCCGGGTCGCCTTCTGCGGGTTCGCGCCGGGGTTCGGCTATCTCACCGGCCTGCCGGACCGGTACCACGTGCCGCGCCGGGCCACCCCGCGCACGGCCGTCCCGGCGGGCTCGGTGGCGCTCGCGGGCCCGTACACCGGGGTCTATCCACGCTCGTCGCCGGGGGGCTGGCAGCTCATCGGCACGACCGACGCGGTGCTGTGGGACCACGCGCGCGTGCCGGCCGCGCTACTCACCCCGGGCGTCAGCGTCCGCTTCGTCCCGGTGGGATCCTGATGGCGGACCGTGCTCTCGTCGTCGTACGCGCCGGGCTGCTGACCACCGTGCAGGACCGGGGCCGGGCCGGCCACGCCCATCTCGGGGTGCCGCGTTCCGGGGCGCTCGACGCGCCCTCGGCGGCGCTCGTCAACCGGCTGGTCGGCAACCCACCGGAAGCCGCCGTCCTGGAGACCACGCTCAACGGCTGCGCGCTGCGCCCGCGTTCGACGGTCACCATCGCGGTCGGCGGCGCGCCCTGCACGGTCACCGTGGACGGCCGCCCCGCCCCGTGGGGAGCGCCGGTCCGCGTGCCGGGCGGGGCGCTGCTGGAGGTGGGGCCCGCACGGGCCGGAGTACGCGGCTACGTCGCAATCGCGGGCGGAGTGGCCGTGGAGCCGGTGCTCGGCAGCCGCTCCACCGACCTGCTCTCCGGTCTCGGCCCGCCGCCGCTCACGGACGGTGCCGTGCTGCCCCTGGGGGTGCCGGCCGGCCCTCACGCGCGCGTGGACACCGTTCCCCAGCCGGCTCCGCCGGCCGAGCTGGTGCTGCGTGTGACGCTGGGGCCGCGCGCCGACTGGTTCACCCGGGACGCGCTCCGCACGCTCGTCACGGGCGTGTACCGGGTGTCCGCCGCGAGCAACCGCATCGGCCTGCGCACGGAAGGACCCGCCCTGGAGCGTGCCCGGACCGGTGAACTCCCCAGTGAGGGCATGGTGCTGGGCGCGGTGCAGGTGCCGCCCGACGGCCGTCCGGTCGTCTTCCTGGCCGACCATCCGACCACCGGGGGGTACCCGGTGATCGCGGTCGTCCGCACCGCCGACCTCGCGGCCGCCGCCCAGGCGGCCCCGGGCACCCCCGTGCGGTTCACGGCCGTGAGCCGTCGGTAGGCGGGCCGCTCACGCCGCGTCCGGCTGCTCCGCGACCGACAGCGCGGCCAGTGCGGAGGCCACCGCGTGCGAGGCGGTCAGGTCCAGTCGGGCGCTGGTCCCCCTGGCCTTGTGGCGGACCTCGTCGGCGGCCAGTGTGAGCAGCTGCGGCAGCAGATCGGTGCACCGCCTGACCACCCAGCCCGTCCCGGCGGTGGCCAGCCACCAAAGGCTCGCCGAGCGGCTCGGCGCCGGAAACTCGGGTTCCACCGAGGGCACGGCACCGGTGGCGAGGCCCGCCTCGGCGAGCAGCGCGTGGAAGCGCAGGGCGAGCTGCCGGTGCCCGCGCTCCCCCGGATGCAGCCGGTCCGCGCTCCACATCGCGCGGTCGCTGATCCAGTCCCCGTCCGCCCCGTGCAGATGCACCGCCCCGTGCCGTTCGGACAGCGCGTGCACGACCGCGTTGACGGCCCGCTGCCGCCGCGCCAACGGGCGCGCCAGCGCCCCGGGCAGCCGCAGCATCGTGCCCGGGTCGGGCAGGCAGGCCGTGAGCAGCACCGTGCCCTGAGCGCGGAACGCGGCGTACACCCGGTCGAGGCGGGCGGCCACGGCGTGGATGTCGAAGGTGCAGCGCAGGGTGTCGTTGACGCCTATGACCACGGAGACGACGTCGGGGCGCAGGTCGAGCGCGGCCGGGGTCTGCCGCTCCAGGACGTCCCGGGTCTGGGCGCCGCTGACGGCGAGGTTGGTGAACTCCGCGGGGCTGTCCGCCGGGGCGAGCCCGTCGGAGAGGAGCGCGGCCCACCCCCGCCAGGTGTCCCCGACGGGGTCTCCCACGCCTTCCGTGAGCGAGTCGCCGAGCGCGACGAACCGCAGGGGTCTCATCGCGCGCCCTCCCGGGCCGCCTCCCGCGGGCGGGCGTCACCGACCGCCGTCGGAGCGTCGAACGGCAGGGCGTCGTGGGCCGCGAGGAACGCGTCCACCGCCGCCTTCCAGCCGAAGCACTCGGCACGCGCGCGTGCCGTCTCCCGGCGCTCGCACTCGGACCGCTCCATGAGCAGCTCCACCGCGTCGGCGAAGGCATCACCGGTGTTCACGGCGGTCGCCCCGGCCGAGCCGATCACCTCGGGCAGCGCGGACAGGGCGCTGGCCACCACGGGGGTGCCGCACGCCATCGCCTCCAGGGCGGCGAGCCCGAAGGTCTCGGCGGGTCCCGGGGCCAGGCACACGTCGGCCGTGGCCTGCAGCGCGCCGAGCAGGTCCCGGTCGGCGACGTGGCCGAGGAAGGTGACGGGCAGCCGCCGCTCCTCGGCCCGCTGTTCGAGCCGGGCGCGCAGCGGCCCGTCCCCGGCGACCACCAGCACCACCCGCCGTCCGCGGTGCAGCAGGGCCTCCAGGGCGTCCAGGGCCGTGCCGGGCTTCTTCTCCACGGACAGCCGGGAGCACAGGACGAGCAGCGTCTCGTCCCCGCGCGCGTACCGTGTGCGCAGCCCCGCGTCCCGCAGCGCCGGGTGCCGCTGGTCGAGGTCGACGCCCAGCGGTGCCCGTACGACGTTGCGGGCGCCGATCCGCACGAACTCCCGCTCGGCGAACTCCGTGGTGCACACCACGCGCGCGTAGGTGTGCGCCGTACGGATGTTGAGGGCGTCGGCGGCGCGCCGGGACATGGTCTCGGACAGGCCCCAGGTGCGCAGAACACCGTCTGCGGTCTCGTGGGAGACCATCACGGCGGGGACCCGGGCGCGCCGGGCCCACTTGCCGGTCCAGCGCAGGGTCGTGCGGTCGGAGACCTCCAGACGGTCGGGGTCCAGTTCCTCCAGGAGTGCGGCGACGCGGCGCTTGTCCACGAGGACGCGGTAGCCGCCGGTGCCGGGCAGCAGCGGACCGGGCAGGGTGATGACCCGGCCCTGCTCGGTCGTCTCGTCGGTGTGGCGCTCGCCGGGCACGATGAGCACCGGCTCGTGCCCGGCCTCCTTGAAGCCCTTGCCCAGCTCGCGCAGCGCGGTGCGCAGACCGCCGGACGCCGGGGCGACGAAGTTGGCGAGCCGCACGATGCGCAGCCCGGCGCCGGTCCGCTCGGTGGCGAAGCTCATGCCGCCACCACCGTCCTGCGCGTGGCGAGCACGTCCGCGTAGTGGCCGATGAGCTGGTCGCCGACGGCAGCCCAGGTGCGGCCCTCGACGAGGGTGCGCGCGGCGGCCCCGTAGGCGGCCCGCAGCGCCGGGTCGGCGGCCAGGGACCACGTGGCGTCCCGGAAGGCGGCCGCGTCCCCGGGCGGCACGAGCAGTCCCGTGCGGCCGTGGGCCACCAGGTCGAGCGGGCCGCCCGCGGCGGGCGCGACGACCGGCACGCCGCTCGCCATGGCCTCCTGCACCGTCTGGCAGAACGTCTCGAAGGGGCCGGTGTGCACGAAGACGTCCAGCGAGGCGAAGATCCGGGCGAGTTCGTCGCCTGTGCGGCGGCCCAGGAAGACCGCGCCGGGCAGGGCGGCGCGCAGGGTGGTCTCGCTCGGCCCGTCGCCCACGACGACGACGCGTACGCCGTCAAGACCGCAGGCGCCGGCAAGGAGTTCGATGTGCTTCTCGGGGGCGAGCCGGCCGACGTAGCCGACGATCAGCTCACCGTTCGGGGCGAGTTCCCGGCGGATCGCCTCGTCCCGCAGGTCTGGCCGGAAACGGACTGTGTCGACGCCGCGCGGCCACAGCTGCACCCGGGGCACGCCGTGTGCCTCCAGGTCGTGCAGGGCCGCACTGGAGGGCGCGAGGGTGCGGTCGGCGGCGGCGTGCACGGAGCGGATGCGTCGCCAGGCCGCTGCCTCGCCGGCGCCCATGTAGGTGCGGGCGTAGCCGGCGAGGTCGGTCTGGTAGATGGCGACGGCGGGAATGCCGAGCCGGGCGGCGGCCGCCATGCCGCGGACGCCGAGGATGAAGGGGCTGGCCAGGTGCACGATGTCGGCGCGGTGTTCGGTGATGGCCGCGGCGACGCGTCGGCTGGGGAGTGCCACGCGCACCTGGGGATAGCCGGGGAGCGGTAGGGAGGGGACACGGACGACGGGGCACGGCGCGAGGGCGTCGGGCCCGGTGCCGGCTGCTGTGGCCGGAGCGACGACGAGGGGAACATGACCGCGATCGACGAGGTGCCGGGCGGTCTGCAGCGCGCAGTGGGCCACGCCGTTCACATCGGGGGGAAAGGATTCGGTCACGATGACGACACGCATACCCGTGTTCTCGCCGCGCCGGACGTGGCCACGTCAACGTCGATCTTTCCGGCCGGGGAACGTCCCATGAGCGTTGAGCTGCACAGCCGAGCAGGTCCACCCGTGTCCACGCACTCCTGACGCGCGGGTCACCGGATGTTCACACGGCCGGCATGTCGGGCCCGATCCGGCTGCGTACGGCGGTCTGCACCTCGGCCTCCTCGGCGGGATCCGCGGCGAGCCGGCGCAGCCGCTCCACGACGCGGGCGTCTCCCGTCTCGGCGTGCCGTGCGGCGATCTCGCGGGTGGACTCCTCGCAGTCCCAGAGGCATTCGACGGCGAACCCCGAGGCGAAGGAGGGGTCGGTGGCGGCCAGCGCGCGGGCAGCTCGCCCCCGGAGATGGGACGACGCGGTCTCTCGGTAGACATGGCGCAGGACGGGTGCGGCGCAGGCGATGCCCAGCCGTCCGGCGCCGTCGACGAGGGTCCACAGCGTCGGCGCATCGGGGCCCTCGCCCCGAACCGCCTCCCGGAGCGCCTCGAGGACCAGGTCGCTGTCCTGGGCACCACCACGGCAGGCGAGCATGCGCCCGGCGGCGGCCCCCAGGGCGTCGGGCCGGCGGGCCCAGCCCCGGGCCCGGTCCACGGCGGCGAGACTGCGCATGCGTTCGAAGGCGTCCACGGCCGCGTCGACGACGAGCGCGGAACCTGTGGTCAGGGCATCCTCGATGAGCTCCAGGGCGTCAGGATCGTTGCTGTCGGCGAGGTATCGCAGGGCCGTCGAGCGGGCTCCGTCGCCGCCCGAGCGGGCGGCCTCGACGATCTCGGCGCGGTCCTCGGGACCGGCGACGGCGGTGAGGCAGCGCGCGGCGGGCACGTGCAACGCGGCACCGCGTTCGATGCCCTGCTGCGCCCAGTCGAAGACGGCCTGCACGCTCCACCCCGGGCGAGGTCCCTGGGGCCGCAGTTGCCGCTGCCAGCGGTCGAAACAGCCGGCCTCCTGTGCGGCACGCACGCGTGAGGCGATGGATTCGCGGGGGTCGTCGGCCCACAGCCGCCAGGGCCGTGGTTCGAAGGCGTCCCGGACGGCGGCGGCGAGTTCGGCCTCGCCCTCGGGGTCGGCCGGGAAGCGGGCCAGCACGGGAGCGGCCAGGGCGCGCAGGCCCGCGTCGTCGTCGCGCAGGGCGAGCTCGTCCAGGGCCCAGGCCCAGTTGGAGCCCGAGGCGGCGTACCTGCGCAGCAGTTGGAGCGCGTCGCGCCTGCCGTACGAGGCGAGGTGCCCGAGGACGGCGAGCGCGAGTCCGGTGCGGCACTCGTCCGCCTCGAGGACGTCCTCGGCGCTGAACAGGTGCGCCTCGATGGCGTCCAGCTCGCCGCCCAGGTCGAGGTAGAGCCGGGCGTAGTACAGGGAGCGGTTCTCCACCTGCCAGTCGTGGCGGGGGTCGCGCAGCACACAGTGATCGAGGGCCGCGAGCGCCTCGGCGCGGGGGGCGGTGAGCGCGTGCAGTGTGCCGTCGCCACGGCCCCTCTGGAGCAGGCCGAGCAGCGTACCGCTGGGCGCTATGACCGGTTCGAACATGGGAAACAGCCTCACATCAAGCGTCGACGCAACCGGGGGACACGCATCACCTGGCCGCGTGACAACACGTCGGGGCGCCCGCCGTCTCTTGCTTGCTGAAGACCATTTTCCTCTGCCTCTCGTTGGTGGCCCGTGGGGACCGATCACGGTCCGCGCGGTGCGGCATCACCTGCCCGGCCGTCGCGTCCGTGAATCACGACGTCATGATGACCCGGGCCCTCGCGCTGCCGCGACCTTATTTCGGGCGGTCCGGTACCGCCTCCCCCGTTTTGGTCGTTTCCGCTGGTCAGTGTGTTCGGATCAGTGTGCGCCGAACAGTTCGAGCAGGTCCGTCTTGCCGAACATCTTGGCGGTGTCGATCGCCGAGGGCGTCCCCGCGGCCGGGTCGGCGCCGCCGTCCAGCAGGGCCCGGATGACTTCGGCCTCGCCCTTGAAGACGGCTCCGGCGAGCGGTGTCTGGCCTCGGTCGTTGGCCCGGTCGGCCTCCGCGCCGCGCTCGAGCAGGGCCCGGACGGCGTCGGCGTGGCCGTGGTAGGCGGCGAGCATCACCAGGGTGTCGCCGCGGTCGTTGGTGAGGTTGGCCGGAACGCCCGCGTCGACGTATGCCGCGAGCGTCTCGGTCTCGCCTCGGCGCGCCAGATCGAAGATCTTGGTCGCGAGCTCCACGACCTCGGGGTCGGGGGCTTCACTCATAGGCCGGACCGCCTCTCCACTACGGCTGCTGGTACTGATGCCCCAAGGATGCCTGGACTGGTGCCCCGTATGGGTGAATCGCCAGCGTACTGGCTTCCGCATCACATGACCGGCACCGTACTAGGCAAAGATCCCGACGAGGCCTGTGGCGGGTTTCAGCGCTGGTCAAGGGGTGCAGGCGGCTCGGCCGACCGAGGGAAATCCAGTGAATTTCACCCAGTTGCACCTTTTATCGTATGGATACATTCTGTGAGCCTGGAAGGACTCATGGTGACTGCCCCCACGAACCAGGAGAGAGCAAATGATTCTGAACATCTCGGGCGTCCTGCTGCTCGGCACCATCGTCTTCCTGTTCTGCCGCAAGGACGGTCTCAAGGGCCGGCACGCGATGACCTGCGGGCTCTTCGGGTTCTACCTCTCGAGCACCGCCATCGCGCCGAGCATCAAGGCCGGCGGGGCGAGTCTCGCGGGCCTCCTCGGTGGGATCAATTTCTGACCCGGCCCCCGTCCGCACACACCCCCAGGAGAACGAGTGGTTCGGCGTCCCCTCCCCCGCATTCTGAGCAACGGCGGCGACCGGATCGCCCGCAGCCGGGAGCTGGCGCGGGCGGCGGCCGGCGGCGCCACCGACGTCCTCCACCCGCTGATCACCATCACGCGCGGCCTGCGCCGGCTGGCCGCAGCCGGGCGGCGCAGGTGGGCGGACACGCCGAAGGACGGGCGGGGACCGCTGCTCTTCCTGGTGGCTTCGGTGATCCTGGTCGTGGCGCTGATGCCGTACGGGCCGCTGCTCGCCGCCATCACGCTGATGGCGGCGTCGGCCTGGACGGGCCGGGAAAGCAGGCCGACGGCGCCGCCGGGCCCGGACCCCGCGCAGACCAAGCGGCTGAGCGCCCTCTACGAGGCCCTGGTGCCGTACTTCTCGGCCGCCGAGGACCCGGCTCCGCTGTACGCGCACGGAGGGGACTTCACCCGGGTCTTCTCCTCCAGCGAGTTCGACGACACCGGGCGCGTCTCCCGCCTCGTCATCCGCTATCCCGCCTACTTCACCGACGGCGAGCCCGCATCACGGGCCAGGATCGAACAGCTTCTGCACGCCAAGTCGGGCCGGGGCCGGGAGTACCACTTCGCCTGGGACGAGGAGGGCAACGAACTGACGGTCACCGTGCTGCCTCCCCTGCCCACCGACATCGCCGCGCAGCGTTTCGTCACCGCCCCCGGCGAGACGGTCCTCGGCTTCACCGACCCCACCGGTGTCCAGCGCACGCTCCCCCTCACCCACGGCGAGGAGCGACGCGACGTGCCGCCGGTGCTGTGGCGCACGGGTCCGCGGTGCACCGAGCCGCACCTGCTGATCGCGGGCACACCCGGCAGCGGTACGACGACGCTGGTGCGCTCCATCGCCCTGCAGGCGCTGCAGTACGGGGACGTGCTGATCGTCGAGGGCGGCGACACCGGCGAGTACGCGTTCCTGACCGGCCGGGGCGGGGTGCTCGCCGTGGAGTCCGGACTCGCGGGAGCGGCGGCGAGCCTGGAGTGGGCGACCCATGAGACGGAGCGTCGGCTGATCGCCGCGAACCGCGCCCGGCAGGCCGGGCACCCCCCGCCGGACGACGTCAGGCGTCCGCTGTGGATTCTGCTCGACCGGCCGACCGTCCTCGGGCACCTGGCCGCCGCCGACGGCCGCGCCGATCCCCAGGCGCTGCTCCAGGTTCCGCTGCGGCACGGCCGCGCGGCGAACGTCACGGTGGTGGTCGCCGAGCAGGTGGACGCCCTGGACGGCCTGTCCGACGCGGTGCGGCAGCACACCCGCGCGCGCGTGGTGCTCGGCCCGGCGGCTCCCGGCGAACTGGAGGCGGTGCTCGGCACGCCGCCGCACACCACCCCCGTCAAGGACGTACCGCCCGGCCGTGGTTACGCCCGCCTGGGCTCGGGCCCGGTCCACCGCCTCCAGGTACCGGCCACTCCGGACCCGTACGACGACACCGCCGCAGAACCACACCGAAAGGCGGTCCTCGGCCTGCTGCCCCCGCGCAGCGAACCGGTCTCCCCCAGCGAACCGGCCTCCCCCAGCGCACCGATCGACTCCAGCCCACCGATCGACCTCGGCAAACCGGCCGACCGCGGCGCACCGGTCGAGTCGGTCCCGACGGAGGCGCTGGCCGTGGAGGGCTGACCGCAGCCCCGCACCGGGCCTCTGATCAGGCCACGAACGTCCGCGGTGCCTCCGCCGACCCCGACGCGCCCGTCTGGACCAGGCGGGCGGCGGCGGCCAGACGCACCGCCGCCTCCTCCGCCACCGCGCCGCCCACCGTGAAGGGCAGTCGCACATAGCCCTCGAACGCCCCGTCCACGCCGAAGCGCGGCCCCGACGGAACCCGGACACCGACCCGTTCCCCGGCCTCCGCGAGACGGGAGCCCGACAGGCCGCCGGTGCGCACCCACAGCGTCAGGCCGCCCCGGGGCACCGAGAACTCCCACGTCGGCAGTTCCTTGCGCACCGCGGCGACCAGAGCGTCCCGGTTCTCCCGGGCCTGGCCGCGCCGCAGATCCACCGCCTGCTCCCAACCGCCCGTGCTCAGAAGCCAGTTCACGGCCAGCTGCTCGAGGACCGGAGTGCCCAGGTCGGCGTAGGCGCGGGCCGCGACCAGGCTGCGGATGACGTCGGGGGCGGCCCGCACCCACCCGATGCGCATGCCAGCCCAGAACGCCTTGCTCGCCGAGCCGACGGTGATGACGGTCGAGCCCGCCGGGTCGAAGCTGCTCACCGGACGCGGCATCTCGAGCCCCTCCTCCAGGTACAGCTCACTCATCGTCTCGTCGACGACCAGGACCGTCCCGGCGGAGCGGGCCGCCTCCACCAGGCGGCGGCGTTGGTCCTCGTCGGCGAGCGCGCCCGTCGGGTTGTGGAAGTCGGCGACGACGTAGGCGAGCCGCGGTGCGGCCTCGCGCAGCACCTGGCGCCAGCGGTCCAGGTCCCAGCCGCGGAGCCCGTCGGCCATGGCGACGGGGACGAGCCGGGCGCCAGCCTCCCGCATCAGCTGGAGGATGTTGGCGTACGACGGCGACTCGACGGCGATGCGCTCACCGCGCCCGGCGAACAGGTGGCAGATCGCGTCGATCGCACCCATGGCGCCGGTGGTCACCATGATCTGCTCGGGCATGGTCGGGATGCCGCGCGCCGTGTAGCGGTCGGCGAGCATGGAGCGCAGCGCGGGCAGGCCCGCCGGGTAGTCGCCGTGCGTGTGCGCGTACGGCGGCAGTTCCTCGAGGGCACCCTGCACGGCACGGGTGAGCCAGGGCTCCGGCGCCGGCAGCGCGGCACAGCCCAGGTCGATCATCGAGCCGAGCGCCTCGGGCGGGAGGGGTTCGAGGCCGCGCGCCGGCAGCGGGTTCCCGGCCGGGACGGCGGTCCAGCTGCCCGCTCCGCGGCGGGACTCCAGGAACCCCTCGGTGCGCAGCGCCTCGTACGCGGCCGCGACCGTGGTACGGCTCACCGACAGGGCGAGCGCCAGCTCCCGCTCGGCGGGCAGCCGGGCGGCGACCGGCACCCGGCCCTCCAGCACGAGCAGCCGGATGCCGTCCGCGAGCGCCCGATAGGCGGGCGGCCGGCGGCTGCCGGTGCCGGTGCCGGTGCCGGCGGGACGGTCCTGCTGGGAGGTGAGCAGCCGGGCCAGCTGTGCCGCGCCCACCGCCGAAGTCCACTGCGCCATGAGTCCCAGTCCACCTTCCCGGAATTGGCCATGGATGGCTTCGCATTCCAAGCCACAGAGTGACATACGCCAGGCCACTACCACCACAGGGGGGCACGATTTGTCTGCCGACGCACCGGGCGACCGGTCCATTGACACGTCCATGAGGAGCCGTCTCGGGCGGCGGTTCCTCCAGCTCTACGCCGGTCTCGCCCTCTACGGCGCGAGCTCCGCCCTCCTGGTGAAGGCGGGTCTCGGCCTGGAGCCGTGGAACGTCCTGCACCAGGGTCTGTCCGAGCTCACCGGGCTCAGCATGGGTGTCGTACTGACGATCGTGGGCGCGACCGTCCTGCTGCTGTGGATCCCGCTGAGGCAGCGTCCGGGACTCGGCACCGTCTCCAACGTCCTGGTGATCGGTCTCGCCATGGACGCCACCCTGGCCGTGCTCCCCGAGGTGCGCTCACTGGCCGTCCGCGCGCCCCTCCTGGTCGCGGGTGTGGTGCTGAACGGCGTGGCGACCGGCCTCTACATCGCCGCCGACTTCGGTCCCGGCCCGCGTGACGGCCTGATGACCGGACTGCACCGGCGCACGGGCCGCTCGATCCGGCTGATCCGCACGGCCGTGGAGATCATCGTCGTCGCGACCGGCTTCGCCCTCGGTGGCACCGTCGGGATCGGCACCGTCGTGTACGCGCTGTCCATCGGACCGCTCGCCCAGTTCTTCCTGCGCGTGTTCGCCGCCCCCGCGGCATCGGGGCGCAGCACGGTCGTTGCCGCCGGGCAACCGGAGCGCGCGATACTGCGTCCGTGACCACCCTCATACGCCACCCGTACCTCGACCATCCCGGCCCGATCGCCTTCGCCCACCGGGGCGGGGCGGCCCACGGCCTGGAGAACACCATGGCGCAGTTCCGGCGCGCGGTGGCGGCGGGCTACCGCTATATCGAGACGGACGTGCACGCCACGGCCGACGGGAAGCTGGTGGCCTTCCACGACGCGACCCTGGACCGGGTGACCGACGGCGCGGGCCGGATCGCCGACCTGCCCTGGGAGGACGTGCGGCACGCGCGCGTGGCGGGCAGCGAGCCGGTGCCCCTCTTCGAGGACGCGCTGGAGGAGTTCCCGGAGGTGCGCTGGAACGTGGACGTCAAGGCGGAGCCCGCGCTGCGACCCCTGCTGGACCTCATCGAGCGCACCGACGCCTGGGACCGGATCTGCGTCGGCTCGTTCTCCGAGGCACGCGTGGTGCGCGCCCAGCGCCTGGCCGGACCGCGCCTGGCGACGTCCTACGGCACCCGCGGTGTCCTCAACCTGCGGCTGCGTTCCTGGGGCATCCCGGTGGCGGTGCGCCGCTCGGCGGTCGCCGCCCAGGTACCGGAGTCCCAGTCGGGCGTCCCCGTGGTCGACCGCCGCTTCGTGCGCACCGCCCACGCGCTCGGACTGCAGGTGCACGTGTGGACGATCAACGAATCCGACCGCATGCACCGGCTCCTGGACCTGGGAGTGGATGGCATCATGACCGATCACATCGACACACTGCGCAAGGTCCTCGAAGAACGGGGCACCTGGGCCTGAAAGCCCCGCGCGCGATCACGTTCCACGGGGAAGCGAGGGCACGGGTGGGCACCGACACCGTGCGGGCACAGGCCGGCGACGAGGCCGCCGAGCGGCGGCGCGAACAGCGCGGCTGGTACTTCTACGACTGGGCGTGTTCGGTCTATTCGACGAGCGTGCTGACCGTGTTCCTCGGCCCCTATCTCACCTCGGTGGCCAAGTCGGCGGCGGACGCGGACGGATATGTCCACCCGCTGGGCGTTCCGGTGCGTGCCGGCTCGTTCTTCGCCTACTGCGTCTCGGCCTCGGTCGTCGTGGCGATTGTCGTGATGCCGCTCGCGGGCGCGGCGGCCGACCGCACCGGCCGCAAGAAGCCGCTGCTCGCTCTGTGCGCGTATCTGGGCGCCTCGGCCACGACGGGCCTGTTCTTCCTGGACGGTGACCGGTATCTGATCGGCGGCCTGCTGCTGATCGTCGCGAACGCGTCGGTGGCCGTCTCGATGGTGGTCTACAACTCGTATCTGCCGCTGATCGCCCCACCCGAGGAGCGTGACGCGGTCTCCTCGCGCGGCTGGGCCTTCGGCTACGCGGCCGGTTCGCTGGTCCTGATCGCGAACCTGGTCCTGTTCACGGCCCACGACTCCTTCGG
Organism: Streptomyces sp. NPDC107546; assembly: GCF_055639175.1. Classification (NCBI taxonomy): domain Bacteria; kingdom Bacillati; phylum Actinomycetota; class Actinomycetes; order Kitasatosporales; family Streptomycetaceae; genus Streptomyces; species Streptomyces sp. NPDC107546. The sequence goes on along the minus strand of NZ_JBVKBA010000016.1, from coordinate 139,347 downwards.
CGTCTCGGAGTCGACGGCGGTCCGCATCTGCCTGGCCTCGGCGGGCCTGTGGTGGGGCGCCTTCACCCTGATCCCGCTCAGGCGTCTGCGCGACCGCCGTACGACGTCCACGGCTGCGAGGGTGCACGGCTGGCGGCAACTGGCCGCCACGGTCCGGGACATGCGCCGCACGCCGCTCACCCTCGCCTTCCTGCTGGCGTATCTCATCTACAACGACGGCATCCAGACGGTGATCTCACAGGCGTCGGTGTACGGCTCCCAGGAGCTCGGTCTCGGCCAGTCGACGCTGATCGCCGCCGTGCTGCTGGTGCAGGTGCTGGCGGTGGGCGGCGCGCTGGGCATGGGCAGGCTGGCCCGGACGTACGGCGCCAAGCGCACCGTGCTCGGCTCGCTGGTCGCCTGGACGGCGACGCTCGCCGCCGGGTATTTCCTGCCCGCGGGCGCGCCGGCCGGGTTCTTCGCGCTGGCGGCCTGCATCGGGCTGGTCCTCGGTGGCAGCCAGGCGCTGTCCCGGTCGCTTTTCTCACATCTGGTCCCGCCCGGCAAGGAGGCCGAGTACTTCTCCGCGTACGAGATGAGCGACCGCGGCATGAGCTGGCTGGGCCCGCTCCTGTTCGGGGTCACGTACCAGCTGACGGGCAGCTACCGGGACGCGATCATCTCGCTGGTCGCGTTCTTCGCCCTCGGGTTCGTGCTGCTGGCCCGGGTTCCGGTGCGCGAGGCGGTGCGCGACGCGGGCAATCCGGTACCCGAGAGGATTTAGCGTCCGAGGACAAAGGGCGGTAGTGTACGCGTTTGGCCTGCCAGGCGTACCGTTACTGCGCGTCAAAGGAGCCGAAACGCTGGGTGACATCTGCTAGCAGATGTGACAAACCGGGCGCCGGTGGGTACAACAAGGGGCGGCTACGACGGCGACGCATGACCCGGAACGGGACTCGGAACGGGAATCTTTACCGCCGACCGGACGTTGACCGGATGACGACGACAGCGACACCTGTCCTGTGGGCGACAAGCCCGGGAGGCACGATTCATGAGTGAGCGAGCTCTTCGCGGCACGCGCCTCGTGGTGACCAGCTACGAGACGGACCGCGGCATCGACCTGGCTCCGCGCCAGGCCGTGGAGTACGCATGCGAGAAGGGGCACCGGTTCGAGATGCCCTTCTCGGTCGAGGCGGAGATCCCGCCGGAGTGGGAGTGCAAGGTCTGCGGTGCACAGGCGCTCCTGGTGGACGGCGACGGTCCGGAGGAGAAGAAGGCGAAGCCCGCGCGTACGCACTGGGACATGCTGATGGAGCGGCGCACCCGTGAGGAGCTCGAAGAGGTCCTCGAGGAGCGTCTCGCGGTTCTGCGGTCCGGGGCGATGAACATCGCGGTGCATCCCCGGGACAGCCGCAAGTCCGCGTAGTCCCTCCGGAGGCGGGCGGGCCACCGCGCGCGCCGGATATCGATGGGCGCCGTACGTCTTCGTGACGTACGGCGCCCACTGTTTTGTTCGGGTTCCGGTGCGTTGGGCACGCCACCTGGGGCCCCGCCCCGCCCCGGAAAGGTCAGCGTGGCAGGGGCGGGCGGGGCTCCCCCTGGATGTCCGCGGGCTCGTCCCTGATGACCTCACCCTGGACGATCTTCCCGTCGGGGCGGTGCATACGAGCCTGCTGGAAGGCGTCACCGAAGCCGCCGTACGGGGACTGACGGAGTTTGCGGTCGATCGTGCGCTCCGCGTATCGGCCGACCGCCGTCTGCACCGGCGGGAGCAGGAGGAGCAGGCCCGCCGCGTCGGACATCAGGCCCGGCAGCATCAGCAGCAGGCCGCCGAGCATCATCAGGCCGTTGCCGCCGGTCCTCGACGGGGAGCCGCCCCTCTGCAGCGCCTCGTTCAGGTTCCGGAAGGCGCGGCGGCCCGCCCGCTTGATGACCACGGAGCCGAGCACCAGGCCGGCGACCAGCAGCAGGAAGACCGTGAACCCGCTGGTCGCACCCGCGACCACGGTCAGCAGCCAGATCTCCAGCACCAGCCACGCGGCGATGCCCAGCGGCAGAAAGGTGCGCAACCGGGAACGCCGGGGCCGGGTCGTGGTGCGGGGAGAGGTCGAAGCGCCAGTCGTCATGCTCCCAGTGTGCCCGGACCCGGCTCAGTGCGGGATAAGGGGCGTCAGCGCCCCCCATGACGCCGCCCGTGTCCCTACCGGCGCTGCTTGCCGCCCCGGCCCAGGACCTTGCCGAAGCGCTCCTCCGCGCCCCACGCCGTGACGCGCCACAGCGCCTCCACGACGATGTTCCGGCTCATCTTCGAGTCGCCGAGCTCGCGCTCCACGAACGTGATCGGCACCTCGACGACGTGGAACCCGGCCTTGACCGCGCGGCGCGCCAGGTCGACCTGGAAGCAGTAGCCCTGCGAGGCCACCTGGTCGAGGCCGAGGCCCTCGAGGGTCTCCCGGCGGAAGGCGCGGTAGCCGCCGGTGATGTCGCGCAGCGACAGGCCGAGGGCCAGACGCGAGTAGGTGCTGCCGCCGCGGGAGAGGAACTCGCGGGACTTGGGCCAGTTCACGACCCGTCCGCCCGGCACCCACCGGGAGCCGAGCACCAGGTCCGCGCTCTTGAGCGCGGTCAGCAGGCGCGGCAGCTCTTCCGGCTGGTGGGAGCCGTCGGCGTCCATCTCGACGAGGACGCCGTAGTCGCGCTCCAGACCCCAGCGGAAGCCGGCGAGGTACGCGGCGCCCAACCCTTCCTTGCCCTTGCGGTGCATGACGTGGACCTGATCGTCCTCGGCCGCGAGCTCGTCCGCGAGCTTGCCGGTGCCGTCGGGGCTGTTGTCGTCGGCCACGAGGACATGCGCCTCGGGCACCGCCGACCGCACTCGGCCGACGATCGTCTTGATGTTCTCCGCCTCGTTGTAGGTCGGAATGATCACCAAGGCGGTGCCGAGCGGACCGAACTGCTTGCCCTGGGCCGATGCCCCGAGGGTCCCGTCGCCGTGGTTCACTGCTGCCCCTTCACATCCGTACGCAGAGGTCCACCATAGTGGTCGCGGCACGGGCCTCCGCCACAGCGGGTTCGTTTGGAGGTGTCGATTCCATAAGGTTCGGGTAAGAATGCCCGCCGCGTCGGCGGCACGGACCGGCCGGTCGCACCGGTCCCACGGGGTTTCGAGAGCGGGTCCCGTGCTTGCCACGCCCCGGGCGGCTGCGGATCGGGGCCCGGCGCCCTTCGGGCCGACCTGGGACCCGCTGGCTGCGGATCGACCGAAAGCCGTTGTCTACTGGACGTCCGGGCCCCACCCGGGTCACACCCTGCCGACCGACCGGAACGTTGCCCTCGCCGTGGCGCGGGCGCTGAGCCTGGCTCCCAGTGGTGATGCGCCGACGCGGCACACCATCCCTGACCCAGCGGCGCTCGGGCGACTGCGCGGAGGTTTCCCCGGTCGGACGATTCGGTGGTGGACCCGAACCTACCGGCCCTCCGCGCCTCACTGTCAACAGCCGCCCCACCTGCGGGTCTTCGGCGAAGGGCCTGGTCGCAGCGGAGGATACGCAGGTCGCGCGACGGAGTTCTGACGGCTCGTCGCCGCCGCGCCACCCCGGGAGATCACTCGCCCGGCCCTACGAACACGGTCCTGCCTGCGACCACGGTGCGCAGGCAGACGGGAAGGTCGGTCCCAGGGGTGAGATCGGGCAGTCCGGGGGTGCCGGAGCGGGGGTCGGTGGACCAGCGGGCCACCCGGTCGTCGGGGGCCTGGACGACGAGTGCGTCGGTGCGCCACACGGCGTAGTCCGCGGGGGCGCCCGGCACCAGGACGCCCGCATCGTCCCGTCCGATCGCCCGCCAGCCGCCGCGCGTGTGCGCGGTGAACGCGGCGCGTACGGAGACACGGTGGTCGGGGGTGCGGTGGAACGCCGCCGCGCGGACCGTCCCCCAGGGGTCGAGGGGGGTCACCGGGCTGTCGGATCCGAACGCCAGCGGGACGCCTGCGCGCAACAGGGCCGCGAACGGGTTCAGCGTACGGGCCCGTTCGACGCCGAGGCGCTCGGCGTACATGCCGTCCTCGCCGCCCCACAGCGCGTCGAAGGCGGGCTGGACGGAGGCGGTCAGGCCCAGTTCGGCGAAGGCCGCGATGGTCTCGGGCGTGAGCATCTCGACGTGCTCGACGCGGTGGCGGGCGGCGCGGATCCGGGCCGGGCCCACCTTCTCGGCGGCGGCGCGCACCCCTTCCACCACGGCTGTGACGGCGGCGTCGCCGATGGCGTGGAACCCCGCCTGCAGCCCGGCCTCGGTACACGCGACGACATGCGTGGCGACCGCGGCGGCGTCCAGGTAGGCGGTGCCGGTGTGGGCGGCGTCCGCGTACGGCTGGTGCAGACAGGCGGTGTGCGAGCCGAGGGCGCCGTCGACGAAGAGGTCGCCCGCCGCGCCGAGCGCACCCAGCTCCCGGGCCTTGGTGACGTCCTGCTCGGCCCAGTAGCCGACGACGCGCGGGCCGGGCTCCTCGGCGGCGAGACGCAGCAGCCCGGCGAAGTCGTCCGGAGAGGAGATCTCCGGGCCGGCGCACTCGTGGAGCGAGCCGATGCCGAGGGAGGCGGCGTGGGCGCGGGCGGCGCGCTGGGCCTCGGTGCGCCGGGCGGGGGTGACCGCGGCGAACGCGGCGGCCCGTACGGCGTGGTGGGCGTCCCGGGTGAGCGGCTCGCCGTCCGTGAAGCCGGCCTTGTGGCGCACGCCCGGGGTGAGGTCCAGCAGGGCGGTGGTGACGACGGCCGAGTGGACGTCGATGCGACTGAGATACAGGGGACGCCCACCGGTGGCCTCGTCGAGCTCTTCGCGTCGAGGCGCCCGCCGTTCGGGCCAGCGTGCGGCGTCCCAGCCGTGGCCGAGCAGCACCCGGTCGTCCGGCCGGGCGGCGGCGAAGTCCCGTACGAGGGCGAGGGCGGCCGTCAGGGACGGGGCACCGGACAGGTCGAGGCCGGTGAGCGCGAGGCCGGTGGCGGTGGTGTGCACGTGAGCGTCGGTGAACGCGGGAGTGACGAGGGCGCCGTCGAGGTCGATCACCTCGTCGACGCCGTCCGCGAAGGCGTCGGCCGCGCCCTCGGAACCGACCCAGGCGACATGTCCGGCCTCCACGACCATCGCGGTGGCGAAGGGATCGGCGGGACTGTGGACCTCTCCGCGGCGCAGGAGGACGGTCTTGGGCTCGGCGGTGCGCTCACTCATGGGAAACAGTGTCGCCCCTGGCGGGGGACGCCCCGCAGGGAGGTCGATCAGATCCGGGGCGGCCGTGCCTCGTACGGTGTGGACAGGACCACGGTGGTGCGCGTCGACACCCCCGCAAGGGTCCGCAGCCGGGCGAGCAGCTCCTCCAGTTCGTGCGGCGTGGCCACGCGGACCTTGAGGATGTAGTTCTCGTCGCCCGCGACGCTGTGGCAGGCCTCGATCTCCGGGACGCCCGCGAGGCGTTCGGCGATGTCGTCGGGGGCGCTGGGGTCGAACGGCTTCACCGAGATGAAGGCGGTCAGCGGCAGGCCGACGGCCTCGGGGTCGACGACGGCGGCATACCCGCGGATGACGCCCCGCTGCTCGAGCCGGCGCACCCGCTGGTGCACGGCCGATGTGGACAGGCCCGTGGCCTTGCCCAGGTCGGTGTAGCTCATCCGCCCGTCCTTGACGAGCAGCTGCACGATCTGTCGGTCCAGCTCCTCCATGGCGCTAGAACCTACAGTGCGCCCTGACTCCGCGGATACCTCAGCAGCGCAGGTCATACCCGGTTTGTGATGTTGGTGAGAACGGTCGGTGAGCCGCCCGGGTGACCCGCGGCCGCGCGGGGCACCTGCGAATGGCATGTGACGAACGCCACAGTGTCCGGCCAGGCTTCGTGATGCTCTCGTGATTACCCCGGAGACGGGACGGGAAGTGCTTGCTGTGGTCGAGGCCGCGGTGCCTTGTCGGCCCAGCCCGAGGGGGAGAAACCCATGCAGAATTCCAAGCGCCCTGGTCGTACCGTGCCCAAGCGGCAGCAGCCGGTCATCGAGCCCGAGCCGGAGGGCGTCGAACCCGACGCCCTCGACGGCGAGGAGTTCGACGCGTACGACACCTTCGAGATGTACCGGGTGATCTGCCCGGACTGCGCGCAGCCCATCGCGCTCCTGGCGGACGAGGAGGTCCTGCCCGAGCACGCGCTGTGCGCCTCGCCGTGGAACCCGTTCGGTCTCACGGTCTGCTCCGGCACGGGCCGCGCGGCGGCCGACGCCCGCCCGGCGGACGAGTCCGTGGAGCCCCAGCAGCAGGACACCGCCCTGCTGCTGACCCTCCCCCAGGGGCTCGACTGGCGCACGCAGCCGTTCTCGCACGTCGGCGGCCCGGGTTCACGCCCGCTCCCGATGGCGACACTGCGCCGCCAGGCCGCCTGACACGCCGCGAGCAGCGGCGGTTCCCCGGTCGGTCCGCCGCGGAACTCACGCTCGATTAGCGGGGCCGGTGACCTCGGCGGGCGTCGGGGCGTTGCTCCCTTCATGAGCCCCAGTTATTCGGCGACCGGGCCCCGGCGGCCGGTGTTCATTCCGGTACCGGCGGCGACGCTACCGCCGCCGCAGCCGCAGGACCCGCCCATCTACCGCGCACTGATGCGCACCTGGGCCGACCGCGGGCGCACGCTCCCCGGGCGCCACGACCCGGAGTGGGTGCGGCTCGCGGCGCCCCCGGCCGGCCCGCGCCGGCTCGCGGCGGGCCAGGAGTCGTTCAGCGGGACTCGGGACCAGCGAGGTGACGGGCGATGACCATGCGCTGGATCTGGTTCGTCCCTTCGACGATCTGCAGCGCCTTGGCCTCCCGCATATAGCGCTCGACCGGGAAGTCCACGGTGTAGCCGTACCCGCCGAGCACCTGGACGGCGTCGGTGGTGACCTTCATCGCCGTGTCGGTGCAGTGCAGCTTGGCCATGGCCGCCTGCTTGGCGAACGGCCGCCCGGCGTCGCGCAGCCGTGCCGCCCACAGGTACAGCGCCCGGCCCGCCTCGATCTGCGTCGCCATGTCGGCGAGCAGGAAGCGCAGCCCCTCGAAATCCGAGATCGGCCGTCCGAACTGCCGGCGCCCGGTGGCGTACGCGACGGCCTCGTCCAGCGCCGCCTGGGCCAGGCCGATGGCGCAGGCCGCGATGCCGAGCCGCCCGGAGTCGAGTGCGGACAGCGCGATCGCGAAGCCCTGTCCCTCGTCGCCGATGCGCCGCGCTTCGGGCACGCGCACCCCGTCGAAGTGGACCTGCGCGGTGGGCGACCCCTTCATGCCCATCTTCTTCTCGGGCGCCGCGGCACTCAGTCCTTCGGCGCCGCCGGGGACGAGGAACGCGGTGATCCCACGGGGGCCCTCCTCGCCGGTGCGCGCCATCACCGTGTAGAAGTCGGCGATGCCTCCATGAGTGATCCATGCCTTGGTGCCGTTGATCACCCAGTGGTCGCCGTCCCGGACCGCCTTCGTCCGCAGGGACGCGGCATCCGACCCGGACGACGGCTCGGAGAGGCAGTAGGCGCCCAGAAGGCCCCCGCCGAGCATCGCGGGCAGGTGTTCCAGCTGTTGTTCCTTGGTGCCGTAGTGCGCGAGGGCATGACAGGAGAGGGTGTGGACGCTGACGCCGAGGCCGACGGTGAGGCGGGCCGCGGCCAGCTCCTCGAGGACCTGCAGGTAGACCTCGTAGGGCTGGTCACCACCGCCGTACTCGGAGTCGTACGGCAGGCCGAGCAGTCCGGAGTCGGAGAGCAGGCGGAAGGTCTCGCGCGGGAAGTGCCCGGAGTGCTCCTCCTCGGCCGCCTTCGGGGCGATCTCGCGCTGCGCGATGTCGCGGACGAGCGAGATCAGATCCCGGGCCTCGTCCGTGGGCAGTTGTCGGTCCACCGGCTGCGGGGCGCGGTCGGGCATGGCGACGCTCTCCTCCCTCTTGGGCACGTCGGCGGACATGCGCCTTGGGTGGGGCGGCGCCGCCGGGTCTCACTGAGCCTGGCCGATGCTCGCCGCTCCGGGTCGCGGAGGCGGCTGACCAGCGGCTGTGGCGCTTGGAGTATGCCCGATCGGAGGCATGGCGTCACCGGTTAACGACCGCTTACTTCAAGAAAGCGGAATGCCGTGCCGCGGCGTGATCGACATTCGACGGAGGAGTCTGGTTCCGAGGCCGTCTCCGCTCGCCGTGGACGTGTCCGTGGCGCCCTCGCCCGTAGACCTGCCCGTGACGGCCTCACCGGCGCCCGGAGGGGACCGCTGGGAGATCGATCGGTCCTCCCGGCGCGGTCAGGTCGGCCGGCGGGCCGGAGGCGGGGCCGTGTACGCGGGCTCCAGTTCCTCGATCGCGCGCAGGGTGCCTCCCAGCGTCTTCGCGAGCAGGTCGCACATCGTCTCGCGGGACAGCACCGGGCGGTCGATCCAGTCCAGGGTCACGCCCTCCACGCCGCATACCCAGCCGAGCAGTCCCGTGCGCACCAGCGGAGCGATGTCGCGCCGCCCGTACGCCCCCTCGGCGATCGTGGTGACGATCGCCTCGCGCACCCCGTCCCGGATGGCATGGACCTGTGCGTCGAAGCCCACGCCACCGCTGACGATCGTGCGGTAGGCGGCCTGGTTGTGCTCGGCGTAGCGCAGATAGCGGTCGATGGTGCGGTGCACCCGTTCCACCGGCGGCAGGTCCAGGCCGGCGGCCGCGGAGGTCACGAGGTCGGCCACCGAATCCTCGACAATGGCGAGGTAATAGCCGCGTTTCGATTTGAAGTAGTAGTAGATCAGCCCTTTCGCCACCTGGGCATGGCGCGCGATGTCGTCCATCGACAGCGTGTCGTAGGACGTGTCGGCGAATAACTTCCGTCCGATGGCGATGAGTTCGGCGCGGCGCGCCAGGGAGCGATCGGTACCGCGCACCTGGGGGCGCACGGCACCTCGCTGTTGACTGCTCTTCAATTTCGGCCCAAGTCTCCAACTACCGGCGGGACATCCGCAGTATTGCAGAATGACACCACCAGCATGTTCGACTCAGATCGGCGGAGTCGATCGCGGAGTCGGGCGCTGTTGGGAAATGGGCCGCCTCGCTCCCGGAGGACGCGTCAGCTGACGCCCACCGCCGCCAGCGCCTTGCGCTGCCGGGAGGTGGGACGGGCCGGGAAGTACAGGTAGCAGACGCCGCCGGTGCCGGAGGTGACCTTGCCGGAGGCGTTGTACCGCTTGGTGCGCAACCAGATGTTCTCGAATTCCCGCCGCCGGTACACGCGCCGCACCGCCTCGTCGCTCGGCGACGCCGGGTCGTTCGCGATCACGTCGCCGTCGGCGGTGAACCCGATCACGGTCATCAGATGCCCCGCTGTCCCGTACCCCGCCCCGGTCAGTTCCTCCTTCAGGAACGACTGCGAGGTGATGGCCGGGATGCCCGCAGCGATCAGCGTCTGAAGGTCGGTGAGTGACGAGAGCCGGGTGACCACTGCCTGCAGGTCCTCGAACGTCGCCGCGTAGGCCGCGTTGAAGGGCCAGTTGCCGCAGCCGTGGTACTGGTGGTCATAGGTGAACCGGGCCGCGTGGCAGACCTGCGGGTCCGCGTAGGACGGATCGACCCAGGACAGTTGTTCGGGGGTCAGCCTCCGTCCCCAGTACTCGATGATCATCTGGGAGGAGGTGGGGCTGCACCAGGCCTCGCCCCCGTTGTCGTACTCCGGGTACTGGCCCTTGTGGATCTCCTGCGAGTAGCGCGGGACGAGCAGTTCCTCGGCGAGCCCGGGCGTGGAGGCCGGGACGGTGAACCGGTCGGGGATGTCGGAGCCCATGGCTCCGAGCCGCCACACGGTCGGCGTGATCCGTGCGCCCGGTGTGCGGTACAGGGTCAGGCGCAGGCGGTACGACACCAGGCGCAGACCCGAGGCGGGATCGGCGATGGCGAAGGTGTCGGTCCAGATGTTGCTCCTGCCGTCGCTCTGGCCGTCCACGGAGGTGCGGCGGATGTCCTGGTCGCCGGCCGCCCAGCGGCCCATGACGTACCAGGGGGTGTCCGTGCCGTCGGAGTAGGTGCCCTGCACCTCGACCTGGAGCCAGGTGCCGGCCGGGGTCTGTGCGTTCCAGGAGGCGACGAGTTCGGTGGCCGGGACGGCGAGGCGGTGCGCCGGGGAGGTCCAGGTGGCGAACTCCCAGGTGGCGGACTTTCCGGTGTGCGGGTCGGTGTAGTCGGTACGACCGGCGGGCGTGGCGATCACCAGGCCGGGGCGGACGCCGGCGACGGCGCGAACACCCTGCGCGGCGCCGCTTCGCCAGTCGGGGTACGAGGTCCAGGCGCGGTAGTCCACGAGGCTCGGGGATGCTTTCGTCGGCCGGGCGGTCGGCGTGGCCGCGGCCGCCGGGCCCGCGGTGCCGGCCGCCGTTGCCGCGGCGACGGCCGCGGCGAGGATGGTTCTGCGGGACGGCTCTGAAGCTCTGGTCATCGGTGGGTGACCCCCAGGAGTCCTTCAAGCAGCGGTTCGGACACACGGTGTGCGCCAACTATGGCCGCCACACACGGACTTCTGCCAGCACTTCGGCCGCCGACGCGCCCACCAATATTGGTCCCGACCTGTGGCGGTCTCCTGGGAATGGGGGCGGGAATTCGGGGAGGCGATCACCCGCGTTCACACCGAACCAGAAATAAGAGGAAATTCCGGAGAGAGGTCGCTTTTCCCGCGAAGGGGGACAGTCTGTTTGCCCGAGTAAGCTGTCCCCTCGGAAACATGCCGAAACATGCCGACACGCCTTCTCGCCCGGGAATCGCCATTCACGCTCTCGCGTCCCGCCTTCAGCGTCTACCTCCCTCCTGCGGCCCCGTCCGCCTCGTCGGCGTCGACGGGCACGCGGGGTCGGGGAAATCCACGTTCGCCGCACACCTGGCGGCCGCACTCGGCGGCGCGCCCGTGCTGCACCTGGACGACATCGCCACCCATGAGGAGCTGTTCTCCTGGACGGAAAGGCTGCTGCGGGAGGTGATCGAGCCGCTCGGCCACGGGCGGACCGCGCACTACCGGCCCTACGACTGGCGCGCACGACGCTCGGGTCCCGCCCGTGCGCTGCCGCCCGCCCCCGTGATCCTGATCGAGGGGGTCGGCGCCGGCCGCCGGGCACTGCGCCCGCATCTCGCCCGGCTGCTGTGGATGGAGCTGGCGCAGGAGGAGGCGTGGACGCGCGGGCGGGCCCGGGACGGCGAGGAACAACGCGCGTTCTGGGACGGCTGGGTCGAAGCGGAGCGCCGGCACTTCGCCGAGGACCCCTCGCGACCCCACGCCTGCCTCCTGGTGCATCAGAAGCCGGAGGGATATGAGGTGTTTTCCGGGACCACCGGGGCTTCCTGGTCCGGACCAGGATCTCACCCACAGTGACGACCCATCGGCAGTGTGCTGAACTCGTGAAGGACCCTCGCCGGGCAACTTCCCCGAGTGCTCCAAGTCGGCTTGACCGGGGGGCCGTACAGGTCTTACGTTCTCAATGTGCGGCTTTCGCAGTCGCACCCAGACGCGAAGCCCCCGGTTGTTCCCCCGTGATCGGGGGCTTCGTTCTGCTCTCAGCACCTTGTCTGGGCGCCAAGAGGCGTGATCCGCTCACCCTCGGTCACGACGCGCCGGGCGTCCCCTCTGCTCCCACCTCGCCGAACGACCCGTGCGGCACCCTTCGTGCGCCCCACCCCCGCAGGTACGATGCCTCTCGGTGCGACGTTCGGACGCTGCTCTGCGCACCGTGGCAACTCCGGTCCGCGGCACAGCGGTTCGAGCAAGGCAGCCGACGGGCACGGGCCCGGCGGTGAACCATCGGGGGCACGGTTTGTGGGGGACGTGATGGACTTCGGCACGCAGGGCCCTCAGGCCCCGGCCGACCTCGCCTGGCTGCGAGGGGTCGACGCCTACACGATGGGCGCCTATCCGCAGGCGGAGGAGGAGTTCCGCGCCGCGGTCCGGATGGATCCCGGGATGGCCGACGGCTGGCTCGGGCTGCACGCGCTGCGCGTCGACACGACGACCGCGCTGCTGAGGATGTACCGCCACCGCGACCGCTTCGGGGAGCAGCGGGCGCGACACCGGCGCGGCCTCAACTCCTGGTACTGGCTGGGCTGGTGGGTGCAGCCGGTCCTGGAGAGCCCGCGCGACCTGCTGCTCGCGCACGCCTCGCACTGGCTGGACGGCCGCCACGTCCCGGAGTTGGACCGCGCGCTGGCGGGCCTGCCGCCGGTCGACACCGACCCCCAGGTGCGCTTTCTGCACGCCTGCCGGGCCTACCTGGTCAAGGACTGGGAGCAGTTGGTCCGGCACACCGATCCGCTGATCGACGATCCCATGCTCGGTATAGAGGCCGGGCTGTTCGGCGGCATGGCCCGGGTCCGTCTGGAGATGTACAGGCAGGCCGAGCCGCTGCTCGCCACCGCCCTGATGCGCTGCCGCAGCGAGCAGCCGCAGCGCAAGGAGCTGCGGTACTGGCTGGCCCGGGCGCACGAGGGCACGGGTCGCTCGGCCGCCGCGCTCCCCCTCTACCGGGCCGTGCACCGGGTGGACCCGGCGTTCATGGACACCTCGGCGCGGCTCGCCGCGATCGCCGAGGGGGACGGGTACGACGACTCGACCGACCTGACGGCGATGGCGCTCGCCGGAGGCGGCGACACGCTGGAGGCACCGGACGGTCTGGACCCGCTCTTCGGCGCCGAGGGCCGGGACGTGAAGCTGTCCGAGCCCGAACCGCCGCCGACGGGTCCGCTGCCGGCGCAGGGCGACCTCGTGCGCGAGAAGGCCGCCTCGGTACCGGCGCAGTCGTGGCCGGCCGGGCCCACGGATCCGGCACTGCTGGAGGAGGCGCTGGCCGAGCTGGAGCGCATGGTCGGCCTGGAACCGGTCAAGCGCCAGGTCAAGGCATTGTCGGCGCAGTTGAACATGGCCCGGCTGCGGGCCGGCCAGGGCTTACCCGTGCAGCCGCCGAAACGGCACTTCGTGTTCTCGGGGCCCTCCGGCACCGGCAAGACGACCGTGGCGAGGATCCTGGGCCGGGTCTTCTACGCGCTCGGCCTGCTCGGCGGCGATCACCTGGTGGAGGCGCAGCGGGCGGACCTGGTGGGCGAGTACCTGGGCCAGACGGCGGTGAAGGCGAACGAGCTGATCGACTCGGCGATCGGCGGCGTCCTGTTCGTGGACGAGGCGTACTCGCTGTCCAACTCGGGATACGGCAAGGGGGACGCATACGGGGACGAGGCGCTTCAGGTGCTGCTGAAGCGGGCGGAGGACAACCGGGACCACCTGGTGGTGATCCTCGCGGGGTATCCCGAGGGGATGGACCGGTTGCTGGCCGCGAACCCGGGACTGTCCTCACGCTTCACGACGCGGGTCGACTTCCCCTCGTACCGTCCCTTGGAGCTGACGGCGATCGGCGAGGTGCTGGCCGCCGAGAACGGGGACGTCTGGGACGAGGAGGCTCTGGAGGAGCTTCGCTCGATCGCCGGGCATGTGGTGGACCAGGGGTGGATCGACGAGCTCGGGAACGGGCGGTTCCTGCGGACGCTGTACGAGAAGAGCTGTGCGTATCGGGATCTGCGGCTGAGCGGCTATCCGGGGATGCCGTCGCGGGACGACTTGTCGACATTGCGGTTGCCGGACCTGATGCAGGCGTACGGTGAACTGCTCTCCGGGCGGGGGCCGCAGGATCCGTCAAGCCTGTGAGCATTCACCGGGCACCCGGCTCGGCCGCGCGCCCGGCCGTGGTCACGCCCGCTCAATCGTCAAGGATCGCGCCGCGTTCGCCCATGAAACGCAGCCACTCCTTGTGCCACCCTGTAGTGCCACGCAGGTCCACGCCGTACCAGTCCGGATCGGAGCGCCGACCGATGAGCCGCTCGCCCAGCGGCTCCCCGGATCCGCTGTCGAAGAGACGCACCCAGCCGTCCGCGCCGGCGGTCGCCACCACACCGGCCTTGGCGTGCAACGACACGGAAAGGATGGGGTGCCCCCGGGCGACCGACCAGTTCATTTCGCGGCGCGTGACGTTCCAGGAGCTGAGTGTCCCATCCCGGCAGCCACAGAAGAGCACCCCTGTGCCCGCGTCGTGGACCAGGCCGAGCACCGTGTCCCCCAGGCTGGCGAGGTCGGCGACGTGGGTGCCGTCCCCCTGCGCGAAGAGCCGAATACTACGGTCGTCGCTTCCGCTGGCAACGAGTCCCGTCCCTTTCAGCGCGCACAGGGAGTACACGCCGCCATCCGGATGCGGCACCCAGTCGCGGACGTAGCGGCCGTTCGTGGCGTCCAGTACGACGACCACTCCGGCCGATGAGCCGGCGAACATCAGATCGGTCTCGGGATCCAGCGCGAGGGAGCGCACATACCCGGACGTCACATGCGTCTGCCAGACCTCGTCACCGTCGAGGGTCCACAGACGCACGGTGCCGTCGGTACCACCGGACGCGAAGCGGGCTTCCCCGACCGCCACAGCGGAGGTCGCCGGCGCGCCGTGGTGGGCGATGTCCAGGAAGGCCTGGCCGTTCTCCCGGTCCGCCAGGTAGACGCTGCCGTCCATACCCGCGACGACCACGTATCGGCCGTGGGAGATCAAGGAGAGATTGCGGAAGCCGCCCGGGCACCGCATGGTCTCTCGGGTTTCGAGTCCCACTCGGCCCAGCACATGGACGAGCCCTTCCGCCGTGCCGACCACGACTCCGCCGTCCTCGGGCAGCATGCCCACCACGGCGACGACCTGCGTCTCGTGCATGATCGCCCCGTGCAGCCACGCGCCCCGCAGATCCGCTCCCGTCACCACGGCACCCTGGAGCAGTACCGACCGCAGGTCGCACTCCCGTAGGTCGGCACCGCTCAGCTGCGCACCCTGCAGGTCGGCTCCCCGCAGATCGAGTCCTCGCAGCGAGCGTCCCGCCAGGGCGATGCCCATGCGGTTGGCGAGCGAGAGGCAGTTGGCGGGCAGCCGACCACCGGTCAGGCTGCCCACCGGCCTGGCGTCGGGCCTTCGGACAACCGGAACGGGGCTGCTCTCGGGCAGCCAGTCCATGGGCGAGAGCCCGGCCGCGGCCAGCTGCTCGGCAAGGTAGCGGACGGGTTCGGGCAGCAGCAGCCGCTCGTCCAAGGGCGACGGATCTCCGGCACGGAGCGCCGTGCACAAGCTGCGCGCGGTGAGGAACTCCCGCATGGTCTTGAGCCGAAAGCGCACGGTGCCGTCGGCGGCCACCCGTAGGAACGCCTCCCAACGCGGGTCCGTGCTCAACGTCCCGCCCGGCGCGCCGGAACCGAGCGCCGGCACCTCCAGGATCTCGCGGGCCACCGGCGCGGGCAGCGCATGCGTTCCCCGGCTGTGCATCCGTCCCGCGAGCGCCGCGAGCCGGTCGATGTCGGCACCGACGGCATCGCTGTCGACGGCGACACGTTCGGCTCCGCCCAGAAGCACGGTCACGTACTCCTCGAACAGCTCCGAGGCGGTCGCCGGTGTGTCTCCCCGCGGTGCGGACAGGACCACGGACATCAGGTCGAGAAGGCCGGGCAGCCGGGCCAGGTCGGTGAGGGCGCTGCTGGCGTCGATAAGCCGTCGCACCGGTTCCGCCTTCTCCCCCAGTCGCCGTACCAGCGCCTGGACGCGCTGTTCGTAACCGAGGTCCGCAAGCCGGATCACCTCGAAGGTGGACCCACCCGACAGCTCGAGACCGACCGCGTCGACGTCGTCCTCGCCCCCGGAGAACAGCGCTTCCGCTCCCGAAGGGTGCGGCGCGGAACGGTCGTGCTCGAAGTAGCCCGGCCGGCTCGCCAGCAGGACCTTGCTCTCCGGGCCCACCAGATCGGCGAGCTCGGCCAGGGTCCGCCGGGCACGCTCGGGGGTCACCTGCCAACGCAGTTCATCGAGGCCGTCGAGGACGATGACCAGTCTGCCCGTCTCGTTCGCGTACCGGAAGGACGCCTTGCCACCCTGCAGTTCAGCTCCCTTGTCGCGCATCTGTGCGATGAGGAAGTCCTCCAGCGAGCCGGTGGCCGGCATCTCCGACAGGAGCGCGAGGACCGGGATACGACCACGTTCGGGGTCGTCCAGACATCGACGGGCGAGGGCATAGGCGAGATGACGGCAGTACCAGGATTTGCCGCTGCCCGGCTCACCGAGCAGCGTCAACTGGCTGTGCGATCGCTCGCGCAGCCACGAGTCGACGTAGTCGTCGAGCCAGTAGGCATCGCCACGCACCGGTGCCACCGCGTCGGAGAGCGGCCGCTGGCACTGGAGGTCGACATAGGCACGCCGCTGGTTCCCGCTTTCGTACTCGTCGAGGATCCAGCGCAGATAGGGCTCGATCCCCAGGACGCGTTCCAACAGGGACTGGCGCGTGTGCAGTTCGATCCGGTCGTCGGCGGCCGCGAGATGCCGGGCCGTGTTGGAGATCCTGGTCTCGGTGACCACCATGCCACGGCCGTGTTCGTCGAGTCGCGCGGTGAGTCTGCGGACATCTGCACCCGACAGCTCCCCCTCGACGATGTGCACGGTGAGCAGGCCCTGCTCGGTGGGCTGGCTGAAGACCGACTCCACGGCGCGGTCGTTCAGCCGCATCGAACGCTGCACCACCCAGCCGAGCACGCCGAGCTGGTCCTCGCACTCTCTTATGGCCGGTGACTCACTGCGGAGCAGCTCGGAGGTCTGCCGCTCGGCGGTACGGCGGACCAGGACGAGCAGTTCCCGGGCACACGCTGCGGGCGGCGCACCGCCCGATGTGAGGACCCTGATCTGACGCCGGCCGTATGCAGCGCGCACGCTGTCGTCGGCCTCGGGCAGCACCACCACGGCTCCCCGCCAGTACTCGCCGAGGGAGTGCAGCGCGGGAGCCAGCAGCTCCTCCAGTACCGGGTCGTGCGGCGCGAAGCCCACGAAGACGAGGGTGTGTGACGCGGGCAGATCGCCGAGCCGCGCGGTCAGCAGCGGGCGCAGAAAGCGGGCGGCGCGGCGCTCCCGTTCACTCAGAAGGGCATCCTGAGGAGCGTCCAGGCAGCCGAAGAGGTGAACGATCTGGGGCTGGGAATTGTCCCAGAAGGCGAGCCCCGTCTCGGTCCTGACGACGTGGAACGGGCGTCGGAACCGGCGGTAGGCATGCTCGGCCGTCGGGTGCAGGGACGTCACGAGCAGGCAGGCCGGAGGCTGGGAAGCAAGGCATTCATAGAGCGCGTCCGATGCCGACAGCGGATGGGACGGCTCCTCGTGATCCACTCTGCCGCGCCAGGCCGTCCGCATCAGCGAGACCAGGGCGGGGCGGCCGAAGCGGGTCAGGTACTCGTCCGTGAGCCTGCCCAGCGGCGGGGGCGCCGCATCGTCGGACCTGCCGAGTTCGGTCAGCAGCGCCCGGTGCACCACGTCGTCCGTTTCGCGGTCGAACTCGGGTCCGAGTACCACGGCAAGCGAGCCGGTCTCCCAGGCACGGGCCAGCTCGACGACGAGGTGCGCGTCGAACTCCGATGTCCTGTCAGGCATGGGCAGTGGTCAGCCCGTCCAGCCAGCGGGCCAGCGCCTGCGTGACACCGTGCGCCGACACGTCGAGCGGTACCGTGCGCAGGCCGCGGGTCAGCGCCACGCGTTGCTGGAATGGGGACGCGTCGGCCGTCACGACCCAGCCGACCGGCTTGTGATCGCCGAGTCCCGCGGCTGCCAGGTCCCACAGCATGTTGAACTCGGGATCCGACGGCCCGGCACCGAGAACGAGCAGCTCGTGGGTTTCCAGCAGGCTCCGGACGTGTTCGGCGAGTCGCGGCTTGGTCGCGCCGTAGACCGCGAAGTCCCGACGGGTGATGGTCAGTGCTTCCGGGTTGAGAACGTCGCCGCACATCTTGACCAGGCGCGGCCGCGTCGGAGCGGTGTAGGCGAGGTCGGAGTCCCGGACGACGACGTCGACCAGCCCCGCGACGGCCTCGAGGGCGTCTTCCAACAGCACGTCGTAGTTGGTCGTGAGGATTTCCTTGAGTCCGGTCGCGGCCAGTGCCCGGTGCGCCTCGGTGTAGGCAAGGGAGCGGCGCAGTTCACGTCGCAGATGCGAGATGAGGCTGTTGCGGCCGTATTCCGCCTCGTACGCCTCGGCCAGGGTGGGGAGGTCGTCCGGCAGCCGGGAGCCATCCGCGACAGCGCCCAGGGCGTGCCCGAGCGGCTCGAAGAGGCGGGACCAACTCGGATATCCGGCGCCCATCGACAGCCCCGCACCCACCAGTACGGCAAGGCGGCCCTCCGCCGCCCGGCCGGCGAGGTGGCCGAGCACTCCGTCGGCTGCTGTCATGACCGCCCACCGTCCCCGTTATCCAGTCCGACAGAGCCACGCAGCTCCGCCACGGCGGCTTCGAAGGCGGAGATGGAGGCGTCACCCCAGCCGTAGGCGCGGTGCACTCCGACCTCGAACTGCCTGGTGACCCAAGCGTCCCACACCGTTCGGGCATGCGGGCGGTCCATCATGCCGATCGCCGTTCTGATCCTCTCCACCAACCGGCCTGCCGACACGGTGACATCGGAACGGACCGCATAGTGCTCGACCATGCGATCCACCCGGACGAGTGCCCCGGCGGAGGGCCGGCCGCGTCCCCACACGTGCTTTCTCAGCCACCGCCGGTCGACGTCGTCGGCGCGTTGCCACAGGAGTCCCGTCACCGCGGTCACCTTGCCCTCACCGAGGTCCGAGTAGCGGACTCCTCCGTCGAGGCTCTCCCGGCCGGTCGTGTTCCGCAGGTCGTTACGGAGCTGGCCCGCTTCGGCACACCAGGGGTAGGCGGTCGTCACGAAGGTGGCCGCCTGTACTTGGTCCGCGGCGGCCAGGGCGTCGATCCAGGCTCGTCCGACGAAGGCCGTACGTCGGCGGGCCGCTCCCACGTAGCGCTCCCAGGAGAACTCCTCGGGAGTGAGAGCGTGACGCTCGGACTGCCCATCGGTCATCTCCGCCAGGCACTCATCCCAAAGCTGACCGGACAGCCCGGCAAGCCGTCCGGAACGCGGCACTCCTCGCCTGGCCTGTTCGAGGGACCGGGCCAACTCCTGCCGTCCGTACACGGCATGGGCCGTGGGGGTCCCGTACCGCACGTCCTTGCGGTCCGTCAGGTCGTCGAGGCAGTAGAACACCGCGAAGAGGAGCTCCGGGGCCAGACACCGGGGCAACAGCCACCGAGAGCAGCCGACGGTCAGCCAGGGAAGCACCGCACGGAACTTGCGACCCGGCATCGCCTCGATGTAGTGCACCGCCGCCGGTCCCAGCCAGTCCTCGGCGGCACCGCGCAACCGCGTGCTCCACAGGTCCTGCGTGAAGACTGCGGTGAACGTCGTCTCCACGGCCCCGTACCACGTGGTGGCGGCCCACTGGGGGCCATGGGGGCCGGTGGGAGCGAAGTCCGCCGTGCCGGGAAGGGCGCTCACGGCGCCGCCTGAGACGCGACGTCGCCGGGCGTCTCGAGGTCGGGCGCGATGCCCGCGGTGTCGAGCCACCGCTCCCAGGAGTGGACCGCGAGTGCCGTGTCCCGCATGGACAGAGTGCCGCGCCCGAACGGTTCCCGCACCGTCTTGCGGTTGGCCCAGAACACGTCGGTGAAATCCTCGGCGGCGGCGAGACGACGGTAGTCGACGTAGGTCATCGGGCGGGGTACCGCTCCGGCGGACCGCACGGCGTCGAGCGTCGCGGCGACCTCCCTGCGCGTCTGGCCGGGGAGCCCGACCATGAGGAAACAGATCAGCATGACGCCCTCTGCAGCGCACCAGGACCCCAGCTCTGCCAGTCGGTCGGCGCCGATACGCCCGGAGAAGCGGTTCCTGCCGTCCGGAAGCAGTGACTCGACGCCGATGGCCACCCGCGTGCATCCCGCTGTGGCCATCTCACCCAGCAGCGGCGGATCGAGCTCGCCGTAGGAGGTGACGCACTTCCATGTGACGCCGGTGCGCCCGGCTCCCACCCGTGCACAGAACTCGTGCACATAGTCCCGGTCGAGCGTGAAGTTGGCCCCGAACAGTGAGACCGCGGTGTAGCCGTGTGTCTCACGGGCCTCTGTGAGATAGCGGGCCAGCGCCTCGAGGTCCCGGCGGAAGTACTCGTGCCGCCCCATCACATCGGGGATGGGGCAGTAGCCGCAGTAGCTGTCGCATCCGCGCGACACCCCGACGGCCAGTTCCCGCTGGGGTTCGCGGCCCGGGTACGACTCATCCTCCGGGAGCCGCGCGTACCCGGCAACGGGTAACAGGTCCAGCGCGGGCAGTTCCCAGTCGCCCTCCAGGCGTACGCCCGCCGAACCGCGCGTCCATGTGCCGGACACCCGGCTCAGGGTGCCCGGCACGGGGCTCGGTTCGCCGCCCGAGGCAACCAGTTCGGCGATGGCGGCGATCGCCACCTCCCAGTCCTGTTCGAGGACGATCCAGTCGACGTCGGTCCGTTGGAACAGCTTGCGCAGGTGGAACACGCCCCGCCCGTACAGGGCGATCCGCGTCTTGGGGGACAGCTCGCGCAGCAGACGAACGGTCCGAGCCGTCTCCAGCACGTTGTCCAAGCTCACGTGCAGGACGACGAGTTCGCCGGCGTCCAGCGCCTCGTCGATCACCGAGCCCCATGTGACGTCCGGCAACACGCCGTCGAGGACGCGGACGTCGTGCCCCGCGCGGTTGCGGAGGTGGGCGGCGATCTCGCCCAACTCCACATAGTGATAGTCCAGATTTACGTACGCACTCACACAGGGAGCTGAGATCACAGGGATCAGCATGGCCGACCTCCAGGCTGGTCGCGCGAGCGTTCCCGGACAGGAAGGAGCTGCCGCGACGAACAGGCCACATACCGCCCGTGCGCGCGGTGTAGCGAACTATGACACACAGTCCGGCGCACGGGCAGCAGTGTGCGCATTTCAAGAAGTGCCCGGCATCAGGGACTTGCGGGAGTTCCGGCTGTCCCGGAGCATCGCCTTGGATGAGACGTCTGCGCAATGTCGAGACCTACGCGGCAGCGGCGCTCGCCGCTGTGTTCGCCATCCTGTCGGTCATCGGCGACATCGTGCCGGTGGACCTGCGCTGGGCGGCGCTGCTCGCGGCGGTGGCCCTGCTCGTGTACCGGTCGGCGCCGGACACCGCAACCCTGTCCTCCCACGAATGGCCCGCCCCTGCGTGCCGGCCCACGCTGGGGGGCCGGCACGCACGAGGGTCAGCTCGCGAGTACCCCTTCCGGGGCCTCGCTGGAGCGGGGGTCCGCCAGCTTCGGCTGCGGGGCGTCGGCATCCCGGTGCGCCGGGTCCCTGACCTCGCCGACCAGGAGTTCCAGTACGTCCTCCAGCGCGACCAGGCCCAGGACGCGGCCGGAGGTGTCCGCCACCTGGGCCAGATGGGTGGCCGCCCGACGCATCACCGTGAGCGCGTCGTCCAGCGGGAGCTCCGCCGCGAGCGTCGTCATGGGCCGCCAGAGCTGCTGCGGCACCGCCCGTTCGGATTCCTCGAGGTCGAGGACGTCCTTGACGTGCAGATAGCCCATGAAGGCACCGCTCCCAGCGACCACGGGGAAGCGTGAGTAACCCGTGCGCGCGGTGAGCGCCACGACCTCGCCCGGGGTCACCGTCGGCTCGACCGTCACCAGCAGGTCCGGGTCCAGGAGCACGTCCGTGACCGGGCGCGAGCCCAGCTCCAGGGCGTCCTCGAGGCGCTCCGCCTCCTCGGGGTCGAGCAGGCCGGCCTGGCCGGAGTCCTCCACGAGCTGGTTGAGCTGCTCACTGGTGAAGGCGGCCTCGACCTCGTCCTTCGGTTCGACGCGGAACAGTTTGAGGATCACCCGGGCGCAGGCGCTCAGCGTGACCGTGACCGGACGGCACAGCCGCGCGAACGCCACCAGGCCCGGGCTCAGCCACAGCGCGGCCTTCTCCGGGGCCGCCATCGCCAGGTTCTTCGGCACCATCTCGCCGATCACCAGGTGGAAGAAGACGACCGCCGCGAGTGCGATCACATAGCCGAGCGGGTGGACCAAGTTGTCGGGGATGCGCGCCGCAGCGAACATCGGTTCGAGCAGATGCGCCACGGTCGACTCGGCGACGGCGCCCAGTGTCAGGGAGCACACGGTGATCCCGAACTGGGCCGCGGCCATCATCTGCGGCAGCCGTTCGAGGCCGTACAGCACCTGCCGCGCCCGGGCGGTCCCCAGCGGCTCGATCTGGCTGCGGCGCACGGACACGAGCGCGAACTCGGCGCCGACGAAGAACCCGTTGACGAGCACCAGCAGCGCCGCGAACAGCAGTTGGAGCAGGCTCATCGCACCGCCTCCGCGGCCGGCGCGGGAGCGTCCGCGAGCTTCACGAGCCTGACGCGCTCGGCGCGGTAGTGGCCGACCTGACGGACGGTGAGCCGCCAGCCCGGCAGCTCCGCCCGGTCACCGAGGGCGGGGATCCGGCCCAGCAGGTCGGCGACCAGTCCGGCCACGGTCTCGTACGGCCCCTCGGGCACGTCCAGGCCTATCCGCTTCAGGACGTCGACGCGACAGCTTCCGTCGGCGTCCCACGCGGGGCGCCCCTCCTCGGGCGGCGCGACGGCGAGTTCCGGCAGGTCGAGGCCGTCGTGCTCGTCGCGCACCTCGCCGACCAGTTCCTCGACGATGTCCTCCAGGGTGACGACGCCTGCCGTGCCGCCGTACTCGTCGACGACGACGGCGATGGGCTGCTGGCTGCGCAGCAGCTCCAGGAGGGGCTGCACGGGCAGCGTCTCCGGGACCAGCAGCGGTGCCTGGGCGATCCGGGTGACGGGGGTGCGCAGCCGTTCGTGGGAGGGCACCGCCAGGGCGTCCTTGAGGTGGACCATGCCGACGATCTCGTCGATCTTGTCGTGGTAGACGGGGAAGCGGGACAGGCCGGTGGCCCGGGTGAGGTTGACCACGTCGTGCGCGGTGGCGGAGGACTGCAGCGCGCTCACCCGCACGCGCGGGGTCATGACGTGCTGGGCGGTCAGCTCGCCCAGGGACAGCGTGCGGACGAACAGGTCGGCCGTGTCCTGTTCCAGTGCGCCGGCCTGGGCGGAGTGGCGGGCCAGCGAGACCAGCTCGCCCGGGGTGCGGGCCGAGGCCAGCTCCTCGGCGGGTTCCACGCCCAGGGCCCGCACCAGGCGGTTCGCGACCGCGTTCAGGGCCGCGATGACCGGCCGGAACAGCCGGGAGAACAGGTGCTGGGGGCCCGCGACGAAGCGGGCGACCTGGAGCGGCCGGGACACCGCCCAGTTCTTGGGGACGAGTTCACCGATCACCATCTGCGCGGCCGAGGCGAGCAGCATGCCGACGACGACCGCGACGCCGCTCGCCGCGCCCTCGGGGAGCCCGATCAGCGCGAACGGGGCGTGCAGCAACTCGGCGAGCGCCGGTTCGGCGAGCATGCCAACGACGAGCGAGGTGATGGTGATGCCGAGCTGGGTGCCGGAGAGCTGGAAGGACAGCTCCCTGAGCGACTCGACGACCGTACGGGCACGCCGGTCGCCCTCGGCCGCGGCCCGCTCGGCGTCCGGGCGCTCGACCGTGACGAGCCCGAACTCGGCCGCCACGAAGAAACCGTTGGCGAGAATCAGCAGGAACGCCGCCCCGAGGAGCAGCAAGGGGGTGGTCATGATGCCGCCGCCTCCGCGTTCACACGGACACGGTCCGCGCTATGTCGGCAGGGGGCGGCGCAGGTACTACAGGACGATCCGTCCATCGCCGGAGGGAGTCACTCCTCGGGTAGCAGGAACCCCTGAGCACCGGGTGGAACCTCAGGGGCGGAGGCGCCACGTAAGCGCCTCTGCCACCAGATTAATCAAGACTCCGCCCTGTGCGGCAGGGTGGACGTCCCCGAGTCAGCCCTGATGTCGCTCGGGACAGGCCGTGGAGCGGGCCTCGGCGAGCGCCCGGAGGGTGTGGGCGTCCTCGATCGCGCGTTTCTTGGCGATGCCCGGCTGGATGCCGAGGGCGGGCAGGCTGGTGCCGTCGCTGAGGTTCAGGAACACCCAGGGGTCGCCGGGGCGCAGGTTGACCTGCACGATTTCCGCCCAGTCCAGCTGACGCCGGCTGGCGATGTTGACGACGGTGACCCCGCTCTCGTCGGCGACGACCTTGGGTCGGGCGAGCAGGAGCAGCACTCCGAAGAGAAGGGCCGCCGTGAGGATGAAACTGAGACGTTCCCCGGTGGTGAGCTGGTCCAGCAGCAGCGCGACCGTGGTGATCACCACGAGTATCGCGACGCCGGCGGTCAGCAGCACGGCACGGGTGCGCCCCGGCCGGAAGGTGACGGGAAGGGTGGGCAGGTCCGACATCGGTGCGCGGTTCCTCAGAGGCGGCAGGCGTGGATGGCCGTGGTGAGGATGGCACGGGCGCCGATGTCGTACAGGTCGTCCATGATCCGCTGGGCCTCCTTGGCCGGGACCATGGCCCGCACGGCGACCCAGCCCTCGTTGTGCAGCGGCGACACGGTCGGGGACTCCAGGCCCGGGGTGAGGGCGACGGCCTTCTCGAGCTGCTCGACGCGGCAGTCGTAGTCCATCATCACGTACGTCCGGGCCACCAGGACGCCCTGGAGGCGACGCAGGAACTGCTGGACCTTGGGCTCTTCGGCGTCGGCACCGGTGCGGCGGACGACGATCGCCTCGGACTTCATGATCGGCTCGCCGATGACCTCCAGGCCGGCGTTGCGCAGCGAGGTGCCGGTCTCGACCACGTCCGCAATGACCTCGGCGACGCCGAGCTGGATGGCGGTCTCCACCGCGCCGTCCAGGTGGACGACGGCGGCGTCGATGCCGTTGTCGGCGAGGTGCTTGGCAACGATGCCCTCGTAGGAGGTGGCGATCGTCATGCCGTTGAGGTCCTCCACGCCGTTCGCCGTGCCGGGCTTGGTGGCGTAGCGGAAGGTGGAGCGGGCGAAGCCGAGCGGGAGGATCTCCTCGGCGTTGGCGCCGGAGTCGATGAGCAGGTCACGGCCGGTGATGCCGATGTCGAGGCGGCCGGAGGAGACGTAGATCGCGATGTCGCGGGGACGGAGGTAGAAGAACTCGACCTCGTTCTCCGGGTCGACGATCCTCAGCTCCTTGGACTCCCGGCGCTGCTGGTAGCCGGCCTCATGCAGCATCTCCGCCGCAGGGCCGGACAGTGAACCCTTGTTGGGGACGGCGATGCGCAGCATGAGGTCGGCTTCCTTCGTTCGTGCGTATGGGCTACGGATATTCGATTTACGGCGGTTTGCGACTCAGAGGTGGGCGTAGACGTCGTCCAGGGAGATCCCGCGCGCCACCATCATCACCTGGACGTGGTACAGCAGCTGGGAGATCTCCTCGGCGGCCGCCTCCTTGCCCTCGTACTCGGCGGCCATCCAGACCTCGGCGGCCTCTTCGACGACCTTCTTGCCGATGGCATGGACGCCCTTGCCGACCAGCTCGGCGGTGCGGGAGGTGGCGGGATCGCCGTGGGCGGCCTTGTGCTGGAGCTCGGCGAAGAGCTCCTCGAACGTCTTCTTGGACATGGTGGTCCTAACCCTACGCGCTGAGGGCCGTACCTCAGTGCCAGGGTTCAGATACTGAGCGGAGCGTGGCGGCCGTCGCCACCGCCGCCGTCACCGCCTCGTGTCCCTTGTCCTCGTTGGAACCCTCAAGGCCCGCGCGGTCCAGGGCCTGCTCCTCCGTGTCGCAGGTCAGCACCCCGAAGCCGACGGGGACGCCGGTCTCGACGGAGACCTGGGTCAGGCCCTGGGTGACGCCCTGGCACACGTAGTCGAAGTGGGGGGTGCCGCCGCGGATGACGACACCGAGGGCGACGATCGCGTCGTACCCCCGGCCCGCGAGCACCTTCGCCGCGACCGGCAGCTCGAAGCTGCCGGGGACCCTGAGCAGGGTCGGCTCGTCGATCCCCAGCTCCCGCAGGGCGCGCAGGGCGCCGTCGACCAGACCGTCCATCACCTTGTCGTGCCACTGTGCCGCGATGACGCCGACCCGCAGGTCGCTCACGTTGCGTACGGACAGCTCCGGTGCACCCTTGCCGCTCACGTCTCTCCTCAGTGCTCTCTTACTGGTTGCCGCAGGCGGACACGGCGGTCGCGTCCAGCCAGGGCAGGTCGTGCCCCATCCGGTCCCGCTTGGTGCGCAGGTAGCGGAGGTTGTGTTCACCCGCCTGGACGGGCATCGGCTCCCGGGCGGTGACCTTGAGGCCGTACCGCAGCAAGGCGTCGGTCTTGTCCGGGTTGTTGGTCATCAGCCGCACGCTGCTCACGCCGAGGTCCTTCAGGATCTGGGCGCCTGCGGCGTAGTCCCGGGCGTCGGCGGGCAGACCCAGCTCCAGGTTGGCGTCCAGCGTGTCACGGCCGCGCTCCTGGAGTTCGTACGCGCGCAGCTTGGACATCAGTCCGATACCGCGTCCCTCGTGGCCGCGCAGGTAGACGACCACGCCCCGGCCCTCGGCCTGGATGCGCTGCAGGGACGCCTCCAGCTGGGGGCCGCAGTCGCAACGGGCGGAGCCGAAGACGTCGCCGGTCAGGCACTCCGAGTGGACGCGGACCAGAACGTCCTCGCCGTCGCCGATCTCGCCGTGGACGAGGGCGACGTGCTCGACGCCGTCGACGGTGGACCGGTAGCCGTACGCCGTGAAGGTGCCGTGGGCGGTGGGCAGCCGTACCTGGGCCTCTCGGCGGACCGTCGGTTCGTCCGAGGTGCGGCGGTAGGCGATCAGGTCCTCGATGGAGATGATCGTCAGGCCGTGCTTGCGGGCGAACGGGATCAGCTCGGGCAGCCGCAGCATGTGGCCGTCCTCGCCGGCGATCTCCACGATGGCGCCGGCCGGGCGCAGTCCCGCGAGCCGGGCGAGGTCGACGGCGGCCTCGGTGTGGCCGTTGCGGACCAGGACGCCGCCGGGCTTGGCGCGCAGCGGGAAGACATGGCCGGGGCGCACGAAGTCGGAGGGCTCCGCCGTGCCACTCGCCAGCAGCTGCAGCGTGGTGGCGCGGTCGGAGGCGGAGATACCGGTGGTCACGCCGTGGGCGCCGGAGGCGTCGACGGAGACCGTGAAGGCGGTCTTCATCGACTCGTTGTTCTCGTCGACCATCTGCGGCAGCCCCAGCCGGTCCAGCTCCTCGCCCTCCATGGGGGCGCAGATCAGGCCGCGGCACTCGCTCATCATGAAGGCGACGACCTCGGGGGTGACCTTCTCGGCGGCGATCACGAGGTCGCCCTCGTTCTCGCGGTCCTCGTCGTCGACGACCACGACCGGGCGGCCGGCCGCGATGTCGGCTATGGCCTGCTCGACCGGGTCGAGCGCGAAGTCCTCGATGGTGTCCGTGCTGTACAGAATCGGCGCCGTGCTCATACGGCGGCTCCTTCCAGGACGGGCCGCGCGGCCCTGCGGGAGCGCAGCCACCAGTCGCGCATGCCCCACAGGACGAGTGCGCCGTAGATGACGTAGACGAATCCGGAGAAGGCGAAGCCGTTGGCGAAGTTGAGCGGGACGCCGACGGCGTCGACGAGCAGCCAGGCGAACCAGAACTCGACCATGCCGCGCGCCTGGGCGTACATGGCGACGATCGTGCCGACGAAGATGTACGCGTCCGGCCACGGGTCCCACGACAGTGTCGGGAAGGCGGTGAACAGGCCGGCCACGGCGAGGGTGCCCACGGCCGCGGCGCCGGCCAGGATGCCGCGCTCCCGCCAGGTGGCGAAGCGCGGTGCGATGTGGCCGTCCTCCGCCCCACCCTTGCCGCGGTTCCACTGCCACCAGCCGTAGACGGCGACCACCATGACGACGACCTGCTTGCCGGCGCTGCCGGAGAGGTGGGCCGTGGCGAAGGCGGCGAAGAGGATCAGGCCGGACAGGAACTGCACCGGCCAGCTCCATATGGAGCGCCGCCAGCCGAAGGCGAGGCCGAGCAGACCGATCACGTTGCCGATCATGTCGGACCACTTGATGTGCTGGCCGAGCAGCGTGAACGCCTCGGAGTTCAGCCAGTTCACTTGGTGGCCCCCTGACCGGCGAGCAGACTCTCGACGTACTTGGCGATGATGTCGACCTCGAGGTTGACCGGGTCGCCGGGCTGCTTGAGGCCGAGGGTGGTCAGCGCGAGGGTGGTCGGGATCAGGCTCACGGAGAAGTGGTCGCCTCCGACCTCGACGACCGTGAGGCTGATGCCGTCGACCGTGATGGAGCCCTTCTCGACGACGTAGCGGGACAGGTCCGCCGGGAGCGAGATCTTCACGATCTCCCAGTGCTCGGAGGGCCGGCGCTCCAGGACCGTGCCGGTGCCGTCGACATGGCCCTGCACGATGTGTCCGCCGAGACGGGTACCGACGGCGGTGGGGCGTTCGAGGTTGACACGGGAGCCGACCGTGAGGGCGCCGAGGCTGGAGCGGTTCAGGGTCTCCGCCATGACGTCGGCGGTGAACTCGTCGCCCTCGTGCTCCACGACGGTGAGACAGACGCCGTTGACCGCGATGGAGTCGCCGTGGCGCGCGCCTTCGGTGACGACGGGTCCACGAAGCCGGAAGCGGGAGGAGTCGCCGAGATTCTCGACGGCGGTGACCTCACCCAGCTCTTCGACGATTCCGGTGAACACTTCCCGGGTCCTCCTGCCTCGATGGGGCACGGACTCCGGGGCCTGTCGATAGACGACAGCAGATACGAGCGACACCGGGGACGACGCCGGACGGGCCTCGTCCGCATGGACGAGCCGAGACGGCGGCGCGCACGAATGCCCGCCCGCCGCGCACTGCCTCCCATCCGGACTTTAACCGTCGGTCCAGGAATTCCACCTGGTCAACCGGCCGCTGGAAGCGACCGGGTCGCGGACTGTAACCGCCGGTTCGGACTTTCACCGACCCCGGAGTGCGCTGCTTCTGGTACAGGCTCAGTGTGCCACGACTGATCGCCGGTCAACCGGGTGAAGTACTGTGTGGTGCCTCACATGTTCACATGCTGGACATCTCCGGCGGCGGGCGCCTGCCCGCCCTTGTCGCCCCGACGACAACGCGCGCACCACGAGAGCTACTTGAGATTGGTCCATACCTATTGACCGGCCTGATCCCGCCCGCCTAGGGTCGGCCCTCGCGGCGCGGTGCGTCGCCCTCGAACGGCCCGGCGGCGGTGACGAAGGCCCTTGCCCGCCGCCGGGCCTGGGGATGGCATGGGCACGGCAGTACGGCCGCCTACCGCAGTACGGCCGCCTCGGGCGGCGCGAACAGCTCCTCCTGGGCTCCGTCCCGTGCCGTCAGCAGTGCTCCCCGCAGGACCGCGCCGCCGCCCAGGATGCTCGCGCGCACCTCGGTGGGCAGCGGTGACACGCGGGCCATCCGCTCCGCGACCCGCGCGGCGAGGACGTCCCCGCCGGCCTGCCCGATCTCACCCCCGAGCACGACACAGCCGGGGTCGAGGATGGCGGCGACGGAGGCGGCACCGATGGCGAGCCGGTCGGCGAGGGCGTCGAGGAATCGGCCGGCCCGCTCGGCCGGGGGCGCGTCCGTCACCCCACTGCCGCCGCCCGCCGCGACCGCCCTCCGCACCAGGGCCGCCGCCGACAGCTCGCGCGCTGCCCGCACCGCCGACAGGCCGTGCTCTTCCGCCAGTTCCACGATCGCCGCGGCCCCCGCCAGGGAGTGGAATCCGCCCTCGCAGTCCGACGCCGACGGCAGGGTGGCGGTGCCCGGGACCGGCAGGAAGCCGATCTCGCCCGTGCCGCCCGAAGCGCCGCGGCGCAGCGCGCCGTCCAGGACCACCGCCGCGCCCGTGCCGTGGCCCAGCCACAGCAGGACGAAGGTGTCGCGGTCCCGCGCCACGCCCTCGCGCTGCTCGGCCAGAGCCGCGAGGTTGGTCTCGTTCTCGACGATCACCCGGGCGGGCAGCCGTTCCTGGAGCGCGGCGACCAGGCGGCGGTGCCACTGCGGCAGGCCGGCGGAGTCGCGGAGTTCGCCGGTGGCGGGGTCGATGAGGCCGGGCGCCCCGATCCCGACCGTGTGCAGCCTGTCGGCGCCGGCCTCCTTCGCGGCACGCTCCACCAGCAGCACCGCCTGCTCGACCGCCGGCCCGGTGCCGATGTCGCCGCCGATCGGCACGGAAGCCTCCGCGAGCACCCCGCCCAGCAGATCGGACACCAGCACGGAAACGCTCTCGGTGCGCACGTCCAGGGCGGCGAGGTGGGCGCGGTCGGCGACGATCCCGTACAGCCGCGCGTTCGGACCGCGTCGCTGCTCGCCCGACTCCCCCACCACCGCGATCAGTCCGGCGGCCGTGAGCCGTTCGACGAGGTCGGCGACCGTGGGCCGGGACAGTCCGGTCAGCTGCTTCAACTGCCCTGCCGTCAAAGGGCCTTCCTGCTGCAGCAGGCGCAGGGCGAGCCGGTCGTTGATGGCCCGGGCGGTGCTCGGGGATGCGGGCATGCCGGGATCCTTCCAGATCGGCCACCGCGCTGCTCCGGCGCGGCCTCCGGTTCCCTATCTATCAGGCAGGGTTCCTGATAGTTTACGTCGGCGCGCAGGGAGGACAACGCCGGGAGGGGCCCGAGAATGAGCGAGATGAGCGAAGCGAGCCGACAAGAGGTGAGGCGCGCCCGGTACGCGGTGGCGGCGGTGTTCGCCGTGCACGGCGCCGTCACCGGCTCGTTCGCCACCCGCGTGCCCTGGATCCAGGACCACGCGCACGTCAGCGCCGGCCAGCTGGGCATCGCCTTGGCGTTCCCCGCGCTCGGCGCGTCCCTGGCGATGCCGCTGGCAGGCCGGATCAGCCACCGATTCGGCGCCCGGACGGCGCTGCGCGGACTGCTCTCCCTGTGGACGCTGTCCCTGGTTCTGCCCTCCCTCTCCCCTGATCTGCTCACCCTGTGCGTGGCCCTGTTCGTCTACGGCGCCTCGGCCGGCATGGCGGACGTCGCGATGAACGCGCTCGGCGTGGAGGTGGAGAACCGTCTCGGCAGGTCGATCATGTCCGGACTGCACGGCCTGTGGAGCGCCGGCGCCCTGGTCGGCTCGGCGGCCGGCACGCTCGCCGCCCACCTCGGCTCGGACGCCCGGCTGCACCACACCCTGGCCGCCGCGGTGCTGACCGTGCTGGGTGTCGTCGCCTGCACCTGGGTCCTCGACCTGCAGCCCGCCGAGGACGAGGAGCCGCCGCCCCGGTTCGCGCTGCCGCCCAGGTCGGCACTGCTCATCGGTGCGGTCGGCTTCTGCGCGGTGTTCGCGGAGGGCGCGAGCCTTGACTGGTCGGCGGTCTATCTGCGCGACCAGCTGGACAGTTCCGCGGGACTGGCCGCCGCCTGCACCACCGGTTTCACGCTCACCATGGCACTCGCGCGGATCGCGGGCGACAAGGTGGTCGACCGCTACGGGGCGGTGCGCACCGTACGGGTGGGCGGCGTCCTCGCCGCGCTCGGCGGGCTGCTCATCGTGGTGGCGAACCATCCGGCTCTCGCCATGGGCGGGTTCGCGCTGATGGGTCTGGGCATCGCGGTCGTCGTCCCGCTGTGCTTCGCGGCGGCGGGCCGCAGCGGCCCCAACCCGAGCCAGGCCATCGCGGGCGTGGCCACCATCACGTACACCTCGGGCCTGGTCGCGCCGGGCGCGATCGGCACACTGGCCCAGGCCACGAGCCTGGTCGCGTCGTTCGGCCTGGTGACCGTGCTGGCCTGCGGGCTCGCGGGGTTCGCGGGCGTCCTTCGGGCGGGCGACCGCGACCGCCCGAAGGTCAGTCCGCCGAACGCAGCAGTTCCCGGCCCGCGGCCCTGAACCGCTCGCTCCACGACGTCGGCCGCAGGGTCGCCGCGTCCAGCCGGACCAGGACCCGGGTACCGTGCGCGTACGTCGCCGCCCCGTCGGCCGAGCAGAACCGGAACCCGTACGTGAGCCCGGTGTTCCCGAGCCGCTCCAGCCACAGGTGCACGGCGTACGCGCCCGGCTTGGTGACCGGGGCCTCGTAGCTGATGCGCAGCTCCTTGACGGCGTTGCAGAAGTCGCCCGCCGCCTCCCAGTCGCCCTCGAAGCGGAAGCCGCGCTCCTGCCACAGGGTGGACCAGGCACGCTCGACCATGACCGGATAGCGTCCGTTGTGGAGCAGTCCCAGGGCGTCCAGGTCGTCGAAGTGGACGGTGACGGGGATCAGCCGGCCGTACGACAGGGCGGGCCCTGGCCGGGTCTCGGCGGTCACGGACGCGGAATCGGCTTCGACGGTCACGGGCGGGGCTCCTCGATCTGACCTGGTGAGGCGCTCGCGACGGTGCGGCGCTTGATCCCAGCCATGGTAAGCGCTCGCTCAGGACGCCCCGCCCACGGGTCAGCCGGCGATCGAGTCCAGCTGCTCGGCGGCCGGCCTCAGCGCCCACAGGTCACCGCCGGGCGGTGCCTGAAGCAGGGGTACCGCCTTCTGCGCCTGCGTGTCCCCCGCGTCCGCCGCCGCGTGCACCACGTCGGTCGCCGCGTACCGGTGAAACTCCAGCTCCGGGTGCGTCCAGGGCGCGGCGCCGGTCGCGGCGGGCAGCAGGTAGTCGACCGCCTTGAACAGGCTCTGTCCTTGGGACCCCTGATACGCCCACAGGTTCACGCCGACATGGCGTCCGATGGCCGCGAGTCGTGTGTAGGCCACCAGGTCGAAGGTCGAGTAGTGCCAGCTGCGCGTGCGGGCGAGCTCCTGGGGCTGGCCGCCGTCACCGGCGATCTGCACGTCGATGCGCTTGGCACGGGCGTCCAGGACGGTCTGCCGGGCGAGCTGTTCGTCGCCGGTCGCGTAGGCGAGGGCGGCGAGCTGCATGTCGTAGAAGGTGCCGTGGTTGTTCTTGGCCGCGCCCTCCTCCTTGCCGAAGCCGCTGTCCGTCAGCCAGTCGCGGTAGGCGACGTTCCAGTCGTGCATGCGGGTCCGGTCCCCCTTGCTCCAGCCGGGGGCGCCGGTGTTCAGGATGGCGATCGCGTCGAGGACGCTGGTGTAGGACTGCGAGAAGTCGATGATGCCGATGGCACGGCCGTCGTACTTGCAGGGGATGAACTGCCCGTGGTTCAGGTTGGGGTTCATCTTCGTGGCCGGGTCGAGGAACCAGGTGCGCAGGATCCGGGCGGCCTTCTCGGCGTAACTCCTCCGGCCCGTGTAGTACCAGGCGAGCGAGAGGTCGTAGGTCGAGTCGAAGACCTTCTCCACGTCCTGGCGGTCGGTGCCGGTGTCGACCTCGGGGTTGCGCTGTCCGTCGCGCTGCTCGTAGGGGCAGCCCCAGGGGTTGTCGGCGGTCCTGGGCTGGGTGGGCCACCAGTAGGGGGCCTGGCTGAGGTAGTCGTGGACGTCCCCGCCGGGGGCGGGCTTCGGCTTGTCGACGACCGTCCAGGGGCCCTGGTCGAGCCAGGCGTCGGCTCGCGCGGTCAGGTCCTCGACCGCGCCGCGCAGCCGGGCGTCTCCGTGGTCGAGCCGGATTCTGTTCTGCTGGAGCCGGGTGCCGTCGAGGACGGCGGTCCGGGGGACCTTCGGTGCCTCGTGGGCGGAGGCGGCGGGAGTCAGGACGGCCGCGAAGGCGGTCGCAGCGGCCAGCAGGGTGGCCAGGCGGGGACGTGCACTCATCAAGGCTCCGATCATCCATGTGAACGCAGTTCATGAGTGGAACCGTGTGAGCGTAGGACCGCCTGGTGCCGGTGACAATGGTCCGGACAGTTCTTCATGTACAGAGAAAGAGAAGCTGCACCATGGATCTCGGCGTGCGCTGGAAGCTGCACGGTGACGGGCGCACGCCCGCGCCCGGGGCGGTCGTCCGTCCCGACGAACGCCTCTCCTGGCCCCGCACGGTGGGGCTCGGCGCCCAGCACGTCGTGGCCATGTTCGGTGCGTCGTTCGTGGCGCCCGTGCTCATGGGCCTGGACCCCAACCTGGCGATCATGATGTCGGGCGTCGCCACCGCGCTCTTCCTGCTGGCGACACGCGGCCGGATACCGAGCTACCTCGGCTGTTCACTGTCCTTCGTGGGTGTCGCCGCGGTGATCCGGGCGCAGGGCGGCACCAGCGCCACCGTGACCGGCGCGGTGTTCGTCGTGGGCATCGTGCTGTTCCTCGTCGGCCTCGCGGTCCAGCGGTTCGGGGCGCGGATCATCCATGCGGCGATGCCGCCGATCGTGACCGGCGCGGTCGTGATGCTGATCGGCTTCAACCTGGCGCCGGTGACCGCGTCGACGTACTGGCCGCAGGACCAGTGGACCGCACTGCTGGTGATGCTGTTCACCGGGCTGGCCGTGGTGTGCCTGCGCGGCTTCTGGTCCCGGATCGCGATCTTCCTCGGGCTCGTGTTCGGGTACGGGATCTCATGGCTGTTCGACCGCGTCTTCGGGAAGATCCACTCGGTGGACGCGAGCGGAAAGCCCACCGACCACTGGCGTCTGGACCTGTCCGGCGTCGGCAAGGCGGACTGGATCGGCCTGCCCCACTTCCACGGACCGTCCTTCCAGTGGTCCGCGATCCTGGTGGCCCTGCCCGTGGTGATCGCACTGGTCGCGGAGAACGCGGGGCACGTCAAGGCGGTCGGCGAGATGACCGGCGATCCGCTGGACGACAGGCTGGGCACGGCGATCTCCGCCGACGGCGTCGCCTCCATGCTCTCGACCGCGGTCGGCGGCCCGCCCAACACGACGTACTCCGAGAACATCGGCGTGATGGCCGCCACCCGCGTCTACTCGACCGCCGCCTACTGGGCCGCGGCCGGTTTCGCCCTGCTGTTCGGGATCTGCCCCAAGTTCGGCGCGGTCGTGGCCGCCATCCCCGGCGGAGTGCTCGGCGGCATCACCGTCATCCTCTACGGCATGATCGGTCTGCTCGGCGCGCAGATCTGGCTCCACGCCAAGGTGGACCTGCGCAACCCGCTGAACCTGGTACCGGCCGCCGCGGGCATCATCATCGGTGTCGGCAACGTCACCATGAAGTTCACCGACCACTTCTCGCTCAGCGGCATCGCACTGGGCACGTTGGTCGTCATCACCGGCTACCACGCGCTACGGGCGTTCGCCCCCGCCCACCTCAAGGCCCAGGAGCCGCTGCTGGACTCGGGCACCTCCGCCTACGACGAGGAAGCCGACAAGGAAGCCGACGCGAAGGCTCACCGCGCCAAGTCGTAGACGTACGACCACCGACGCCACCGCCACCATGGCGGCGCGTCGCGCGGCGCGCCTGCGGGCGGCCCGCCGCTCGGCCGGCCGCCGGATGCGTAAGCCGGACACCTACCGGTCCCCGGTCCCCTGTCCCCCTCATGGCCCATCGGTGCCATCCCCCGTTCCGGGGAAGCCCGCGGGCCGGTGGTGCTCCGGTCGGCGCAGGGCTGGAACTCTGCCCTCATGGTGCGGTTGGAGCAGTTCACGACGGAAGTGGACACGGTCGTCACACGCATGCGCGCGCTCGGCGGGACCTGGCCGGAAGACGACGGCGTCGCGGTCTTCAACCGCGTCTACCTCGCCGTCACCGAGGAGATCGACCGGCGCCTGGACGAGGGGTACTTCGCCGACCGACGGCAGGCGGTCACGCTGGACGTCCGGTTCGCCGAGCGGTACCTGTCCGTGGCCGAAGGGGCACCGGTCCCGGCCTGTTGGCGGCCGCTGTTCCAGTTCCGGCGCCATCCCGGCGTACGGCCGCTGCAGTTTGCGCTCGCCGGCATCAATGCGCACATCGGGCACGACCTGGCGCTCGCCGTCGTGGACGCCTGTCGTACGCTCCGCTGCGAACCGGCCGACCTCGAGGACGAGTTCGACCACGTGGGCGACGTCCTCGTCGCGCTGGAGGAGCGCATCCGGGAAGATCTCATGCCCGGTCCCGACCTGCTCGAGATCGCCGACCCGCTCACCCATCTCATCGGCGCCTGGAGCCTGGAGCGGGCACGCGAGGCGGCCTGGTCGGCGGCGAGGTCCCTGTGGGCGCTGCGGGAGCTGGCGGACGTGGCCGAGGAGTTCGAACGGCGCCTTGACGCCGCGGTGGGGTTCGCGAGCCGGATGCTGCTCACGCCACTGCCGCGCCGATCCGGCCATCCCTGCCCGTCGTGCCGGTAACTCCCTTGAGATCGCTGTACGTTGACCCGCGCAGACCCCTTTGCGAAGGAGCACAGGCATGGCGACCCGGCTCGGACTCGGCCTTCCGCAGAACCAGCAGTACCACATCGGCAAGGACGTGCCCGACGTGGCACGCACCGCCGAGCAGATCGGCTACGAGAGCCTGTGGGTGTACGAGCGGGCCCTGTACCCGGAACCCGCCGGTCAGGGCCTGTACGGCATCGAGGGCCTCCCCTGGCCGGACTCGTATCGCAACGTGGCCGACCCCCTGGTCACCCTCACTCTGGCCGCGGCGGCCACCGAGCGGGCCCGGCTCGGCTCCAGCGTGCTGGTCGCCCCGCTGCACCAGCCGTTCCAGCTGGCCAAGGCCCTGGCCTCGCTGGACGCGGCGAGCGGCGGCCGGGTGATCGCGGGCTTCGGCACCGGCTGGTCCCTGGACGAGTACGCGGCCGCGGGCATCCGCCCGATCAAGGAGCGCGGCCAGGTGCTGGACGAGGTGATCGACGTGTGCCGCGCGGTGTGGGGCCCGGACCCGGTGCGCTACGAGGGCCGTATCACGAAGATCACGTCCGCCGTGGTCGGCCCCAAGCCCGCACGGCCGATCCCGATCCTGCTCGCCGCGAGCAACAGGAAGGCCCTGACCCGGCTCGTCGACCACGCCGACGGCTGGCTGCCGGTGGGCATGGGCGTCGAGCAGATCGCCACCCAGTGGCAGGAACTGCAGGACCTGGCGGCCGAGCGCGGCCGTCCGGAGCCCCTCCAGACGGTCCTGCGGGTGAACGCCGAGTACCGGGCCAAGGCCTACGACGGCGCCGACCGCCGCCCCTTCCAGGGCAGCGCCGACCAGATCGTCGAGGACCTGGTCGCGCACGCGTCGATCGGTCTGGAGGAGATCCTCGTCGACCTCCAGGCCACTTTGCGGGACGCCCAGGAGCTCAAGGACGTCGCCGCGGAGGTGTACGAGAAGGCCCGGGCGGCCGGGGTGTGACGACCCTCGGGAGGGCTCAGTCCTCGGGGAGTTCGACGGGTGCGATCTCGTCGTAGACGTCACCGGGGCCGGGGTTGGCCCGGTCGGTCGCGCCGCCGAGGTGGTGCATGACGCCCCACACGGCGTTGAGCGCGGTCTGCACGGCGCCCTCGGCCCAGCCGGCCGTCCAGGAGATGTCGTCGCCGGCGAGGAAGATGCCCCGCTTGTCGGCGGGCAGCCGGTCCTGCATGAAGTGCGTGAACAGGCGCCGCTGGTAGCGGTAGTGGCCGGGCAGGTTGGCCTTGAACGCGCCCATGAAGTACGGCTCGTTCTCCCAGGAGACCGTGACCGGGGTGCCGATGATGTGCTTCCTGATGTCGACCTTCGGGTAGATCTCGCCGAGCGACTTCAGCATGACGTCCATCCGCTCGTTGGCGGACAGCGGCAGCCACTTCAGGCTGTCGTCGCACCAGGTGTACGACAGGCAGATGACGGCGGGCTTGTCGGGTCCGTCGTCGAGCAGATAGGTCCCGCGGGTCATCCGGTCGGTCAGCGTCATCGACATGACGTCGCGGCCGGTCTCCTCGTCCTTGTCGAGCCAGAACGGCCGGTCGACGGGCACGAAGAGCTTGCTGGACTCCATGTAGTGGGTGCGCTCGATGGCCGTCCAGTGGTCGATCGGGAAGAGGGCGTCGTCACACTGGATCTTGGACAGCAGCATCCAGGACTGCGCGGTGAAGATCGCCGCCCGGTAGGTGCGGATGTCGCCGTTCGCGTCCGTCACCGTGATCCGGTTGCCCGCGGTGCGGTGCAGTCGCGTCACGGCGGGGCGGGGCTCGCCGTTCACGTGCAGGGACTTCAGGGAGGTCCCGTGCGGCCAGTGCACGATCTTCTCCGGCTCCCGCTCCCACAGACGCAGCGGCAACTGCTGGGAACCGCCGACGATGCCGCGGTGGTGGTCGTCGGCCTCGGTGTAGACGACCCGCAGGATCTCCAGGATGGAGTTCGGGAAGTCGGTGTCCCAGCCGCCGGTGCCGAATCCGACCTGGCCGAAGATCTCGCGGTGCCGGAAGGACTTGAAGGCCTCGGATTCGCAGAGGAAGCCGTAGAAGGTCTGGTTGTCGAGCTTCTCGACCAGCTTCGACCAGATCTCACGGATGCGCTCGACGTCGCGCTCGCGCATGGCGCGGTTCATGTCGGAGAAGTCGGCGCCCTCCTCCAGGCACCGGTTCCAGGCGCTCGCGACGTCGCGGTAGACCTGCGGCAGGTCGTCGATCGTCTCGGCGTAGTGCGACTCGCCCTTGAGGTCGACGACGGTCGACGGGGTGGCCTCGGCGAGCGGGTTGGGGAACGGCCTCGTCTCCAGGCCCACCAGATCGATGTAGTGCTGCAGGGCCGTCGAGGACGGCGGGAAGCGCATGGCGCCCATTTCGGCGGTCAGCGACGGGTCGCACCCGTCGAAGCCCACCGTCCGCAGCCGGCCGCCGATCTGATCGGCCTCGTACACGACGGGCTTGAGGCCCATCTTCATCAGCTCGTACGCGGCGACGATGCCGGACAGGCCGCCGCCGACGACGGCGACCTCGGTGCCGTGCTCGGTCGCGGGTATCTGGCCGAGGCCCGCCGGGTGGGCGAGGAAGTCGTCGTACGCGTACGGGAAGTCCGGGCCGAACATGGTGATCGGCGGCTGCTGCTCGTCTGCGTGCTCGACGGCGTTGGGCACCGTGGACGTCATGGGGTACGGACTCCTTGCGCGGAAAGAACTCGGTGGAGGCTCGGGGAGGGCCGGGGGTCAGACCAGGGACCCGTAGAGGCCGGGGCGGCGGTCCTTCAGGTACGGGTTCGCCTCGCGGGAGGCGGCGAGATGGACCGGGTCGACGTCGGCGAGGACCAGCTCCTCGACACGGCCGGCCCTGACCCGCGCGACCCCGTCCGGACCGGCCAGGGTGGAGAGCCCGACGAACTCGAACTCCCCTTCCTGTCCGACCCGGTTGACATAGGCGACGTACATCTGGTTCTCGAAGGCCCGCACCGGCACGAGGGACTCGGCGACGAACTGGAACGGATGCATCTGCGCCGTGGGCACGACCAGGAGGTCGGTGCCGGCCAGGGCGTGGGCGCGGACGTTCTCCGGGAACTCGACGTCGTAGCAGATCATGATGCCGACGCGCAGACCGTGGAGTTCCGCCTGTACGACCGGCTGGTCGCCCGGGGTGAAGTGGTCGCGTTCGAAACAGCCGAACAGGTGGGTCTTGCGGTAGTTCGCGAGGCGGGTGCCGTCGGCGGAGATCAGCTGGGCTGAGTTGAAGACCCTCTCGCCGTCCCGCTCGGGGTAGCCGTAGGCGACCGCGAGACCGTGCCGGGAGGAGATCTCGGCGATCGCGTCCGCCGACTCGCCGTCGGCGGGCTCGGCGAGGCGGGCGATGTCATCGCCGATCGCGTACCCGGTGAGGAACATCTCCGGCGCGACGAGCAGTCCCGCGCCCGCGGCGGCGGCACGCCCCGCGGCCTGGTCGAGGACCTTGAGGTTCTCGCCGACCGATCCGGGACGTCCGGAGCTCTGGAGCAGGGCGGTGCGCATGCGTGTTCTCCACCGGTACGGAAGGGGGTTCGGGGGTCGATTAGACGGTACGGTCGGCGCCTCGGGCCCGACAAGAAGGAGCCGTTGCGCGCCGATGAGCGAATCGTTGCGTCCGGCAGGGGTGGGACGGCGATTCGTTGCGCATCACCACCCGCCCTGCTGCCCGCAGCTCCCGATGGCCGGCTCCGACCTGCCTGTGCGGGCGGGCCGGATCAGCCCGCTCCCATGCGGCCGCCGACCAGTGCGGGCGCCAGCTGCGGGACCCACACGACGGCGATGGCCAGGGCGATGGAGGCCATCCCCACGAACCTGGCCGTCCGGAGACCTGCCGGAGCGAGTTTCTCGGTGGTCAGGACCGCCGCCAGGCCCACCATGGCCCACAGGTTCATGATGCCGAACGCCGCCAGCAGCGCCATGAGCGACCAGCAACAGCCCAGGCAGAAGGCGCCGTGGCGCGCTCCGGCGCGCAGATCGCGGCCCGCCCCCGGGTGTGA
Organism: Streptomyces sp. NPDC107546; assembly: GCF_055639175.1. Classification (NCBI taxonomy): domain Bacteria; kingdom Bacillati; phylum Actinomycetota; class Actinomycetes; order Kitasatosporales; family Streptomycetaceae; genus Streptomyces; species Streptomyces sp. NPDC107546. The sequence goes on along the minus strand of NZ_JBVKBA010000016.1, from coordinate 99,386 downwards.
GGTGCAGCGAAGCATGAGCCCGATCGGCGAGCGGCATCTGGCCAGGCAGCGGTCCTTCACGGGGGTCAGCTGGTAGACGCCGTTGACCGCGAAGACGGCGGCGGCGACCGCGGTGGCGGTGGACGCGTGCGCGGCCGCCGCCCGGCCGGTGACGGCCGCCAGTGCGTAGGCGGGCAACCCGGCGAGAGCCCACACCAGCAGATAGCCCACAGTGAACGTGATCACGCGCAAAGTCCGGTGCGCGCGGATCGTGCGCCCGTACAGGGCGGTGACGGGGGCGGTGGCGGGCAGCATCATCGCCGCCGTCATCACCGTCCACACGGGCAGGAAGGCGACCAGGTCCAGCCCCATCGTGCCGGGCATCGCCCCCATGCCGCGCCAGCGCCCCACGATCCATGCCCAGGCGCCGGCCGCCGCGAGCAGCAGCAGCCCGGCAGGGCGCAGCCTGCGGCGCTGAGCGGTGGCAACAGCCGTCACGCGGACCATGTGAAGGGGGCCGCGTGCCCGTTGCCGCCGGTGAAGTCCCATGACCGACCGTACACGCCCTCGCCGATCGCCCGGGTGGAGCGGGCGATCGTCAGCGTGCTGTTCGCCGGGTGGAACATGCCGGTCAGCCGCATCACCGGTCCGTCCTCGCCGAACTGCGGGGCGACCTGGTCCTCGACTTCGATGTCGATCACATCGGCCACCCGCGCCGAGTGACGCCGGCCGTCGTCACGGTAGGCGATGGGGACTCGCTCGACGCCGAGAACCTCGCCGATGAGGGGGACGAGTGCCGCCATCGGCCCGCCCACCTGTCCGGAGAACACCCTTCCCAGAGCCTCGGCTTGGCCGTCGTCGGCCGACTGGTCGACATACAGCGCCACCTGCCAGCCGCCGTCGGCCATCACCCGGGGCGCGTCGATGAAGACGGCGACGCTGCGGCCGGACACGTCCACTGCGTCGACCTGCCCGCGCTCGACGTGGAAGGCGAACGTCACCTGGCACCGCTCGTGGTCGGCGGGTGCCGTCAGGCCCGACGTGGTGCACGGGCACACCACGTCGCAGTTGCAGCTTTCCAGGTAGGTTCCGTTCAGGCTCCAGGGCATGGTCCCCACCTCCCTGGTCCGGTCTTCTCCAGCCTAGCCCTGGCAACGGCGACCGGCAGGAGGTGGCGTGTGGGGGCGGTGACGGTGGCCCGGGTCCGCTTTTGGGTCAGGCGGTCCGCGGCACGGCGAAGGTGGTGAGCACCGCCGCGTGGTCGGACGGCCAGTCGTTGCCGGCGACGTCCGGCCACGGGCGCGGAGTGCCGGTGACGACCGTGCGTGAGTCCAGGACCGTGAGCCCCCGGTGCAGCACGTAGTCGATGCGGTCCTGCGGTTCGGGGCGTCCGCTGCCGTCCTCGTGCACGTGGTGGATCGGGGACCACGTGTGGCCGGGGTCGCGGACCGGGTCGGGGTGCGCCTCGCGGTAGGAGTCGCTAAGGCCCGCATCCTCGGCCGCCTTGGTCACCGGCCAGGCGACGTCGGGCCGGTCCAGGTGCGAGGGGCAGTTGAAGTCGCCGACGAGCACCACCGGAACGCCGCTGTCCGCCGACTCCTCGATCCGCCGCAGGGTCTCCCGCATCTGAGCCAGCCGTACCCCCTCGTGGGTGATCAGCCCGGCTGCCGCAAGGCCGTCGAAGGCTGACTCGTACGGCCCGTATGGCGTGTAGTCCAGGTGGGCCGTCCAGACGTCGACCTCGCACCCCCGGCCGAGGCGGATACGCACGCCCGCCGCCCCGTAGAAGCCCACGTCGGGATCTCCGAAGCGGGCTGTGATCGGGTGGCGGCTGATGACGCCGAGGTTCTCGCCCGCCCGGTGGTGGTACCAGCCGAGTGCCTCGGCCAGCTCCTGGGCCGCGGTGCCGCCCGTCTCCTGCAGACCGACCACGTCGGCCCCGGTCTCCAGGACGGCCTTGAGCTGCTTGGCCCGATGATCGTCGACCATGCTCCCGCCGAGCCAGAGGTTCCAGCTCATCACGCGCAGTTCGCAGGTCGGCAGGGACCGCAGTCGCTCGGGCGTGACCTCCTCCAGGCTGGCCAGCACGGTCCGACCGGGAGCCGGCTCGATCGGCGCGAGCGACGGTACGGCGAGCACCGCGCACCCGGCCGCCTCGGCGGAGGCGACGCCCGTGGGGGTGTCCTCGACGGCGACGCAGGCGCCGGGGTCGACCCCGAGAGCACGGCACGCGACCAGGTACGGGTCGGGCGCGGGCTTGGTGCGCTCGGTGTCGTCGGCGGTGACGGAGACCGCGAACCGGGCGGGACCCAGCACGTCGAGGACGGTCTCGGCGACGGCCCGGGGGGAGGCGGTGACCAGCGCGGTGGGGATGCCCTCGCGGGCGAGGGCGTCGAGCAGGTCGAGCGCGCCCGGGCGGGGCACCACGCCCCCGCGGACCCGGTCGGCGAACTCTCGGTGCAGGTCGGCGGCCACGTCCGCCGTCGGGGCGCCGGTGAGCCCGGCCAGCCAGTCGGCCGTGTGTTCCACGGGGCGGCCGAGCACGTCCGGCCGGTCGTCACCGCCGAGCGGTCGGCCGAGTCCGGCCGCGACCCGCTCCACCGCCTCCCACCACAGCCGCTCGGTGTCGACGAGCGTGCCGTCCATGTCGAACAGGACGGCTTGGAGCGGGAGTCGGGTCACGGTTCTCTCTTTCCTGTGGGGGTTCGTGGGAGTTCGGTTCTCAGGGGTCAGTGAGCGCGCCCGGCGACCAGGACCGGGCGGTCCGGCAGGGTCACCGTGACCGCGGCACCGGCGCCGAGGGCGACGGCCTCGTGCGCCGGCAGGTCGGCCTTCGCCTCGGTGCCGTCGGCCAGGCGTACGGTCAGCCGGACCGCAGCCCCGAGGAAGGTGGTCGCGATCACCCGCGCGTTCCCCTCGTCGTCCGCGGCCACCCGTACCGCCTCCGGCCGCACCAGCACGTCCACCTCGGTCGCGGCGGGCGCGTCGCCGTCGACGGGCAGCCGCTGCCCGAGCACCTCGACGACGTCCGAGGAGAGCCGCCCGGGGATCCGGCTCATCGTGCCGACGAACTCGGCGACGAAGGCGGTGGCCGGGCGGCCGTACAACTCGGCGGGCGGTGCGCACTGTTCGAGCTTCCCGGCCCGCATCACCGCGACCCGGTCCGCCATGGACAGCGCTTCCTCCTGGTCGTGCGTGACGAAGAGGGTGGTGATGCCCAGTTCCTGCTGGAGGCGGCGGATCTCCTCGCGCAGGGTGAGCCGCACCTTGGCGTCGAGGGCGGACAGCGGCTCGTCGAGCAGCAGGACGCGGGGGCGCAGGGCGAGCGCGCGGGCCAGTGCGACGCGCTGCTGCTGGCCGCCGGAGAGCTGGTGCGGAAAGCGCTCGCCCTTGTCGCCGAGGCCGACGAGGTCGAGCAGTTCGGCCGCGCGGGCACACCGATCGGTGGTGCGCGCCTTGCGCATGCGCAGCCCGAAGGCCACGTTGTCGAGTGCGGTCAGGTGCGGGAAGAGGCTGTAGGACTGGAAGACCATCCCGGCGTCGCGGCGGTGGGCCGGAATACGGGTGACGTCCTCGCCGTCGACGAGCACGGCACCGGAGTCGGGGTGCTCGAACCCGGCGAGCATGCGCAGCGCGGTGGTCTTGCCGCAGCCGGACGGGCCGAGGAGGGCGAGGAGTTCGCCGGGCCGTACGGTCAGGTCGAGTCCGTCCAGCGCGAGGGTCGGGCCGAACTCCCGGCGCAGTCCCCGGAATTCGACTGTCGCTGCCTTTGCTCGGGTTGCGGCCATGTCGAGCGTCATGTGGTTCATCCCTTGGCGGTACGGGAGCGCCCGCCGAAGACGGCGAGCGAGAGCAGGAGGGCCCAGCTGACGAGCAGGCTGAGCACGGAGACGGCGACGGACAGCTGGGCCTGCGAGCCGCCGACGCTGTAGATCCACACGGCGAACGGCGTGAAGCCCAGCAGCTGGGCGACCGTGAACTCGCCGAGGACCAGCGCGAGCGTGAGGAAGGAAGCGTTCAGCAGGGCTCCGCGCAGATTGGGCAGCACGACGTGGACCAGCGCCTGCGGCCGGCTCGCCCCGCAGCTGCGCGCCGCCTCGACGAGGGTGCGCACGTCGATGGCGCGCAGGCCCGCGTCCAGGGCCCGGTACGCGAACGGCAGCGCCATCACGACGTAGGCGAGGACCAGCACGAACGGAAAGCCCGGGTTCTGGATCGCCACGAACGTCTGGAAGAGCGGCGTGCGCGAGAGGTGGTCGGGCCCCCACTTGAGCACCGTGGCGATCCCCGCGACGAACGCGATCGGCGGCACGACCAGCGGCAGCGAGCACACCGTCTCGACGACGGGCCGCAGCCGGGGCGCACCGAGCCGCAGCGCGACCATCGCGGGCACCATCAGCATCAGGACCAGGGCGATCGTGGCGGCGGCCAGCTCCAGCGACAGCAGCAGGCTGGAACCGAAGCCGGCAGTGGAGACGATCTGGGTGTAGGCGTCGAAGGTGACGCCCCGGCCGGGTACCTCAACCGTGAAGAACACGGACGCGGCGAGCGGGACCAGGAAGTACAGGCCGGCGCCGGCCAGGACGGCCCAGCGCCACAGGTTCAGGCGAGCCATCGCGCACTCCGTCGTTGCAGCGGCAGGTACACGGCCATGACAAGGCCCGCGACCAGGACCATGTCGAGGCTGAGGGCGAGCGCCACGTTCTCCTGGCCGACCAGGACGTTGCCGGAGATGGCGTCGGCGATCTGCAGGGTGACCAGCGGGACGGCGCTGCCCACCATGGCCGCGGCGGTGGCGTACGCGGCGAAGGCGCTGCCGAAGAGCAGCACGAATCCGCCGAGCAGTGAGGGCAGCAGGACGGGCAGAGCGACATGGCGCCAGTACTGGACGGTGGTGGCGCCGTTGTTCTGCGCCGCCTCGCGCCACTGGACGCGCAGTCCGTCGAGGGCCGGTGTGATGGTGAGGACCATCAGCGGGATCAGGAAGTACAGATAGACGATCACCAGACCCCAGAAGCTGTAGAGGCTCCAGCCCTTGTCGGTCAGGCCCAGATGGCGGGTGAGCACGCCGGAGTTGCCGAGCGTGGCGACGAAGGCGAACGCCAGCGGGACGCCGCCGAAGTTGGCGAGGACCCCGGACGCGGTGAGCACGGCCTCACGCAGCACAGGGAAGCGGGAGGTCACCACGGCCTGGGCGAACAGCAGCCCGAGTACGGTGCCGATGGCGGCGGAGACGGCGGAGAGCTTGACGCTGCCGACCAGGGCCGTGAGGTAGGCGCCGTGCAGCGAGGCGGTGAGGTTGGCCGTGCTGTACGAGGTGGCGCCGGTCGTCTGGTCCTTCACGGTGAAGGCGCCGTTCAGCATGGCGAGGGCGGGGATCCCGAAGGCGACCGCCGTGAAGGCGAGCAGCGGGAGCACGGCGAGCGCGCCGGAGGCGGGGCGCCGCCGCTGCTGAGGAGCAGCGGCGGTCGCGAGCTCGGCCTCGGTGAGGACGGCGGTCATCCGGAGACGGCCTTCCCCCAGCCCTGCGCGATGGCCGTCTTGGCCTTGCTCTGCTGGGCCTCGGTCGGGAAGGACGGGGTGCCCGAGACCTCGGGCAGCTTGGCCGCCGCGGTCTTGTCCAGGGTGCCGGCCTTCTCCATCGCGGCCATCAGGGCCGGGCGGGCGTAGCCCTTGAGCCAGAGGTTCTGGCCCTCGGCGCTGTAGAGGTACTCCTGCCACAGGCGGGCGGCCGCCGGGTGCGGGGCATCCTTGTTGATGGCCTGCGAGTAGTACTGGGAGAACTTGCCGTCGGTGGGGACGGCGACCTTCCAGTCGAGGCCCTTGGACTTGAACTCGTCGGCGTAACCGGCGTTCAGATAGTCCCAGTCGATGCTGATCGGGGTCTCGCCCTTCTCGACGGTGGCCGGGGTCGACTCGACGGGCGTGTAGTTGCCGTTCTTCTTCAGCTTGGTGAAGAAGTCGAGGCCGGGCTGGATGTCGTCGAACGAGCCGCCGTTCGCGAGCGCCGCCGCGTACACGCCGGCGAAGGCCGAACCCGACTTGGTGGGGTTGCCGTTGAGCGCGACCTGGCCCTTGTACTGCGGCTTGAGCAGGTCGGCGAAGGTCGTCGGACAGGTCTTCACGCGCTTGGCGTCGCAGCCGATGGAGATGTAGCCGCCGTAGTCGTTGTACCAACGGGCCTGGGGGTCCCTCTGGCCGGCCGGGATGCCGGCGTAAGAGACCACCCGGTACGGGGCGAGCAGTCCCTGCTGGGCGGCGCTGAGCGCGAAGGAGCTGCCGAGGTCGAGGACGTCGGGCGCGCGGTCCTGGCCCTTGCGCGCGGTGACGGCGCTGATCTCGTCCTGGCTGGACCCGTCCGGGTTCTCCACCTCGATCTTGATGCCGTACTTCTTCTGGAAGCCGTCGATCAGGGCGCCGTAGTTGGCCCAGTCGCGGGGCAGGGCGATCGCGTGCAGCGTGCCCTCCTTCTTGGCGGCCTTGACCAGGGCGCCGAGGCCGCCGAGGTCCGCGGCCGAGGTCGCGGTGGCCGCGCTCTTGCCGTTCGCGGTGGTCGACGCGTTGTCGGGGGCGGCGCCGCAGGCGCTGAGGGCGAGCACGGCGGCCACGGCGAGGCCACCGGTGAGCACGGCGGTTCTCGGCGGGAAGACTGTCACTGTCACTCCAGGGGTACGCACGAGCGAGGAGACGAGACGGGGACAACTTGTCTGAACAAGTTGCGTCACAGTACGCCCGTCGCCGGTGTCCTGTCCGTAAACCGTGGCGAAACTTTGAGCCTTTGTTGTCTGCACAATCCAGACCGTTGCAGATCACGCTCAGGTCTCGATTAGGCTGCTCACGCTGTGCACAGTGACCGACCCAGAGAGGAAACATGGCTGCGCGACACGAAGAGATCGCCGACGAGCTGCGGCGGGCGATCGACCGCGAGGAGTACACAGTCGGCAGTCGGCTCCCCTCGGAGACGGAGCTGGCTGCGCACTACGGCGTCTCGCGCGGCACCGTTCGCCAGGCCGTCGCGACCCTCACCGCCGAGGGGCTCATCGGCTCCCGTCAGGGTGCCCGAAGGGTGGTCCTGGCCAGCCGCCGCAGCCAGAGCTTCGAAGAACTGCGCAGTTTCGCGCAGTGGGCGCGGGCGATGGGCCGGGAGGCGACGGGACACGTCGTGGCGCAGGAGCACCGCCCGGCGACGAAGGAGGACGCCGTCCGCCTGCAACTGCGCGCCGGAACGCCCGTGCTGCACGTCCTGCGGGTGCGCGGTCTGGACGGTGAGCCGGTGCTGCTGGAGCGGACCGTGTACGCGGACTGGATCACCCCGGCGGTCGAGGCCATCGAACCGGACTGCCCCTCCGTCACCCAGCGGCTCTTCGACGACACTGGCCTGGTGTTCGCATACGGTGAGCACGTCATCGACGCGGTCGCTGCGGGCGCCCTGGACGCAGACCTGCTCGGCATCCGCCGCACCAGCCCGCTGCTGCGGGTCCGCCGGATCACGACCACCCGCGAGGGCCGCCCGGTGGAGTGGTCGGACGACCGCTACCGCTCGGACGCCGTGAGCTTCAGCGTGCACAACTCGATCGGCAACAACGCCCTGGCACGCAAGACGGCCGAGTGACCGCTCGCCCGGATCACGTGGGCGAGCCCGAGGAGAAGCGGCGCAGCAGCGGGGACAGGACCAGGACCGACTTCGTCCGTTCGACGAACGGCTCGCCCGCGATGCGCTCCAGCACGCGCTCGAAGTGGCGCATGTCGGCGGCGAAGACCTGGGCGATCGCGTCCGCCTCACCCGTGACGGTGGAGGCGGCCACGACCTCCTGGTAGCGCTCCAGGCCCCGCTGGATGGTCTCCGGCGAGGTGTTGCGCCGGCAGTAGATCTCGACGAACCCCTCGGTCTCCCAGCCGAGGGCCCCCGGGTCCACCCGGACGGTGAACCCGGTGATGGCGCCGGTCGCGCGAAGCCGGTCCACGCGCCGCTTCACGGCGGGCGCGGACAGGCCTACCAGCTGCCCGATGTCCGCGTAGGAGCGGCGGGCGTCCTCGGCGAGGGCGTGCACGATGCGTTCGTCGAGATCGTTCAGCAAGGCGGGTGGTTCACTTCTCTGTGACGACTTCGGTTCCCGCGGGGTCCGCGGCGGCCAGCCGGGACCGCCGGTGGCCATACAGGAAGTAGAACACGAGCCCGACGGCCATCCAGACCCCGAAGACCACCCAGGTGACGGCCGAGAGGCTGCCCATCATCCACAGGCAGAAGGCGAAGCCGAGTGCGGGCAGCACCGGCGACAGCGGCACCCGGAAGGTGCGGGTCATGTGCGGACGCGTCCGGCGCAGCACCACGACCGCGACATTGACCAGCGCGAAGGCGAACAGGGTGCCGATGCTGGTGGCGTCGGCGAGCTGGCCGAGCGGGATCGCGGCGGCGAGCACACCGCAGAAGATGGACACGATGAGCGTGTTGGCGCGGGGCGTGCCGGTCTTCGGGTGGACCCGTGAGAACACCTTGGGCACCAGACCGTCGCGGGACATCGCGAAGAGGATGCGGGTCTGGCCGTAGAGCACGGTCAGGACCACGCTCGCGATGGCGATGACCGCGCAGGCCGCGAGGAGGGTGCCCCAGAAGGTCTGCCCGGTGACGTCCTTCATGATCTGGGCGAGCGCGGCCTCCGAGTCGTTGAACCGTCGCCACGGCTTCGCGCCCACGGCCACGGCCGCGACGACGACGTACAGCGCCGTGACGATGACCAGCGACAGCATGATGGCCCGCGGCAGGTCGCGCTGCGCGTTCTTCGCCTCCTCACCGGCCGTGGAGGCGGCGTCGAAGCCGATGTAGGAGAAGAAGAGCGTGGCCCCCGCGGCGCTGACGCCGGCCATGCCGAGCGGCATGAAGTTCGCGTAGTTGCCGGAGCGGAAGCCCTGGATGCCGATCAGGCAGAAGAGCAGCAGAGCGGCGATCTTCACGGCGACCATGATGGTGTTGGCGCGCGCGGACTCCTTGGCGCCGCCGAGCAGGAACGCCATGGCGAGCAGGACGACGATCAGCGCCGGCAGGTTGAACACCCCGCCGTCCCCGGGCGGCGCCGACAGTGCGGCGGGGATGGTGACGCCGATGGTCCCCTCCAGCAGCTCGTTGAGGTACTGGCCCCAGCCGACCGCCACGGCGGCCACCGACACGCCGTACTCGAGGACCAGGCACCAGCCACAGATCCAGGCGATCAGCTCGCCCATCGTTGCGTACGCGTACGAGTACGAGGAGCCGGAGACCGGGATCGTGCCCGCCAGCTCGGCATACGACAGGGCGGAGAAGAGGGCGGTGAGACCGGCGATCACGAAGGAGAGGGTGACGGCGGGCCCGGCCTTCGGCACGGCCTCGCCGAGGACCACGAAGATGCCGGTGCCGAGCGTGGCACCGATGCTGATCATGGTGAGCTGCCACAGCCCGAGGGACCGCCGCAGGGTCCCTCCCTCGCCCTGGCCACCCTCGGCGACCAGGCGTTCCACCGGCTTGCGGCGCATCAGACGCGCGCCGAGGCCGGGGCCGGCAGGGGCTGGATGACTGCGGGACTGCGGGGGTGCGCCTTGGTCGAGCACGCGTGGGCTCCTTATCGCTGCCGGTCAAGGGGGCGTGCGGGACCGGCGGCACCCCCGGGGGGCGGGGACCGCCGAGCGGGGTCCCTGCCACGCCACGTACAGCGCAGACCCTATGAGCCGCGCCTTCACGGGCGTAATGCAGCAACCTTGCGCATCTCCGCAAGATCGTTGCGTTCATTCACCACTCACGCGGATTTGTTGCGCCGGACCTTTGATGTTTGCACCGCCGGGCTCTCGGCTGCCGCCTGCAGCTCCTTGATCAGGAAGGTGCACGGGTCGGCGCACTCGTGCGCCACACCGTCGGCGTCCTCGTACGACCAGCGGTCCACATAGCCGGTGAGGGGCCGGTAGCCGAGCCGCGCGTACAGGGCCGCCGCGCGCGGGTTGTCCGCGGCGACACCCATGCCGATCACCGAACGGCCACGACCGCGCGCCAGGTCTTCGGCCGCGCGGATCAGCGCGCTTCCGATGCCCCGGGAGCGCAGCTCCTCGGGCCATACGCCGAGCCCGTTGATCTCGGGGCAGCCGGCCCGTGCCGCCCGTACCTCCGACGCCGCACAGCCGTTCCAGCGGACCTCGGCGTGCCCGACGGGCCGCCCTTCGGCCCAGGCGACGAGGTAGGTGCTCTGCCCCGTCTCCTGCCGTGCGAACCGCCGGGCGTGGAACGAGACGGCCCCGGCGGAGCCGATGTACCGGTCCAGCAGCGCCACGTCGGCGGCCCGGCAGACGGTGATCTCCATGCTTCCGACCGTAGGTGAGCCGGCCGCCGCGGTCTCCCGGTTTTCCCACCCGTACACGCCGACGGCTTCCACTCTTCCGCCGACGGTGCAACAGGGTCCGCGCGCAAGGGAGTCGTGTCAGCTCCAGCTGGCGTGCAGCGGCTTGCCCTCGGCGTAGCCCGCCGCGCTCTGGATGCCGACGACGGCCCGCTCCGCGAACTCCTCCAGCGAGCCGGCACCGGCGTAGGTGCAGGAGGACCGGACGCCGGCGATGACCGAGTCGATCAGGTCCTCGACGCCCGGGCGGGCCGGGTCGAGGAACATCCGGGACGTCGAGATGCCCTCCTCGAACAGCCCCTTGCGGGCGCGGTCGTACGCGGACTCCTCCGACGTGCGGTTGCGGACCGCGCGCGCCGAGGCCATGCCGAACGACTCCTTGTACAGCCGGCCGTTGGCGTCCTGCTGGAGGTCACCGGGCGACTCGTACGTGCCCGCGAACCAGGAGCCGATCATCACGTTGGACGCGCCCGCCGCCAGCGCCATCGCGACGTCGCGCGGGTGGCGGACACCGCCGTCGGCCCACACGTGCTTGCCGTACTTCTTCGCCTCGGCGGCGCACTCCAGGACGGCGGAGAACTGCGGACGACCGACGCCGGTCATCATGCGCGTGGTGCACATGGCACCGGGGCCCACACCGACCTTGACGATGTCCGCTCCGGCCTCGATCAGGTCACGCACGCCCTCGGCGGCGACGATGTTGCCCGCCACGAGCGGCACCTGCGGGTCCAGCGCACGTACGGCCCTGAGGGTAGTGATCATCGACTCCTGGTGGCCGTGCGCGGTGTCGATGACCAGCGTGTCGACGCCCGCGTCGAGCAGCTGCTTGGCCTTGCCGACCGCGTCGCCGTTGATGCCGACGGCGGCGGCGACGCGCAACCTGCCGTGTGCGTCCGTGGCCGGCGTGTAGAGCGTGGCCCGCAGGGCGCCCTTGCGGGTGAGGATGCCGGCGAGCCTGCCGTCCTCGTCGACCGCGGGCGCGTAGCGACGGTTGGCGGTGTCGAGGACGTTGAAGGCCTCGCGCGGGTCGATCCCGGCGTCGAGCAGCAGCAGGTCCTTGGACATGACCACTTCGAGCTGGGTGAAGCGGTCCACGCCGGAGAGGTCGGCGTCCGTGACCACGCCGATCGGCCGGTGCCCCTCGTCGACCACCACACCCGCGTTGTGCGCGCGCTTCGACAGCAGCGCGAGGGCGTCGGCGACGGTCTGGTGCGGGGCCAGCACGATCGGGGTGTCCAGCACCAGATGACGGCCCTTGACCCAGGAGATGACCTCGGTGACCACGTCGATCGGGATGTCCTGCGGTATGACGACCAGGCCGCCGCGCCGGGCCACCGTCTCCGCCATGCGGCGGCCGGCGATGGCGGTCATGTTGGCGACGACGATCGGAATGGTCGTGCCCGTGCCGTCCGGGGAGGCGAGGTCCACGTCCTGGCGGGAGCCGACGGAGGAGCGGCCCGGCACCATGAAGACGTCGTCGTAGGTCAGGTCATAGTCAGGCTGGATGTCATTGAGGAAACGCACGTGCTGCACATCCCAGTCGATCAGAGGCGGCCCCCGGACAGGTCAGCCAGGGGGAAGAGCACGTACTTCATTCTCCCATGACGGCCGCTCCACGAACCCCGGGCGAATCATCCAGGCAGGTCAGAGGGGCTTTCGGAGGTTCATCCAAGTGTCAGCGCCACGGACAGGCCCGGCATCTGGTCCGCCGCCTCGGTGAACACCTCCCGGGCGGTCTCCCACTCCTCGGGGCACGCCCTCGCGTACTCCTCCCAGCCACGGACGACGAGCAGCAGGCCCCGCTGGACGGCCTGCTCGGGCCAGACGGTGTCGTCGGTGAGCGAGTCGGCGAGCGCGTCCCAGTTGCGGCCGAACCAGTACGGCAGGTCCAGGGCGCGCACGACCCGCTCCATGAACGCCGCCTTGTCGGCGACACCGTCCAGATCGAGCGTGACCAGGAACCGGTCAGCCAGGTCGTCGGTCATCTCAGCACCGCCCGGAACGTGTTGTAGTGATCGTCGGTGTAGTAGGTCTCCCCGCCCTGCCCGGTGACGATGCGCCGGGCTCCGCGGCCGTGCGCGCCGGGGGTCGGCACCGTGTACTCGTGGTAGTAACCGCGCGGGTGTGCCGGCAGCCGGTGCTCGAAGTTGCCGAAGACCGTGCCGTCCTGCGCGTAGGGGTAGGGGCCGCCCTTGTCGACGAGGGCGAGGGTGTGCCGGGCCTCGGCGGGGAGCCGGCTCTCCTTGACCGTGGCCATGTGCCCTGCCCCCGACGGGGCGGGCGCGCGGGTGCCGGTGTCCGTGGCCGAGCACCCGGTGAGCAGGACGGTCAGACAGACGAGGAGCCCCACGAGCAGGCGGGGGACGGACCGGGGCAGCATGATCCCGATGCTGCCACAGCCGCCCCGCCGGGAGGTCCTGTCAGGGCCCGTCCGGGTCCGCCCGATGCAGCGCAGGCGTCGGCGTCGGCCCCGCCGTCATGAGGTAGTCCGCCGCCGCCGTGTCCGTCACAAGGCTGGTGACGAGCCCGGAGCGCAGCACCGCGTCGATGGCGGCCGCCTTGCGCTGCCCGCCCGCGATCGCGACGACCTCGGGGATACGGCGGAGCTGGTCCGCCTTGACGGTGATGCACCGCTCCCCCAGGTCCCGTCCGACCCGGCGGCCCTCGGTGTCGAAGAGGTGCGCGGCCATCTCGGCGGCGACACCGAGGGAGGCGTAGTGGGCGCGCTCCTCCTCGGTGAGCATGTCGTGCACCGTGGAGATACCGGGCTCCCAGGAGCCGATGGAGACACAGGCGACCGTCACCTTGTCGAAGTACTCGAAGGCGCGGGCGATCCCCGTCTGGTTGCGCAGGGCCGCCGCGGTCGCCGCGTCCGGGAGCAGCATCGGCGCGTAGATGGGGTGGGCGTCGCCGCCCGAGACCTGGGCGGCACGGCGCACCGCCTCCACCGAGCCGCGCTCGGAGGTCCCCGCGTCGTACACGCCCGTCAGCTGCACCACCGTGCACGGCGGCAGCCGGTCGAGGGCCGCCGCCATGTGGATGGTGGAGCGGCCCCAGGCCAGGCCCAGCACATCCCCCTCGGTGACCAGCTCGCCGAGCAGGTCGGCGGCCACCTCGCCGAGGTTCTCGGGGTCGGGCGACTCCTCGGCCTCGGCCGGGGACTCGACCACGACGGCGTGCCTGAGGCCGTAGCGGGCGCGCAGCGCGTCGGAGCGCTCGGCGTCCAGCTCGGCCGGAACACGGATCTCGATGCGCACGAGATCCCGTTCGAGGGCGGTCTCCAGGACCCGGGCCACTTTGAAGCGGCTGACGCCGAACTCCTCCGCGATCTGGATCTTGGACTTGCCCTCGAGATAGAAGCGACGGGCCATGGCCGCCGCCTGCACCAGCTCAGCGGGTCCCATCCGCATGGCTGACCGGCCCGCCGACATACCCGACACGGCCATCTCCTCACTGCTGTTCACACTCTGCATTCGCCGTTCATCCTTGCAGATCCGGCGTGGTCGATCAGCCCGGACGGTCGGCGTTCAGGTTCCGTTGTCTCACTCGTCGCACGCCCACGAGGCCCGGGCCGTCGCCCGCTCCGCCTGGGTGCGCAATGCACGTACCGCGGCGGCCGGGTCGGCCGCCCCGTACACCGCCGAGCCGGCCACGAAGACGTCCGCTCCCGCCTCCGCGCACTGTTCGATGGTGGAGGCCGAGACACCGCCGTCGACCTGCAGCCACAGCTGAAGACCGTGCTTGCCGATCAGCTCACGGGTGCGGCGGATCTTGGGCAGCATGATGTCCAGGAAGGCCTGGCCGCCGAACCCGGGCTCGACCGTCATGATCAGCAGCATGTCCAGCTCGGGCAGCAGGTCCTCGTACGGCTCGATCGGCGTCGCGGGCTTGAGGGCCATGGAGGCCCGGGCGCCCTTGGCGCGGATCTCCCGAGCGAGCCGCACCGGGGCCGCGGCCGCCTCGACGTGGAAGGTGACGGAGGAGGCACCCGCTTCGACGTACTGGGGTGCCCACCGATCGGCGTCCTCGATCATCAGATGGCAGTCCAGCGGCGTGTCCGTCGACCGGGCCAGGGACTCCACGACCGGCACGCCGAGCGTGAGGTTGGGGACGAAGTGGTTGTCCATCACGTCGACGTGGAGCCAGTCGGCGCCCTCCACGGCCTTCGCCTGCTCGGCGAGGCGGGCGAAGTCGGCGGACAGGATGCTGGGGTTGATCTGCACGGCCATGCCCCAAGCCTGCCATGCCCTGCTCCGGTTGCTCGCGCCGGTACCCGGCCAGAACTCATCGCTCGGCGCCGCGTGACCGGACGGCGCGGCCACCGTCATGTTCGGCCGCACCCGCCGGGCACTCACCAGCATGGTCCCGCACCACATCACCGGGCCGGTCGGGGCAGGTCCTGCCGTTCCTCACCGTCACCCGCGGCCGGACCGTTGACTCCCGGCCCGGCGAGCGGCACGGGCCGTCCCGCGTTCAGCCGGTGCGGCGGATGAGGGCCAGGTACATCGCGTCCGTGCCGTGGAGATGCGGCCAGAGCTGGATGTCGGGGCCGTCGCCCAGGTCCGGCACGCCGGGCAGCAGCGGCCGGGCGTCGATGAGTTCGGCGTCGCGGTACTGCTTGAGGACGTCGTCGACCACCGCGCGGGTCTCGGCCAGGTGCGGCGAGCAGGTGGCGTAGCCGACGACGCCTCCGACCCGTACGGATTCAAGGGCCGTGCGCAGCAGGGAGCGCTGCAGCGGGGCGAACCCGTCGAGGTCCTCGGGCCGGCGGCGCCAGCGCGCCTCGGGGCGGCGGCGCAGCGCGCCGAGACCCGTGCAGGGCACGTCCATCAGGACCCGGTCGAAGGTGCCGGGCCGCCACGGCGGCCGGGTGCCGTCGGCGGCGAGCACCTGGTACGGGCCGGGATTCCCGGCCAGCGCCTTCGCCACCAGGCCGGCCCGGTGCGGCTGCTTCTCGGAGGCCAGCAGCACGGCTCCCCGCTCGGCGGCGAGGGCGGCGAGCAGGGCGGCCTTGCCACCGGGCCCGGCGCACCCGTCCAGCCACGCCCGGTCGGGCCCGTCGAGGGGCGCGCCCGCGAGGGCGAGCGCGACGAGCTGGCTGCCCTCGTCCTGGACGCCCGCACGGCCTTCGTGCACGGCCTTGACCGAGCCGGGCTCACCACCCTCGGTGAGCCGGACGGCGTACGGCGACCAGCGGCCCGGCAGCGCGGCGGGCTCGCCGAGGAGTTCTTCGGCGGTGGAGCGGCCGGGCCGGGCGACGAGGGTGACCTCGGGGCGCTCGTTGTCCGCCGCGAGGAGTTCCTCGATGCCGGCGCGTCCGCCGCCGAGGGAGTCCCACAGGGCGGAGACGACCCAGCGCGGGTGCGAGTGCACGACGGCGAGGTGGTCCTCGGGGTCCTCGTCGTACGGGGGTGCCACCCGCTCCAGCCAGGCGTCGAGGTCGTCCTGGGCGACCTTGCGCAGAACGGCGTTGACGAACTTGGCCCGCCCGTCGCCGAGCACCACGCGCGCCAGTTCGACGGTCGCGGACACGGCGGCGTGGGTGGGGATCCGCGTACCGAGCAGTTGGTGGACGCCGAGGCTCAGCACGTCGAGCACCGGCGGGTCGACGTCCCGCAGCGGCCGGTCGACGCAGGCGGAGAGTATGGCGTCGTACGTGCCCTGCCGGCGCAGTGTCCCGTACACCAGCTCGGTGGCGAGCGCCGCGTCCCGCCCGTCGATGTCGCCCTTCTCACGCGCCTTGCGCAGCAGCGGCGGCAGGACGAGGTTGGCGTACGCGTCCCGTTCGTCCACCGCCCGCAGGGCGTCGAAGGCGAGGATACGGACGGGGTCCTTCTGGGGCCGGCGGTAGGGCTTGCCGGGCTTGCGGGGACGGCGGGACTGCTCGGTCACGAAAAAGGTGCTCCGGTTGTGGGACGGCGTGCGCTTACAGCGTACGTCCGGGAAACATGGGGCCGACGCGGAGGTCGGCGGGGGCTGCCGCCAGGGGGTGTCCGACCATTCGCGTCACGTCCCCGGCGGATGGTGTCAGACACCCCCCAGGGGTTCCGCGGCGCCGATCCGCACCCCGCGCGCCCAGTCCGCGGCCTTCATCGGCTTCTTGCCCTGGGCCTGCACCCACACCAGTTCTACCGCATGCGAACCGGTGCCGACGTACACGTTGTTCTTGCCGACGGACAGCCGCCCGGGTGCCAGGTCCTTCACCTCGGGCCGGGGCGTGACCTGGATGAGCTTGAGCCGTTCGCCGCGGAAGGTGGTCCAGGCGCCGGGCGCGGGCGTGCAGGCGCGCACCACGCGGTCGACGCGCAGCGCGGGCGCGGACCAGTCGACCTGCGCGTCCTCGACGGTGATCTTCGGAGCGAGCGTGACGCCCTCGGCGGGCTGCGGCACGGCTTTGAGGGTGCCGTCCTCGATGCCGTCCATGGTGGCCTCGAGGAGTCCGGCACCGGCGAAGGCGAGCCGGGTGAGCAGGTCGCCGCTGGTGTCGGTGGGCCGGATCCGCTCGGTGACGGTGCCGTAGACGGGACCGGAGTCCAGGCCCTCCTCGATGAGGAAGGTGGAGGCGCCGGTGATCTCGTCGCCCGCCATCACGGAGTGCTGCACGGGGGCGGCGCCGCGCCAGGCGGGCAGCAGGGAGAAGTGCAGGTTGACCCAGCCGTGGGCGGGGATGTCGAGGGCGACACGGGGCAGGAGCGCGCCGTAGGCGACGACGGGGCAGCAGTCGGGCGCGATCTCCCTGAGGCGTGCGAGGAAGTCCTCGTCCCGGGGCCGGTTCGGCTTGAGGACCTCGATGCCGGACTCCGCCGCCCGCTCGGCGACGGGGCTGGCGACGAGCCTGCGCCCGCGCCCGGCCGGTGCGTCGGGCCGGGTGACGACGGCGGCCACCTCGTGCCGGTCCGACGCGATCAGAGCGTCCAGCGCGGGAACGGCGACCTCGGGGGTACCTGCGAAGACCAGCTTCATGGGTGGGTGACGGCCTCTCGGGCGGCAGTTCTGACGGACCCACAGCTCCCGGCCGGACCGGGCCTGCGGGCGGCGGCACCAGTCTAGGACGTGGCGGGGCGCGCCCGGCCCCAGGCAGGGGCTCGCAGCGCACGCCATCCGCCGGGGGCGTACGCATATGCTCTTACGCCCCCGCAGCGTGACCACAGGACCGAATGCGCGTTGGTCAAGAAAGAGTTGACCACAAGCGGGCCGCTGCAGCGGCCCGATCCTTTTCAACGCCGGTTCGAGAGGCTTGTTCATGGCCGACCACGCAACCCACGACGCCCAGGCCCGGGCCAGCCTGCACTTGCTGGTGCGGGACATCGAGCGGGTCCGCCGGCAGGTGGACGCGCTGCGCACCCTCACCGCCCAGTTGGGCAACGTCTACCGCCCGCGGCGCTCCGGCCCGTCCACGGGCTTCGTCGTCTACGGACGCGCTCCCGCCCCGACCGTCCGTCTCGCCCAGGAGCTGCGGGACAGTGTCGAGACCCTGGTCACCGCGGCCGTGGACTTCGACCGCTCGCTCGGCTTCTCGTGGGACGCCGTGGGCTCGGCGCTCGGAGTCACCAAGCAGGCGGTCCACCGCCGTTACGGCGCCCGCCGTGCCGCCACCCAGGCGGCCGCCGAGGCCGATCGCGCGACGGAACCGTCCGGTACCCGCACGATCAACGTCGGCTCGGGTATCCCCACGGTGCCCGCGGCCCGCTCGATGCCGACCCAGCCGACGGCGGGCAGCCCCACCCTCCGCGACGAGGCGCGGCCCACTGCCTTCCCCGGACCGCGCAACGGCTGAGGCCCCCCCTTCTGCTCTGCCTCCCGGCCGCACCGGGAGGCAGTCCCGCCCGAGCCGCACGACCGGTCGGCTCCGTCCTCCGGTGCCCCTGCCCGATGGCGGCCGTCACCCGATGTCCGGCGGATCGATCCGGATCCGTACCGCGTCGCCGCCGGCCCGTGCCGTCCGGGTGGCCAGCGCGGTCTTCAGGGCGGTCGCCAGTGCGGCCCCGCTCCCGGGCGGTACGCGGACCAGTGCCTGCTCCCAACGCTCCCCCGGGGGCGGCCCCCCCACCCTGCGGGGCCGCCCGGCTTCGGTGACCGGCAGCGGGACGGGCCCCAGCACCTCGGCGCCGGGCGGGAGATGGGCTGCTGCGAGGAAGTCCGCGACGGCCTCGGCCGGTCCCGACACCGCCGCCATTCGCGACACCGGTGGAAACCCCAGCTCCGCCCGCTCGGCCAGTTCGCGCACCGCGTGCCCGACGGGATCCCACCGGACGAGCGCCTGCACGGGCCGCAGCGTCGGCTCGGCGACGATCACGACCGTGCCGCCAACGGACTGCGGCTTCACCAGCGCGCTCGCGCCGATCCACCGCCGCAGAGCGTCCTCGCCCGCGCGCAGATCGGGCCGCCCCAGCATGGCCCATCCGTCCAGCAGCAGCGCCGCCGCGTACCCGCCCTCGGCGACGGGCTCGGCCCCCGGGGTGCTGACAACCAGGGCCGGTGTCCCCGGCACCGTGTCCAGCACCTGCTCGCGCCCCGAGGTTCGCACCGGAACGGCCGGGAAGGCCCGTCCCAGCTCCTCGGCGGTCCGCCGCGCCCCCACGATCTGGGCCCGCAGCCGGAACCCCCCGCACTCCGGACAGTGCCAGGCGCTCTCCTCCCGCCCGCACCAGCCGCACCTCAGCTCCCCTGCCTCCTGCCCCGCCAGCGGCCCGGCGCAGTGCCGGCAGCGCGCGGGCGCCCGGCACTGCACGCAGGCCATCCGGGGCACATAGCCGCGCCGGGGTACCTGTACCAGAACCGGTCCGTGCCGCAGTCCCTCCCGTGCGACCTCCCAGGCGAGCGTGGGCAGCCGTGCGGCCCGCGCCGCCTCGTCGCGTGCGAGGTCCCCGTCGCCCACCGTCCGTACGAGCGGTGCGGTGGCGCGCACCTGCTCGCGGTCGGCGACCAGCGGTGCGGCCCATCCGCTCTCCACGAGCTGGGCGGCCTCGACGGTGCAGGTCCAGCTCCCCAGCAGGAAGCCGCACTTCTCGCGGGTGGCGCGCAGCTCCAGCACCTCGCGAACGTGGGGGAAGGGGGCGTGGTCGTCGCTGTGACTGGCGTCCCCGTCGTCCCACACGACGACGAGCCCCAGGTTCCATACGGGTGCGAACATGGCGGCCCGCGTCCCGACGACGGCCCGCACGGCCCCGCGGCGCACGGCGAGCCACTCCCGGTACCGCCGCTCCTGTCCGGCGTCGGCGGTCAGCACCGCATGCTGCCCCTCACCCATCAGCTCACGCAGCGCGGTGTCGACCCGCGCCACTGCCCGCCCGGCGGGCACGACGACCAGGGCGCCCCGCCCGGAGGCGAGCGTGGCCTGCACGGCCCGGGCGATCTCCTGCGCCCACTGGGGCCCGGGCAGGGCGGTCCACACGGCCCGGGGCACGCCGCCGGAGGCCAGCGACCGCAGGAAGTCCGCGCCCCGCCCGTACCGCCGCCACGATCCGGGCTCCGGCGCGGCCGGAGGCGCCGGCGGCGTGCCCCACTCAGCGGCCTCCGCGCGCGCGTGCCGTGGCGGGACCGCGAGCTGGAGCACGTCCGCGAGGCTGCCGGCATAACGGTCGGCGACGGCGCGGGCGAGGCCCAGCAGTTCGGGCGAGAGAACGGGCTCGGGTGACACGACCTGCGCGAGCGCCGCGAGGGGCCCCGCGTAGTCGGACTCGGCCACCCGCTCGACCAGAAACCCGTCGATGAGCCCGCCGCCCTCGCGCCGTCCCTCCCGCACCGTGCGCCGGCCGGCCCCGAACCGTACCCGGACCCTGACCCCGGGCCGGGCGACGGCGTCGAGCTCCTCCGGTACGGCGTAGTCGAAGTAGCGGTCCAGATGCAGCACGCCCTTGTCGACCACCACCCGCGCGACGGGCAGTTCCCTCGCCAGCGAGGCCCCCCGCCAGGTCCGCGGCTTGGCCCGGGGCGCCTTGGCCTTGCGCACGGCGTCCCGCAGCAGGGCAAGCTGCTCGGGCGGCGATGCGTCTGACCCGCCCGCCCGCTGCTGCCCGTTCTCGCTGCTCACGCTTGCATTCTTACCAAACGCCACTGACACCGACGTACCGCCGAGACGACGCCGCCCAGGGTCTGTCTTCGGTCAGGTCGGCTGCGAAACAGGCCTCAAGGCCCACATCTCCGCTCTGACGCGCCCTTTTCCACGCGCCGAGGCCCGCCACCCCGAAGGGTGCCGGGCCTCGTGACAACCGTGCTGGAAGGCTTACAGACCCGCCGCCTTGCGCAGGGCCTCCACCCGGTCCGTGCGCTCCCAGGTGAAGTCGGGCAGCTCGCGGCCGAAGTGTCCGTACGCCGCGGTCTGGGAGTAGATGGGGCGGAGCAGGTCGAGGTCGCGGATGATCGCGGCCGGGCGGAGGTCGAAGACCTCGGTGATCGCACTCTCGATCTTCTCGGCGTCGACCTTGGCCGTGCCGAAGGTCTCCACGAACAGACCCACCGGCTCGGCCTTGCCGATCGCGTACGCCACCTGGACCTCGCAACGGGAGGCCAGGCCCGCGGCGACCACGTTCTTGGCGACCCAGCGCATCGCGTACGCGGCCGAGCGGTCCACCTTGGACGGGTCCTTGCCGGAGAACGCGCCGCCGCCGTGGCGGGCCATGCCGCCATACGTGTCGATGATGATCTTCCGCCCGGTCAGGCCCGCGTCACCCATCGGGCCGCCGATCTCGAAGCGGCCGGTGGGGTTGACCAGCAGGCGGTAGCCGTCGGTCTCGAGCTTGATGCCTTCGTCCAGCAGCGCCTTCAGCTCCGGCTCCACCACGAATTCGCGGATGTCGGGAGCCAGCAGCGAGTCCAGGTCGATGTCGCTCGCGTGCTGCGAGGAGACGACCACCGTGTCCAGACGGACCGCCTTGTCACCGTCGTACTCGATGGTGACCTGCGTCTTGCCGTCCGGGCGCAGGTAGGGGATCGTGCCGTTCTTGCGGACGTCGGACAGGCGCTTGGACAGGCGGTGCGCCAGGAAGATCGGCAGCGGCATCAGCGTCGGCGTCTCGTCCGACGCGTAGCCGAACATCAGGCCCTGGTCACCGGCGCCCTGTCGGTCCAGCTCGTCGTCGTCGCCCTCGACCCGGGTCTCGTACGCCGTGTCCACACCCTGCGCGATGTCCGGGGACTGCGCACCGATCGACACCGACACACCACAGGACGCGCCGTCGAAGCCCTTCTTCGACGAGTCGTAGCCGATCTCGAGGATCTTGTTGCGAACCAGCGTCGCGATGTCCGCGTACGCCTTGGTCGTGACCTCACCGGCCACGTGCACCAAGCCGGTCGTGATCAGCGTCTCCACGGCGACCCGGGACGTCGGGTCCTCACGCAGAAGCGCGTCGAGAATGGTGTCGCTGATCTGGTCAGCGATCTTGTCGGGGTGACCCTCGGTCACGGACTCCGAGGTGAACAGGCGACGGGACACAACGCTCCCTGGGGTTGCAGCGGCTGCTGGCTGATCATGGGCGGACGGGACGGGGGCTGCGCCCGGCGTCGTCCGAGAAACAGTTTATCGGTCGCGCTCTGCCACCGGCCCAGGTGTCTCGCTTCTCGGGAGCCCTGTGACCTGCGGCACGGGCATTCTGCCGAATGCCCAGCGCTGTTTCCAGGGTCGCCACGCGGCAATGTCCGGGGCTTGAACGGGCCGTGAAGTGCAGGACATGTTCAGGTGAGGCGGTGAGAGACGAGGTCCCACACCGTCTCGGCGAGCGCTTCCTTGGGCCCGTGCGGCACCGGGGTCTCGCTGCCGTCGGCGCCCAGCACGACCGCCTCGTTCTCCTCGGAGCCGAAGGTCTTGCGCTCCCCCACCTCGTTCACCACGAGCAGGTCGCAGCCCTTGCGCGCCAGCTTCGCCCGGCCGTTCGCCAGCACGTCGTCGGTCTCCGCGGCGAAGCCGACGACGATCTGGTCCGGGCGGGCGCGGTCGGCCGAGATCTCCGCCAGGATGTCGGGATTCCTGACCAGGGTGATGGGCTCCGGGTCCTGTCCGTCCTTCTTCTTGATCTTCCCCGGTGCGTAGGTCGCCGGGCGGAAGTCAGCCACCGCCGCCGCCATCACGACGGCGTCGGCGTCCGCGGCCGCCTTGAGGACCGCCTCGCGCAGCTGTACCGCGGTCTCCACCGGTATGACGTCGACTCCGGCCGGGTCGGGCAGACCCGTGTTCGCGGCGATCAGGGTGACGCGGGCGCCCCGGGCCGCGGCCGTGCGCGCGAGGGCGTAGCCCTGCTTGCCGGAGGAGCGGTTGCCCAGGAAGCGGACGGGGTCGAGGGGCTCACGGGTGCCGCCGGCGCTGACGACGACGTGCCGCCCCGCGAGGTCGGGCTCGCCGACGCCTCGGGCGAGCACCCGGCGGCAGATCTCGAAGATCTCGGCCGGTTCGGGCAGTCGGCCCTTGCCGGTGTCGACGCCGGTGAGCCGGCCGACCGCCGGTTCGATGACGACGGCGCCGCGGCGGCGCAGCGTCGCCACGTTCTCCTGTGTGGCCGGGTGCTCCCACATCTCCGTGTGCATGGCCGGGGCGAAGACGACCGGGCAGCGGGCGGTCAGGAGGGTGTTGGTGAGGAGGTCGTCGGCGAGGCCGTGGGCGGCCTTGGCGAGCATGTCGGCGGTGGCCGGCGCGACCACCACCAGGTCGGCGCTCTGGCCGATGCGGACGTGCGGGACCTCGTGGACGTCGTCCCAGACCTCCGTGGAGACCGGGTTGCCGGAGAGGGCGGACCAGGTGGCGGCGCCGACGAAGTGCAGCGCGGAGGCGGTCGGCACGACGCGGACGTCATGCCCGGACTCGGTCAGTCTGCGCAGCAGCTCGCACGCCTTGTACGCGGCAATGCCGCCACTGACCCCCAGAACGACCTTCGGCTTGCCCACCGGGCCTCCCCGCACTCGACACCTGTACGCCGCGGCTCATCGGCGTACGCGTCTATGAGACACCACAGGCCCGACAGTCGCGCTGCCGGGCCTGTGGAAAAGCCTACTGCGATCAGTAGATACTACTTTTTGTCACCGCAGGGTCACTGGGCCGGGCCCTCGACGGACTCGGAGGTCAGCAGACCCGCGTTGATCTCGCGCAGAGCGATCGAGAGCGGCTTCTCGTGGACGTGGGTGTCCACGAGCGGACCGACGTACTCGAGGAGGCCCTCACCGAGCTGCGAGTAGTACGCGTTGATCTGGCGGGCCCGCTTGGCCGCGTAGATCACGAGGCTGTACTTCGAGTCGGTGGCCTCGAGGAGCTCGTCGATCGGCGGGTTGATGATGCCCTCGGGCGCGGTGATGGAAGAGGACACGCTCTACCTTCCGAAAGATGGGAAAGATCAGACCTGATCACACAACCCTGATCACACAACGTTCATCAAGGCTAGCAGCTCGCGCGCCACGTCCTTGACCGAGGTGTTGACCAGGGTCTCGTCGAACTCGGGCTCGGCCGCCAGCTCCGTCCTCGCCGCCTCCAAGCGGCGCTCGATGACCTCGGGCGGCTCGGTGCCCCGCCCGGTGAGTCTGCGCACGAGCTCCTCCCAGGAGGGAGGAGCCAGGAACACGAGCTGTGCCTCGGACATGGATTCACGGACCTGCCGGGCGCCCTGAAGGTCGATCTCCAGCAGGACCGGCACCCCGGCCTCCAGGTGCTCGATCACGGCGGCCCGCGGCGTCCCGTAACGGTTGCCGGCGAACTCGGCCCACTCCAGCAGCTCACCGTTGGCGATCAGCTTGTCCATCTCGTCGTCCGTGACGAAGAAGTAGTGGACTCCGTGCCGTTCACCGGGGCGGGGCGCGCGGGTCGTCGCCGACACCGAGAGCCAGACCTCGGGGTGTTCCTTGCGCATATGGGCGACGACCGTGCTCTTGCCGACCCCCGAGGGGCCGGAGAGCACGGTCAGCCGCGGACGTTCACTCATGCAGCGATTATTCCAGCAATCCCGGAGTGCCCCGGACTCAGCTGGCGGCGCCGCCGAACTCGCGCTCGAGAGAGGCGATCTGGTTGGAACCGAGGCCCCGCACGCGGCGGCTCTCGGAGATACCGAGTCGCTCCATGATCTGCTTGGCGCGGACCTTGCCCACGCCCGGCAGGGACTCGAGGAGGGCGGAGACCTTCATCTTGCCGATGACGTCGTTCTCCTGGCCCTGCTTGATGACCTCGTGAAGGGAGGCGCCGGAGTGCTTGAGTCGATTCTTGACCTCGGCCCGCTCCCGGCGAGCCGCGGCGGCCTTTTCGAGCGCGGCTGCGCGCTGTTCGGGGGTAAGGGGCGGAAGAGCCACGCCTACGTCACCTCGGATGTCGAACTGTCGGATACGGACCGGTGAGGAACCTAGTCGCCCCACACCTGGGGAGCCACGAGCAACACGCTTGCCCGCCCTCCCCCATCTGTCTTGAGGGCGTGGGAGGTGCCCTCACTCGTCGGAGACTAGCGGGCAAGTCCGCCAGAGTCAGCGAGAACAGCGGAAAAGTCCTGGTCAGCCTCTGTTGAGACGGACCTTTCGGACATACTGCCCCGGATTTGAGGATGTATCCAGACCTCGAGCCGTCCTGGAAGGACTCTTCCGCGCGCTCACGCGTCCCCGCGAGGCGCTACTGTGCGTCCAGGGCGCCCCGGATCTCGTCGGCGAAGCGTTGCGCGGCGTCACGCAGCGCGACGACGTCGGGACCGTGACGAAGAACACCCCGGCTGACGTTCGGGACGACATTGCGCACCGCCGCGCCGAACACCTCCGGAAGATCGGCGGGAGTGGCTCCCTGGGCACCGATGCCGGGGGCGAGGAGCGGCCCGTTGATGTCCAGGTCGTACGACGACAGGTCGCCGAGCGTGGCGCCGACGACCGCGCCGAAGGAGCCGAGAGGCTCCTCCCCCGCGTTCTCGGCCGCGAGGTAGGCGAGCATCGTCGCTCCGACGTTCCGTCCGTCGGACCGCAGGGCGTGCTGCACCTCGCCGCCCTCCGGGTTGGAGGTCAGGGCGAGCACGAAGAGCCCGGCTCCGCTCTCCCGCGCCAGCTCCACGGCCGGCTTCAGGGAGCCGTAGCCGAGGTACGGCGAGACCGTGAGCGCGTCGGAGAACAGCGGGGCGTCCTTGTGCAGGAAGGACTCGGCGTACGCGGCCATGGTCGAGCCGATGTCGCCACGCTTGGCGTCCATGACGACCAGCGCCCCGGCCGCCCGCGCCTCGGCGACCGCCTTCTCCAGAACGGCGACGCCGCGCGACCCGAACCGCTCGAAGAACGCGCTCTGCGGCTTGAGCACGGCCACCCGGTCGGCCACGGCCTCCACGACCGTGCGGCTGAACCGCTCCAGCCCGGCGACATCGTCGTTCAGGCCCCACTCGGTGAGCAGCGAGGCGTGCGGGTCGATCCCGACGCACAACGGGCCGCGCTCGTCCATGGCGCGGCGCAGACGCGTGCCGAAGGGCTCCAGAGGACTCATGCGGCCTTCCTTACGTCGGCGCCGACCGCGTCGGCGAGGGTGGCGTACGGGCTCGTACGGAGGCGGGCGAGGAGCCCCTTGTGGATGGCGCGGCTCCAGAAGGGCCCCTCGTAGATGAAGGCGCTGTAGCCCTGCACCAGCGTGGCACCGGCCAGGATGCGCTGCCAGGCGTCCTCGGCGTTCTCGATGCCGCCGACGCCCACCAGGGTGATGCGGTCGCCCACGCGCGCGTAGAGGCGCCGCAGCACCTCCAAGGAGCGCGTTTTCAGCGGCGCGCCCGACAGCCCCCCGGTCTCCTTCACAAGTGCGGACTCCGACCGCAGGCCGAGGCCCTCGCGCGCGATGGTGGTGTTCGTGGCGATGATCCCGTCCAGGCCCAGCTCCACCGCCAGGTCGGCGACGGCGTCGATGTCCTCGTCGGCGAGATCCGGGGCGATCTTCACGAGGAGCGGTACGCGCCGCGCGCGGACCGTACGGTCCGCGGCCTCGCGGACGGCGGTCAGCAGCGGGCGCAGCGCCTCGGTGGCCTGCAGGTTGCGCAGGCCGGGCGTGTTCGGGGAGGAGACGTTGACGACCAGGTAGTCGGCGTAGGGCGCGAGCCGCTCGGTCGACTTCACGTAGTCCTGGGCGGCCTCGGCCTCCGGGACGACCTTGGTCTTGCCGATGTTGACGCCCACCACCGTCTTGAACGCCGGTGTACGGGTCGCCAGGCGCGCGGCGACGGCCAGCGACCCCTCGTTGTTGAAGCCCATGCGGTTGATCAGGGCGCGGTCTGGGACGAGGCGGAAGAGCCGCTTCTTGGGGTTGCCCGGCTGCGCCTCCCCGGTCACCGTGCCGATCTCGACGTGGCCGAAGCCCAGCATCGACATCCCGTCGATCGCGACGGCGTTCTTGTCGAAGCCGGCGGCCAGCCCGAAGGGGCCGTGCATGCGCAGCCCGAAGGCCTCCGTGCGCAGCTCCTTGTAGCGGGGCGCGAGGGCGGCCGCCAGGAAGGTGCGCAGCACGGGGATGCGGGCGGCGAGGCGGATCCAGCGGAAGGCCAGGTAGTGGGCCTGCTCAGGGTCCATCCGCTGGAAGACCAGGCGGAAGAAGAGCTTGTACATGTCTTGGGAGTCCTCAGGAGTCCTCATGAGGGTGGGAGTCCTCATGAAGAGGGGGACACCGTTTCCGGTGTCCCCCTCGTCGGCTAGTCGCGGGCCGCGGTCAGGAATTCGGCGTGTTCCTGGAGCGAGCGGACGCCGACGTCGCCGTGGTTGAGCGCGTCAATGCCCTGAACCGCCGCGGCCAGCGCCTGGACCGTCGTCAGACACGGCACGGAGCGGGCCACCGCCGCCGTACGGATGTCGTAGCCGTCGAGGCGGCCGCCGGTGCCGTACGGGGTGTTGACGATGAGGTCGACCTCGCCGTCGTGGATCATCTGGACGATGGTCTTCTCGCCGTTCGGGCCGGGACCGTCGGACTGCTTGCGCACGACCGTCGCGTTGATGCCGTTGCGCTTGAGGACTTCGGCCGTGCCGGAGGTGGCGAGCAGCTCGAAGCCGTGCGCGACCAGCTCACGCGCCGGGAAGATCATCGAACGCTTGTCGCGGTTGGCGACCGAGATGAACGCGCGGCCCTTGGTCGGCAGCGGACCGTAGGCGCCCGCCTGCGACTTGGCGTACGCCGTGCCGAAGACGGAGTCGATGCCCATGACCTCGCCGGTGGAGCGCATCTCCGGGCCGAGGACGGTGTCGACACCGCGACCGTGGATGTCGCGGAACCGCGACCACGGCATCACGGCCTCCTTGACGGAGATCGGCGCGTCCAGCGGCAGCTCGCCGCCGTCGCCGTTCTTCGGCAGCAGGCCCTCCTCGCGCAGCTCGGCGATGGTCGCGCCCAGCGAGATGCGGGCGGCGGCCTTCGCGAGCGGCACCGCCGTCGCCTTCGAGGTGAAGGGCACCGTGCGGGAGGCGCGCGGGTTGGCCTCGAGGACGTAGAGGATGTCGCCCGCCATCGCGAACTGGATGTTGATCAGTCCGCGGACGCCGACGCCCCGCGCGATGGCCTCCGTGGAGGCGCGCAGGCGCTTGATGTCGAAGCCGCCCAGCGTGATCGGGGGCAGCGCGCACGCGGAGTCGCCGGAGTGGATACCGGCCTCCTCGATGTGCTCCATCACGCCGCCGAGGTACAGCTCCTCGCCGTCGTAGAGGGCGTCGACGTCGATCTCGATCGCGTCGTCGAGGAAGCGGTCGACGAGCACCGGCCGGGAGGGGCTGATCTCGGTCGACTCGGCGATGTACGCGGCGAGGCGGGCCTCGTCGTAGACGATCTCCATGCCGCGCCCGCCGAGGACGTAGGACGGCCGGACGAGGACCGGGTAGCCGATCTCGTCCGCGATGGCCTTGGCCTCCTCGAAGGTGGTGGCGGTGCCGTGCTTGGGGGCCGGGAGACCGGCCTCCGCGAGCACCCGGCCGAACGCGCCGCGGTCCTCGGCGGCGTGGATCGCCTCGGGCGAGGTGCCCACGATCGGCACGCCGTTGTCCTTCAGCGCCTGCGCGAGACCCAGCGGGGTCTGGCCGCCGAGCTGGACCACGACGCCTGCGACCGGCCCGGCCTGCTGCTCGGCGTGGACGATCTCCAGCACGTCCTCGAGCGTCAGCGGCTCGAAGTACAGGCGGTCGGAGGTGTCGTAGTCCGTGGAGACCGTCTCCGGGTTGCAGTTG
Source organism: Streptomyces sp. NPDC107546 (assembly GCF_055639175.1). Lineage (NCBI taxonomy): Bacteria > Bacillati > Actinomycetota > Actinomycetes > Kitasatosporales > Streptomycetaceae > Streptomyces > Streptomyces sp. NPDC107546. Next base: position 70,929 of record NZ_JBVKBA010000016.1, on the reverse strand, counting down.
ACCATCACCGTCTCGTACCCGGCGTCGCTGAGCGCGAAGGAGGCGTGGACGCACGAGTAGTCGAACTCGATGCCCTGGCCGATGCGGTTGGGGCCGGAGCCCAGGATGATCACCGCGGGCTTCTCGCGGGGGGCGACCTCGCTCTCCTCGTCGTAGGAGGAGTAGAAGTACGGCGTCTTCGCGGCGAACTCGGCGGCGCAGGTGTCGACCGTCTTGTACACCGGGCGTACGCCGAGCGCGTGCCGCACCTCGCGCACCACGTCCTCGCGCGAACCCCGGATCTCGGCGATCTGCTGGTCGGAGAAGCCGTGCCGCTTGGCCTCGGCGAGCAGGTCGGCGTCCAGGCGGTCGGCAGCGGCCAGTTCGTCCGCGATCTCCTTGATCAGGAAGAGCTGGTCGACGAACCACGGGTCGATCCTGGTGGACTCGAAGACCTCCTCGGGCGTGGCACCCGCGCGGATGGCCTGCATGACCGTGTTGATCCGGCCGTCGGTGGGGCGGGCGGCCTCACGCAGCAGCTCGTCCTTGTCCCCGGGGTCGCCGACGAACGTGAACTGGCTGCCCTTCTTCTCCAGCGAGCGCAGCGCCTTCTGGAACGCCTCGGTGAAGTTGCGGCCGATCGCCATGGCCTCGCCGACCGACTTCATGGTGGTGGTCAGCGTACTGTCCGCGCTCGGGAACTTCTCGAACGCGAACCGCGGCGCCTTGACGACCACATAGTCGAGGGTCGGCTCGAAGGAGGCCGGGGTCTCCTGGGTGATGTCGTTCGGGATCTCGTCGAGGGTGTAGCCGACGGCAAGCTTGGCCGCGATCTTCGCGATCGGGAAGCCGGTCGCCTTGGAGGCCAGTGCGGACGAGCGCGACACGCGCGGGTTCATCTCGATGACGATCACTCGACCGTCCTCGGGGTTCACCGCGAACTGGATGTTGCAGCCGCCGGTGTCGACGCCGACCTCGCGGATCACGGCGATGCCGACGTCCCGGAGGATCTGGTACTCGCGGTCGGTCAGGGTCATCGCCGGGGCGACGGTGATGGAGTCGCCGGTGTGCACGCCCATCGGGTCGAAGTTCTCGATGGAGCAGACGACCACGACGTTGTCGTGCTTGTCGCGCATCAGCTCCAGCTCATACTCCTTCCAGCCGAGGATGGACTCCTCCAGGAGCACCTCGGTGGTCGGGGAGAGCGCGAGACCGGTGCCCGCGATGCGGCGCAGCTCCTCCTCGTCGTGCGCGAAGCCGGAGCCGGCGCCGCCCATGGTGAAGGAGGGGCGGACGACGACCGGGTAGCCGCCCAGCTCCTCGACGCCGGCGAGGACCTCGTCCATGGAGTGGCAGATCACGGACCGGGCGGACTCGCCGTGCCCGATCTTCTTGCGGACCTCCTCCACGACCTCCTTGAACTGGTCGCGGTCCTCACCCTTGTGGATGGCCTCCACCTTGGCGCCGATCAGCTCGACGCCGTACTTCTCCAGGACGCCGTTCTCGTGCAGCGAGATCGCCGTGTTGAGCGCCGTCTGGCCGCCCAGGGTGGGCAGCAGTGCGTCGGGGCGCTCCTTGGCGATGATCTTCTCGACGAAGTCCGGGGTGATCGGCTCGACGTAGGTGGCGTCGGCGATCTCCGGGTCGGTCATGATCGTCGCCGGGTTGGAGTTGACGAGGATGACCCTGAGGCCCTCGGCCTTCAGGACCCGGCACGCCTGGGTGCCGGAGTAGTCGAACTCGGCGGCCTGGCCGATGACGATCGGGCCGGAGCCGATGACCAGGACGGACTGGATATCGGTGCGCTTAGGCACGCTGGCCCTCCATGAGCTTCACGAAGCGGTCGAACAGGTACGCGGCGTCGTGGGGACCGGCGGCCGCCTCGGGGTGGTACTGGACGCTGAAGGCCGGCTTGTCGAGGAGCTGGAGGCCCTCCACCACGTTGTCGTTGAGACAGACGTGGGAGACCTCGGCGCGGCCGTAGGGGGTGTCGGAGACCTTGTCGAGCGGGGCGTCGACGGCGAAGCCGTGGTTGTGCGCGGTGACCTCGACCTTGCCGGTCGTACGGTCCTGCACCGGCTGGTTGATGCCGCGGTGGCCGTACTTCAGCTTGTAGGTGCCGAAGCCCAGGGCGCGGCCGAGGATCTGGTTGCCGAAGCAGATGCCGAACAGCGGGGTGCCGCGCTCCAGGACGGCCTGCATGACCGAGACGGCGTGGTCGGCGGTGGCGGGGTCGCCGGGGCCGTTGGAGAAGAACACGCCGTCCGGGCTCACGGCGTAGACGTCCTCGGCGGTAGCCGTGGCGGGCAGCACGTGGACCTCGATGCCGCGCTCGGCCATGCGGTGCGGGGTCATGCCCTTGATGCCCAGGTCGACCGCCGCGACCGTGAACTTCTTCTCACCGATCGCGGGGACGACGTACGGCTCGGTGGTGGCGACCTCGGCGGAGAGGTCGGCGCCCTTCATCTGCGGCGCCTGGCGCACCTCGTCGAGCATCGTGGCCTCGTCGGGCAGCGCGTCGCCGGAGAAGATGCCGACGCGCATGGCACCGCGCTCGCGCAGGTGGCGGGTCAGGGCCCGGGTGTCGATGCCGCTGATGCCGACGACGCCCTGCGCGCGCAGTTCGTCGTCGAGCGAGCGCTTGGCCCGCCAGTTGGAGGGCTTGCGCGCGGGGTCGCGTACGACGTAGCCGGCGACCCAGATCCGCTTGGACTCGGGGTCCTCGTCGTTGACGCCGGTGTTGCCGACGTGGGGGGCGGTCATGACCACGACCTGGCGGTGGTAGGACGGGTCGGTGAGGGTCTCCTGGTAGCCGGTCATGCCGGTGGAGAACACGGCTTCGCCGAAGGTCACCCCCACGGCCCCGTAGGCGCGGCCGCGGAAGATCCGGCCGTCCTCCAGGACGAGTACGGCGGGAACCTTGTCAGCTCCCCTGGTGGAGGTCGTCATCGTGCGCCTTCCGTCTTGTGGATCATCTGGTTCAGGGTGTCGACCCAGTCGTTGTGCTCGGCCGCGCGGTCCGAGCGGAATCCCGAGTCGATCAGCTTGTCGCCGTGCGACCAGGTCACCACCAGCAGTCCGCCCTCGGTGAGGACCTTGCCGGCGATGCCCTTGTCGAGCCGGACTTCGCGCAGCCGCTCGGCCGGGACGAAGAAGTCCGTTGCTCCGGGGCGTACGACGTCCAGGCCCGCGTCCGTCAGCGTCAGCTCGACACGGCTGCGTGTGCCCAGGCCGTGGGCCACGATGCGGTCGAGCCACTGCCCGGCGGTGGTGGAGCCGTGGTAGCGGCCGCTCATCGTGAGCTTCGCCTCGCCGGGCTCCTCGGGAGCGGTCGGCAGCTCCGGCAGGTCGCTCTGCAGGGTGCCGCGCCACTTCCAGCCCTCGCGCATCAGCCAGTAGACGAGCGCGACGAACAGGGCGAGTCCGACGAGCCAGCCGATGCGGTCGGTCCAGTCGGTGACCTGGGCCGATTTCTTCTCGGCTGCGAACAGGAGTACAGGTGTCACGTGAGCTTCCCGTCGACGAGCGTGGCCTTGCCCCGCAGCCAGGTGTGCGTGACACGGCCCGGCAGCTCACGGCCCTCGTAGGGGGTGTTGCGGCTGCGCGAGGCGAAGCCCGCGGGGTCCACCTGCCCACGGTATGCCGTGTCGACGAGCGTGAGGTTGGCGGGCTCACCTGCCGAGACGGGGCGGCCGTGGCCGGTGGCCCCGCCGATCTTCGCCGGCTTGAAGGACATGCGCTCGGCGACGCCCGCCCAGTCGAGCAGACCGGTGTCGACCATCGTCTCCTGGACGACGGACAGCGCCGTCTCCAGGCCGACCATGCCCATGGCGGCGGCGGCCCACTCGCAGTCCTTGTCCTCGTGCGGATGCGGGGCGTGGTCGGTGGCGACGATGTCGATCGTGCCGTCGGCGAGCGCCTCGCGCAGCGCCAGCACGTCGCGCTCGGTGCGCAGCGGCGGGTTGACCTTGTAGATCGGGTTGTAGGTGCGCACCAGCTCGTCGGTGAGCAGCAGATGGTGCGGGGTGACCTCGGCGGTGACGTCGATGCCGCGGGACTTGGCCCACCGGACGATCTCGACGGACCCGGCGGTGGACAGGTGGCAGATGTGGACGCGGGAGCCGACGTGGTCGGCCAGGAGGACGTCGCGCGCGATGATCGACTCCTCGGCGACGGCCGGCCAGCCGCCGAGGCCCAGCTCGGCGGAGACGACGCCCTCGTTCATCTGGGCGCCCTCGGTCAGCCGCGGCTCCTGCGCGTGCTGGGCGACCACGCCGCCGAAGGCCTTCACGTACTCCAGCGCCCGGCGCATGATCACCGCGTCGTCGACGCACTTGCCGTCGTCGGAGAAGACGGTGACGCCCGCCGCCGACTCGTGCATGGCGCCCAGCTCGGCGAGCTTCTTGCCCTCCAGGCCGACCGTGACCGCGCCGATGGGCCGCACGTCGCAGTAGCCGTGCTCCCGCCCCAGCCGCCAGACCTGCTCGACGACACCGGCTGTGTCGGCGACCGGGAAGGTGTTGGCCATCGCGAACACGGCGGTGTAGCCGCCGCTCGCGGCGGCCCGCGTACCGGTCAGGACGGTCTCGGAGTCCTCGCGGCCGGGCTCGCGCAGGTGGGTGTGCAGGTCGACCAGGCCGGGGAGCAGCACCTTGCCGCCGGCCTCGACGACCTCCGCTCCCTCGGCGGACAGACCGGCGCCGATCGCCTCGACGACCTCACCGTCGATCAGCACGTCCTGCGGCTGGCCGCCGAGCACCTTCGCACCACGGATCAGGGTCCTGCTCATCGGTTCTGGTTCTCCTCGGCCGCAGAAGGGGAGTGCGCGGAGCGCTCGTTGGAAGGGTGGTGATGGGAGACGGGCGGGCGGGCGTCGGTGACGGCGGGCGCGGTCTTGGGGTCGAACACGGCGCCACCCAGCAGCAGGTACAGGACCGCCATGCGGATGGAGACGCCGTTCGCCACCTGTTCGACGGCGGTGCAGCGGTCGGAGTCGGCGACCTCGGCGGTGATCTCCATGCCGCGGACCATCGGGCCGGGGTGCATCACGATCGCGTGCTCCGGCATCTTCGCCATGCGGTCGGCGTCGAGGCCGTAGCGCCGGGAGTACTCACGCTCGGTCGGGAAGAAGGCGGCGTTCATGCGCTCCCGCTGGACGCGGAGCATCATCACCGCGTCGGACTTGGGGAGGGTGCTGTCGAGATCGAACGAGACCTCGCACGGCCAGGAGCCGACGCCGACCGGCAGCAGGGTGGGCGGGGCGACGAGCGTGACGTCGGCGCCGAGGGTGTGCAGCAGGTCGACGTTGGAACGGGCGACCCGGCTGTGCAGCACGTCACCGACGATCGTGATGCGCTTGCCGGCGAGGTCACGTCCCAGGCCGGCGTCCCGGCCGACCAGACGGCGGCGCATGGTGAAGGCGTCGAGCAGGGCCTGGGTGGGGTGCTGGTGGGTGCCGTCGCCGGCGTTGATGACGGCGGCGTCGATCCAGCCGGAGTTGGCCAGGCGGTAGGGGGCTCCGGAGGCGCCGTGCCGGATGACGACGGCGTCGACACCCATGGCCTCCAGGGTCTGGGCGGTGTCCTTCAGGGACTCCCCCTTGGACACGCTGGACCCCTTGGCGGAGAAGTTGATGACGTCCGCGGACAGACGCTTCTCGGCGGCCTCGAAGGAGATCCGGGTGCGGGTGGAGTCCTCGAAGAAGAGGTTGACGACGGTGCGGCCGCGCAGGGTCGGCAGCTTCTTGATCGGCCGGTCCGCGACCCGGGCCATCTCCTCGGCGGTGTCGAGGATCAGGACGGCGTCGTCGCGGGTGAGGTCGGCGGCCGAGATGAGATGACGCTGCATCTTTCAGGCTCCGTAAGGCGGTTCATTCGGGAGATTTGGTACAGACGGGCGCGCGTCGGTGCGCACTCGCGGGGCGTACGGCGGCTCGCCGTACGCCGGAGTGCTAGTGCTGTGCGCCGTGACCGGTCTGCTTCGCGCCGAGCAGCACGGTGTCGCGACCGTCCTCCTCGGCGAGCTGGACCTTGACCGTCTCCCGCAGCGACGTGGGGAGGTTCTTGCCGACGTAGTCGGCGCGGATCGGCAGTTCGCGGTGGCCGCGGTCGACGAGGACCGCGAGCTGGACCGCGCGGGGGCGCCCGATGTCGTTCAGGGCGTCGAGGGCGGCGCGGATCGTGCGGCCGGAGAAGAGCACGTCGTCGACGAGGACGACGAGGCGGCCGTCGATGCCGTCACCGGGGATCTCGGTGCGGGCCAGCGCACGCGGCGGCTGCATGCGCAGGTCGTCGCGGTACATGGTGATGTCGAGGGAGCCGACCGGGACCTTGCGGCCGGTGATCTCCTCGAGCTTGTCGGCGAGCCGCCGGGCGAGGAAGACCCCTCGGGTCGGAATGCCGAGGAGCACCACGTCGTCGGCGCCTTTGGCGCGCTCGACGATCTCGTGGGCGATGCGGGTCAGCACCCGCGCGATGTCAGGACCTTCGAGGACGGGCCGAGCATCGGAATGCCGCGTGTCCATACGAAAAGGACCTCCTTCTCCGCCTCACGGGACGGACCTTAAAGGACGTCGGAATTGCGCCATACACGCTACCAGCCCGCGGGCGGAGCCCGGTCACCCCCCTGGCTCATTGCGTCACCCGTCCGGCGGCCCCGCACGCCGTCTACCACGGAAGGGTCGGTCCGGACCATTCGGCTTGACGGGGAAGAGTCACGCTGCGTAACCTCACAGTGAGTCACCAGCCGCGCGGCCGAGCCGCACGTCGACACCGTGTCCGGGGAGCTATATGTCCAGCGAATACGCCAAACAGCTCGGGGCCAAGCTCCGGGCGATCCGCACCCAGCAGGGCCTTTCCCTCCACGGTGTGGAGGAGAAGTCCCAGGGACGCTGGAAGGCGGTCGTGGTCGGTTCGTACGAGCGCGGCGACCGCGCCGTCACCGTGCAGCGCCTGGCCGAGCTGGCGGATTTCTACGGGGTCCCGGTGCAGGAGCTGCTGCCCGGCACCACCCCCGGTGGAGCCGCCGAGCCGCCGCCGAAGCTGGTTCTGGACCTGGAGCGCCTGGCCAACGTGCCGGCGGAGAAGGCGGGCCCTCTCCAGCGGTACGCGGCGACGATCCAGTCGCAGCGCGGTGACTACAACGGCAAGGTGCTGTCGATCCGCCAGGACGACCTGCGCACGCTCGCGGTCATCTACGACCAGTCGCCCTCCGTCCTGACCGAGCAGCTGATCAGCTGGGGCGTCCTGGACGCGGACGCGCGCCGCGCGGTGGCCTCCCACGAGGAGAGCTGACCGCCCAGGTCCCAGCAGAAACGTGCCGCCGGGGTGGCCGGAACCGCATGACTCCGGCCACCCCGGCGGCGCTTTAGGCCAGGCAAGACCACCGACCTCGCTGAGAACGCCGGAGGGCCCGCAGCACATGCGCTGCGGGCCCTCCGGCGTTTTCGGGCGCTTCTCTTCAGCTCTCGTCACGGCGCAACGACGGCTTCAGGTCCTTCAGACGCCCGAGGAGGCCGTTGACGAACGAGGGGGACTCGTCCGTGGAGAACTCCTTGGCGAGCTGCACCATCTCGTCGAGCACGACGGCGTCCGGCGTCTCGTCGACCCAGATCAGCTCGTAGGCCCCGAGGCGCAGGATGTTGCGGTCGACCACCGGCATCCGGTCCAGCGTCCAGCCGACCGCGTACTGCGCGATCAGCTCGTCGATCCGCTTCGCGTGCTGCGCGTAGCCCTCGACCAGCTGCATGGTGTACTCGCTCACCGGCGGCTGCCGGGTGTCGGTCCGCGAGTGGCGGATCCAGTCCGCCAGGACCGTCACGACGTCGGCCCCGCGCTGGTCGCCTTCGAAGAGGATCTGGAAGGCGCGCTTACGGGCCGTGTTACGGGCAGCCACGGTTAGCTGTTCACCCGGCCGAGGTAGTCGCTCGTGCGGGTGTCGACCTTGATCTTCTCACCGGTGGTGATGAAGAGCGGGACCTGGATCTGGTGGCCGGTCTCCAGCGTGGCGGGCTTGGTGCCGCCGGTGGAGCGGTCGCCCTGGACGCCCGGCTCGGTCTCCGCGATGGTCAGCTCGACGGCGGCCGGGAGCTCGACGAAGAGCACCTCGCCCTCGTGCTGCGCGACGGTGGCGGTGAAGCCCTCGATCAGGAAGTTGGCGGCGTCACCGACGGCCTTGCGGTCGACGTGGAGCTGGTCGTAGGTCTCCAGGTCCATGAAGACGAAGTACTCGCCGTCCATGTACGAGAACTGCATGTCGCGCTTGTCGACAGTGGCCGTCTCGACCTTGACACCGGCGTTGAACGTCTTGTCGACGACCTTGCCGGAGAGCACGTTCTTGAGCTTGGTGCGCACGAAAGCGGGGCCCTTGCCGGGCTTGACGTGCTGGAACTCGACGACGGACCAGAGCTGGCCGCCTTCGAGCTTGAGCACCATGCCGTTCTTGAGGTCGTTCGTGGAAGCCACGGTTGCGGAATCTCCTGGACTGACGTACGACCCCGGGGCAGGCACCTACAGCGCCAGCAGCTCCTTGGTCGTGATGGTGAGTAGCTCGGGTCCGCCGTCCGCCTCGGGGCGTACGACGAGCGTGTCATCGATCCGGACACCGCCCCGGCCCGGGAGGTGGACCCCCGGTTCGACGGTGACCGGCACGCAAGCGTCCAGTTTACCCATGGCCGCGGGGGCCAACTGAGGGTCCTCGTCGATTTCGAGTCCCACACCGTGCCCGGTCAGCGGCGGCAGTGCCCGGCCGTACCCCGCGGAGTCCAGCACCTGACGTGCGGCCCGGTCCACGTCGCGGTACGCGGCGCCGGGGGCGAGGGCCTGGCGTCCGGCGCGCTGGGCTGCGAAGACCAGGTCGTACAGCTCGATCTGCCAGTCGGCGGGCGAGGTGCCGATGACGAAGGTGCGACCGATCTCGCAGCGGTAGCCGCGGTAGGCGGCGCCGAGACAGACGGAGAGGAAGTCGCCCTCCTCCACGCGCCGGTCGGTCGGGCGGTGGCCGCGGCGGCCGGCGTTCGGGCCGGTGGCGACGGAGGTGGCGAAGGCGGGTCCGTCGGCGCCGTGGTCGACGAGGCGACGCTCCAGCTCGAGGGCGAGATGGCGCTCGGTGCGGCCGACGAGGATCGACTCCAGCAGCTCGCTCAGGGCCTGGTCGACGATCTCCGCGCCGATCCTGAGGAGGGCGATCTCCTCCTCGTCCTTGACGACCCGCAACTGCTCGACCGCGCCACCGAGGTCCGTGAGCCGCAGCCTCGGCGCGACCGAGCGCAGGGAGCGGTGCCGGGCCACAGTGAGGTGATGCTCCTCCACCGCCAGCGACTCGGCACCCTGCGCCGCGGCCAGGTCGGCGGCGGCGACGGCGGGGTCGCCGCCGGTCACCGGCAGAACGCGCACCCGCAGCGCCTCGTCGGGCCGCCCGTCGGCGGGGTGATCGTCCGGCGGTCCGGCGCACACCAGCACGTCCTCGCCCATGCCCAGCAGCAGGACGGCGCCCTTGGGCGCGGCGCCCGCGAGATACCGGACGTTGGCGGGGCGGGAGACCAGCGCCGTCCCACCGCCACCCGCGCTGCAGCGTTCCCTGAGCCGCTCCCGGCGGGCCGCGTACACCTCTGACATGACCCGAGCCTACGAGCGGTGGCCGAATATCGCCGGTCCAGAGGGCCGGACGGGCGGCGGGGACGACGATCCGTGGACGGGGACGCCTGTTGCGCTACCGCGTCACCACTTCGGCGGGCTCGCGATGGCGCGGGCCAGGACCTCGTCCAGGACGCGGGCCGTGCCCTCCACATCGAGCTGGGAGTTGTCGATGATCGGCAGGCCGGAGCCGTACCAGCCGGCCATGCGGCCGTGGATGCGGGCGACCTCCTCGTCGGTGAGCCGGCGGTTGCCCGTACGCTCCGCGTTGCGCTCCAGGACGACCTCCAGGCCGGGCAGCAGGACGACCGGCAGCAGTCCGGGGCCCACATGCCGTTTCCAGCCACCGAGGCCCACCACCGGGCGGTCGGGGAAGACGGCGTCGTCGAGGATGCACGAGATGCCGTTGGCCAGGAAGTTGCGGGCCGCGAAGCCGCAGGTGCGGCGGGCGAGACGGTACTGCGCCTCCGAGTTCTCGTTCCACCCCGACTGCGGGTCGGCGAAGCCCGAGCGGACCCATTCTCGGACGTCGTCCAGGCTGATGTGGGCGGTGGGAACCCGGCGGTGGTCGGCCCAGTACTTGGCGACGCTGGTCTTGCCGGCGCCCGCGGGGCCGATGAGCAGCACGGCGAGCGTGGCGGACGCGGGGTCGGGCGCGCCGGCGGCGGGGGGTGCGCTCGGCACACCGACCGGGGCGCCCGGCGGGAGCCGCATCTGCCCGGTGGGGTCCGGCGGGGGCGGGACGGACGTGTGCTGCGGCGGCCGATGGGCGGGAGGTGCTGCGGGGGGCACCGGTGGCGCCGTGAAGCCCGGTGTGGGCGTGGTCCGCGATGCGGGGCCCGGATGGGCGCCAGGCTGTCCCGGCTGGTGGGCGGCCGGTGACCAGGTGGTCGCCGGGCCGTGCCCCGGCTGGTGGGGCGGCGGCAGCGGAGCTCCCACTGCGTGCTGCATCCGGTGGCCACTCCGTCTCGTGTTGGGGCTCGCAGGCGTTCGACACTGGCAGCGGGGGTGACCCCCGCTCCCTACCGAACGGTACCGTCCCCGACCGCCGTTGTGTGAACGGCCGGGAGCGCCCCGAAGTGCCCATCCCCGCAGGCGAATCGGGGCAACGGGCCCCGAGCGGAACGAGTCGCCCGCCGCCCGGGACCGACCGGATGGAGCTACTGCCCGACTTCGCGGTACGCGACTACTGCCCGACTTCGCCGTACGCGGCGAGCAGAACCGCCGGGTCGGGGCCTTCCAGCACGGTGGGCTTGGCCAGGCCGTCCAGGACGATGAAGCGCAACAGGTCGCCGCGGGACTTCTTGTCGACCTTCATCGTCTCCAGCAGCTTGGGCCACTGGTCGTAGCGGTAGTGCAGCGGCAGCCCCACCGCCTCGAGGATCGTGCGGTGCCGGTCGGCGGTCGCGTCGTCCAACCGGCCCGCCAGACGCCCGAGTTCGGCCGCGAAGTGCATGCCGACGGCGACGGCGGCGCCGTGACGCCACTTGTACCGCTCGTTCTTCTCGATCGCGTGGCCGAGCGTGTGCCCGTAGTTGAGGATCTCCCTCAGGCCCGACTCCTTCAGGTCGGAGGAGACGACCTCCGCCTTGACCCTGATGGACCGCTCGATCAGCTCCGCGGTGTGCGGCCCGGCGGGGGTGCGGGCGGCCTCGGGGTCGGCCTCGATCAGCTCCAGGATCACCGGGTCGGCGATGAAACCGGCCTTGATGACCTCGGCGAGCCCGGAGACGTAGTCGTTGACCGGCAGGGAGTCCAGCGCCGCCAGGTCGCACAGCACGCCGGCGGGCGGGTGGAAGGCGCCGACCAGGTTCTTGCCCTCGGCGGTGTTGATGCCGGTCTTGCCGCCGACCGCGGCGTCCACCATCGCCAGGACGGTGGTCGGGATGGCGATCCAGCGCACCCCGCGCAGCCAGGTCGCGGCCACGAACCCGGCCAGGTCGGTGGTCGCTCCGCCGCCGACCCCGACGATGACGTCGGTGCGGGTGAATCCGGACTGGCCCAGCGCCTTCCAGCAGTAGGCGGCGACCTCGGCGGTCTTGGCCTCCTCCGCGTTGGGTACCTGGACGGCGACGGTCTCATAGCCCTGCTCGGCCAGGTCGGCGCGCAGCGCCTCGCCCGTCTCGGCCAGCGCCTCGGGGTGGATCACCGCGACCCGCTTGGCCCTGTGCCCGATCAACCCCGCCAGCTCGCCCAGGAGTTGGCGGCCGACCAGGACCTCGTAGGGGTCGGTGCCCGCGGTGCCGGCGACCTGGATCCGCGTCACTGCCTCGCTCATGCTTCTTTCCACTCCAGTGCGTCAAGGACCGCTTGGGCGACCTCTTCGGGGCTGCGACCGTCGGTGGCCACGACGGCCGTCGCGACCTCCTCGTACAGGTGACGGCGGGCCTCCATCAGCTCCCGCCACTGCCGGCGCGGGTTGACCGCCAGCAGCGGACGGGCCGTGTTCAGTCCGGTGCGCTTGACCGCCTCCTCGACGTCCATCGAGAGGTAGACGACACGGTGCGAGGCGAGCAGCGCGCGGGTCTCGTCGTCGAGGATCGCTCCGCCACCCAGGGCGAGCACGCCGTCGTGCCCGGACAGGGCCTTGTGAACCGCCGCCTTCTCCAGAGCACGGAAGGCCGGCTCACCCTCGTCCACGAAGATGTCGGCGATGGACCGGCCCTGCTCGGCCACGATGTCCTGGTCCGTGTCCCGGTAACCGACACCCAGCCGCTCGGCGAGCAACTGCCCCACCGTGGATTTGCCGACCCCCATCGGGCCGACCAGCACGACCACAGGCACCGCACTCACCGGATCGCCAGGCTGTCGAGGTAACCCCGTACGTTGCGGCGGGTCTCGGTCACGCTGTCACCGCCGAACTTCTCCGCCACCGCGTCCGCCAGGACCAGGGCGACCATCGCCTCGGCGACGATCCCGGCCGCCGGGACCGCGCACACGTCCGAGCGCTGGTGGTGGGCCTGCGCCGGCTCACCGGTGGAGACGTCGACCGTCTGCAGCGCCCGCGGCACCGTCGCGATCGGCTTCATCGCGGCGCGGACCCGCAGCAGCTCACCCGTGGACAGACCACCCTCGGTCCCGCCGGAGCGGCCAGTGGCCCGCTTGATGCCCTCGGGGGTCGTGACGATCTCGTCGTGCGCCTTCGAGCCCGGCACGCGCGCCAGCTCGAACCCGTCACCGACCTCGACGCCCTTGATCGCCTGGATCCCCATCAGCGCGGCCGCGAGCCGCGCGTCCAGCCGCCGGTCCCAGTGCACATGCGAGCCGAGCCCCACCGGGACGCCGTACGCGAGCACCTCGACCACGCCACCGAGCGTGTCGCCGTCCTTGTGCGCCTGGTCGATCTCCGCGACCATCGCCTTCGACGTGTCCGCGTCCAGGCACCGCACCGGATCCGCGTCCAGCTTCTCGACGTCGGCGGGGGTCGGGTAGACGCCGTAGGGGGCCTTGGCGGAGGCCAGCTCCACCACATGGGAGACGATCTCGATCCCGGCCGTCTCCTTCAGGTACGACCGCGCCACCGCACCCAGCGCCACACGCGCCGCGGTCTCCCGCGCCGACGCCCGCTCCAGTACCGGGCGCGCCTCGTCGAACCCGTACTTCTGCATACCCGCCAGGTCCGCGTGCCCCGGACGCGGCCGGGTCAGCGGCGCGCTGCGGGCCAGTCCCTCAAGCACCTCGGGGTCCACCGGGTCGGCCGCCATGACCTGTTCCCACTTGGGCCACTCCGTGTTGCCGACCATGATCGCCACCGGGGAGCCCAGGCTGAGACCGTGCCGGACACCGCCCAGGAACGTGACCTCGTCGCGCTCGAACTTCATCCGCGCACCGCGTCCATAGCCCAGCCGCCGCCTCGCCAGGTGGTCCGCCACCATGTCGGTGGTGATCGGCACGCCGGCGGGAAGGCCCTCCAGCGTCGCGACAAGTGCGGGACCGTGGGACTCCCCCGCGGTCAGCCAGCGCAACCTGCTCAACGATGCTCCTCAGTGCTCGCGCCCTGGTACTGCCCTGCGTACGCGCGTCCTCGCGTACGGCGACGGCGCGACCGGGTGCGCGGCCCCTGTCCCGCCACCTCCGATCCTCCCACGTCCGGCGGCGTGACCGGCCCCGGGTCCATCAGGCGGACGGGCCGGGGGGCTTCTTCTACCGGGCCGCCAGGGCGTGCTCCCCCGCCTTGCGCATGGCGTCCAGCGGGGCCGGGGCACGGCCCGTCATCTGTTCGACCTGGAGGACGGCCTGGTGCACCAGCAGGTCGAGGCCGCTGACGACGGCACCGCCGTAGGCGGACCAACGTGCCGCGAGGGCCGTGGGCCAGGGGTCGTAGAGCACGTCGAACAGGGTCGCCGGGCGCTCCGGGACGGCGGCGGCCAGCACGTCCGTCGTCCCGGTCGGCGTGGTGGCGACGACCAGCGGCGCGCGCAGCGCCCGGTCGGCGTCCGCCCAGTCGGCGGTGCGGATGTCGACGTCGAGCCGCTCGCCCCACTGCCGCATCTCGGCGGCGCGGGCCTCGCTGCGGACGTAGGCGACCACGGGACCGGTGCAGATCCGGGCCAGCGCCGCCAGCGCGGAGGAGGCGGTGGCGCCCGCGCCGAGGATCGCGGCGGAGTCCACCTCCTCGATGCCGCGCTCCCGCAGGGCGGCGACCATGCCGGGGATATCGGTGTTGTCCCCGACGCGCCGCCCGTCCTCGGTGAACACGACGGTGTTCACCGCTTCCACCGAGGCCGCCGTGTCGCTGACCGAGTCCAGCAGCGGGATGACGGCTCGCTTGAGCGGCATGGTCAGCGACAGTCCCGCCCACTCGGGCCCGAGGTTCGCGAGGAAACCGGGCAGCGCCTGCTCGTCGACCTCGAACCGGTCGTAGGACCAGTCCTTCAGCCCCAGCTCCTGGTAGGCGGCGCGGTGCAGCACCGGGGAGAGGGAGTGGGCGATCGGGGAGCCGAGGACGGCGGCCCGGCGCCTGCCGGCGGTGCCCGTCATGAGCCTTACTGACCCTTCTTCTGCTCTTGCAGGTACTTCTCGCGGTTGCGGTTCTGCTCCTCGTTCGTCTCGGCGAAGAGCGTCTCGTTCTCGTTGATCGAGACGAAGTAGTACCAGTTCCCCTTGGCCGGGTTGAGGGCGGCCTTGATCGCCACCTCCCCGGGGTTGTCGATCGGCCCGGGCGGCAGGCCCTTGATCTTGTAAGTGTTGTACGGGTCGTCGATCTGCCGCAGAGCGTTCACGGAACCGGTGTCGAGCTTCGACTGGCCGCGCAGGTAGTTGACCGTGGAGTCGAAGTCGAGCAGGCCGTAGGTCTCGGTGTTGTTCGGCTTGAGCCGGTTGTAGACGACCGTCGCGACCTTCTCGAAGTCGTGCTTGTACTTGCCCTCGGCCTGCACGAGGCTCGCGACCGTGAGGACCTGCAGCGGATTCTGCAGGTTGAGGCTCGTGGCCTTGGCCTGGATGCCGAACTCGGCATACTTCTCCTTGGCCGTGTCGACCATCTGCTTCAGGACGTCCTCGGGCTTCATGCCCTTGGAGACCGGATAGGCGGAGGGGTAGAGGAAGCCCTCCAGCGGGTCCTTGATCTCCTTGCTGCTGTTGGCCCAGTCGGGCAGACCGAAGGTCGACCACTCCTTCTTGGCGACGTCCCGGGTGGTTCCCGGCTTGAGCTGCAGCCGCTGGTCGATCGCCGCGTAGACCTTGGTGTTGCGCCACCCCTCGGCGATGATCAGGTTGTTCTTGCTCTTCGGGCTGAGCATCAGCTGCACGGCGGCGGCCGCGGACATGTGCTTGTTCAGCGTGTATGTGCCCGCCTGGATGCTCTTGCCGTTGGGGTTCTGCTCCTGTGCCGCGACGAAGGCGTCGACGCTCTTGACGACACCGGCCTGTTTCAGCACCCGGCCGATGGTGTAACCGCCGGCTCCCTTCGGAATGGTGACCGTGACCTGTTCGCCGTCGCCCTCGCCCACGTAGTCGGGCGCCGCGCCGAAACGATTTTGGTAGAACTGGTACCCGAAATATCCGACTGTGCCGGTACCGCCGCCGAAGACCAGTACGACCACCAGGCAGGCGCATCCGTTGCGGCGCTTCTTGCCCTTGGCGGTCTTGCCGCCGCGTCCCCGCCGGTCACCGCGGCCACGCCGACCCTCCGGCTCGTCGTCGGCCTCGTCCTCGTCGTCACCGTCCGCGAAGAACGCGTGGTCGCCCTCCTGGGGGTCGGGGTCCCAGTCGGTCCTCGGTTCCGGCTCGGCGCGCCGCCGGTTCGGCGGCTCCGGCGGCGGATACGCGTCGGGCGTCTGGTAGAAGTCGGGCTGCTCGCCGCCGTAGCCACCGGGCTGGGCGCCGTAGGGGTCGGCCGGGTCGGGGGCGTACGGCACATGGGCCTGCCCGCCGCCGTCCCAGCCGCCGTTGCCGTAGTCCTGCTGCCCCTGACCGGGGTACTGCTGCTCGTGCTGTCCCTGCCGGTCCGGGTACTGCGGCTGGTTCTGCTGTCCCTGCCCGCCCGGGTACTGCTGCTCGTACTGCGCCTGCGTGTCGTACCGCTGTCCGTCCGGATGCTGTCCCGGCTGCTGGTACTGCTGCTGGTCCGCGTACTGCTGGTGGTCCTGCTGCCCCTGGTCGTGCGCGCCCTGCCGGCCGCCTCCCCAGTCGCCGTAGTGCTGCTGCGGCTGCTCCGGCTGGTGCTGGCCGCCGTAAGGGGACGGGGCGGCGTGGCCCTCATGTCCTCCCCATCCGCCGTCCCCGTACAACGGGTCCTCCGGATGCCACGGTGCGGAGCCTGGGCCCCGGCCATACTCAGTCATCGATCCCCTAGAGCCGCGAGGCTTCAGGTCGCGCGGCGCTGTGACCCGGCTCCCGTTCCGCCTCTCTCTGTGCGGTGGCTGTTCGAACACCATCGCATCGCGCGGAACGTTACCGTATCGCGATCAGATGACCACTTCGACGCCTTCGCCAGGAGATTGCCCTGACACCCGTTCGGATTCCAGCGCCTGCTGCAGGATGATGACGGCGGCCGCCTGGTCGATCACCGAGCGGCCCTTCTTGGACTTCACGCCGGAGGCGCGCAGTCCCTGACTGGCCGTCACCGTGGTCATGCGCTCGTCCACCAGTCTGACCGGAACCGGCGCGATCATGCGCGCCAACTCCTGGGCGAAACCACGGACCTTGACTGCCGCCGGACCCTCGCCCCCCTTGAGGGAGCGAGGGAGTCCGACGACGACCTCGATCGGCTCGTACTCCTCGACGAGCTGCTTCAGTCGCCGCTGGGCGGCCGGGATGTCCCGCCCCGGGACCGTTTCCACCGGGGTGGCGAGGATCCCGTCGGGGTCGCAGGAGGCGACCCCGATCCGGGCGTCACCGACGTCGATCGCGAGTCGGCGTCCTCTTCTCATCATCACGACCGTTTCTTGACCGGTTCTTTACTTGACGGTCTCGGCGACCAGGCGCTCCACGGCGTCGACGGCCTCGCCGACGGCGGCCGGGTTCTGACCGCCGCCCTGGGCGACGTCCGGCTTGCCGCCACCGCCGCCGCCGAGGGTCTTGGCGGCGGTGCGGACCAGGTCACCGGCCTTCAGACCGCGCTCGCGGGCGGCCTCGTTGGTGGCGATGACCGTGAGCGGCTTGCCGTTGTTGACGGTGAACAGGGCGACCACGGCGGCGCGGCCGCCCTGGATGCGGCCGCGCACGTCGAGGACCAGCTTGCGCAGGTCGTCGGGCGTGGTGCCGTCCGGAACCTGACCGGTGACGACGGCGACGCCGTGGACGTCCTTGGCGGACTCGGCGAGTCCGGCGGCGGCCTGGAGCACCTTCTCGGCGCGGAACTTCTCGATCTCCTTCTCGGCGTCCTTCAGCCGGGCGAGCATGCCGGAGATCTTCTCGGGCAGCTCCTCCGGGCGGCCCTTGAGCAGCTCGGTGAGCTGGTTGACGACCGTGTGCTCGCGGGCGAGGAAGTTGTAGGCGTCCACGCCGACCAGGGCCTCGATACGGCGCACACCGGAGCCGATGGAGGACTCGCCGAGCAGCTTCACGAGGCCCAGCTGGGCGGTGTTGTGCACGTGGGTGCCGCCGCACAGCTCCTTGGAGAAGTCGCCGATGGTCACCACGCGGACGCGCTCGCCGTACTTCTCGCCGAACTCGGCGATGGCCCCCTGCTTCTTGGCCTCGTCGATGCCCATGATCTCGGCGTGCACGTCGAGGTCGCGGGCCAGCACCTCGTTGATCTTCTGCTCGACGTCGGTCATCACGACCGTCGGGACGGCCGACGGGGAGCCGAAGTCGAAGCGGAAGCGGCCCGGCTGGTTCTCGGAACCGGCCTGGGCGGCCGTGGGGCCGAGCGCGTCGCGCAGGGCCTGGTGGGTGAGGTGGGTGGCCGAGTGGGCGCGGGCGATGGCCTTGCGGCGACGGGTGTCGATGGTGGCGTGGGCCTTGGCCCCGACGGTGACCTCACCGACCTGGACGACGCCCTTGTGGACGTAGACGCCCGGGACCGGCTTCTGGCAGTCGCGGACCTCGATGACGGCACCGGAGTCGACCTTGATGCGACCGGTGTCCCCGATCTGGCCGCCGCCCTCGGCGTAGAACGGGGTGCGGTCGAGGACGATCTCGACCTCGTCGCCCTCGGTGGCGGCCGGGGAGGACACGCCGTCGACCAGGATGCCGACGATCGTGGACTCGCCCTCGGTGTCGGTGTAGCCGATGAAGTCGGTCTCGCCGGCGGTGTCGGCGATCTCGCGGTAGGCGCCGAGGTCGGCGTGACCGGTCTTCTTGGCCTGGGCGTCGGCCTTGGCGCGCTCCCGCTGCTCCTTCATCAGACGGCGGAAGCCGTCCTCGTCCACGGACAGGCCCTGCTCGGCGGCCATCTCCAGGGTGAGGTCGATCGGGAAGCCCCAGGTGTCGTGGAGCAGGAAGGCCTTGTCACCGGGCAGCACGGTGGAGCCGGCGGCCTTGGTCTCGGCGACGGCGGTGTCCAGGACGTTCGTGCCGGCGTTGAGCGTCTTGAGGAAGCGGGACTCCTCGGCGAGGGCGACCTTCTCGATGCGCTCGCGGTCGGTGACGAGTTCGGGGTACTGCTGGGCCATCATGTGGATCACCACGTCGGTCAGGTCCTTGACGACCGGACCGGTGGCACCCAGCAGGCGCATGTTGCGGATGGCGCGGCGCATGATGCGCCGCAGGACATAGCCGCGGCCCTCGTTGCCGGGGGTGACGCCGTCGCCGATCAGCATGGTGGCGGTGCGCATGTGGTCGGTGACCACGCGCAGCGAGACGTCCGAGTCGTGGGCGTCGCCGTAGCGCACACCGGTCAGCTCGGTGGCCTTGTCGATCACGGCCATGGAGGTGTCGATCTCGTACATGTTCTGCACGCCCTGCAGAATCATGGCGAGCCGCTCGAGGCCGAGGCCGGTGTCGATGTTCTTGCTCGGCAGGTCCCCGAGGATCTCGAAGTTGTCCTTGCCGGTGCCCTCGCCGCGCTCGTACTGCATGAAGACGAGGTTCCAGATCTCCACGTACCGCTCGTCGTTGACGGCGGGGCCGCCCTCGACGCCGAACTCGGGGCCGCGGTCGTAGTTGATCTCGGAACAGGGGCCGCACGGGCCGGGGACGCCCATGGACCAGAAGTTGTCCTTCATGCCGAGGCGCTGGATGCGCTCGGCGGGGACGCCGACGACGTCACGCCAGATCCGCTCGGCCTCGTCGTCGTCCTTGTAGACGGTGATCCACAACCGGTCGGGCTCGAGGCCGTAACCGCCCTTGTCCTGGGGCGTGGTGAGCAGCTCCCAGGCGAGCTTGATGGCGCCTTCCTTGAAGTAGTCGCCGAAGGAGAAGTTGCCGCACATCTGGAAGAACGTGCCGTGCCGCGTGGTCTTGCCGACCTCTTCGATGTCGGGCGTGCGCACGCACTTCTGCACGCTGGTGGCGCGCGGGTAGGGCGGCTTGACCTCACCCAGGAAGTAGGGCTTGAAGGGCACCATGCCGGCCGGGACGAGGAGCAGAGTCGGGTCGTCCGCGATGAGCGACGCCGAAGGGACGACGGTGTGACCGCGCTCCTCGAAGAAGCTCAACCAGCGGCGGCGGATCTCAGCCGACTCCATCAGTGGTCCTCATTCCGGTTGTACGAGTACGTCGTGGTCTCGACGTACTTCGGGCTGTTGCGGTTCTCGATGGCGGCGTACCGCCGGGGTCCGGGGAGTTCGGGCTCGACGGCGGCGTTCAGACCGAGCGCGTCGCCGAGTTCGGCCTCCCGCCGGTTCATGTTGTCGCGGACGTCGAAGGCGAATTCCACCGCGCGGTCCTTGAGCCGGTGGCCGGCCTCGATCGCCTTGTTCGCCGCTGTCGCGGCCAGGCTCTCGGGGGTCAGCTGCTTCAGCTTGCGATTGACCTTGGTGGTGGCCCACACACCGGCGGCGACGCCTGTGGTGAACCAGAACGTACGGCGGAACATTCGCTAGTCCTTCTTCCGCTTCGCCCGTCGCGGGGACGGGACGGTGCGGCCCACGATCACGGTACGTCGGGGGGCCTTGGCGGGCACGTTCTCCCGGCGGCCGGCGATCGCCTGGCGTACGCCGTAGCCGAAGGCCGCGACCTTGACCAGGGGGCCGCCGAAGGTCGACGCGACGGTCGTCGACAGTGCGGACGCGTTGGAGGTGACCTCCTGGACGTCCGACGCGATGGCGTCGACCCGGTCGATCTGGGTCTGCGCGGAGCGCACCGCGGCGGAGGCGTCGGAGAGCAGCGGGACGGCCTGGTCGGTCACGTCCGCCACCAGCTTGGTGGTCGCCTTGAGCGTCTGGGCCAGCCTCGCCAACGCCACGGCGAGGAAGGAGACCAGGATCGCCCAGAAGACGGCCACCAGGATCCCGGCCACTTCTCCACCGGACACCGTTGTGCACCCGCTCCCTGGAACGTGCCTGAACATCGAAAAGTCGGTTCCCCGAGCCTATCGCGCCCGGGCGGCCGCTCCGTACCGGATTAGAGGTGCGGGCGACGGGCTCGGGGAGAGCCGATGCGCGAAAGCCCGCCGTCCGCCCGCCCTGAAGGGGCGGGAAGACGACGGGCTCTGCGGGGGTGGGAGTGCTACGTCCGCCGGAAAGTGATCAGCGGGCGTAGTACTCGACGACGAGCTGCTCGTCGCAGATCACCGGGATCTCCTTGCGGTTCGGCTCGCGGTCCAGGCGGAACGCCAGGGCCTTGAGGTTCACCTGGAGGTAGCGCGGGGTCTCGCCGTCGGGGGCGAAGCCACCCTCGCGGGCGACCTGGAAGAGCGCCTTCTCGCGGCTGCGCTCGCGGACCATCACGACGTCGTCGGGGCGGACGCGGTACGACGGCTTGTCGACCTTGTGACCGTTGACCTCGATGTGGCCGTGCACGACCATCTGGCGGGCCTGGTAGATCGTGCGGGCGATGCCCGAACGCAGGACCAGCGCGTCGAGACGGCGCTCGAGCTCGATGATCAGGGCCTCACCGGTCTTGCCCTGGACCTTGGAGGCACGCTCGTAGGCGCGGACGAGCTGGCGCTCGGACACGTCGTACTGCGCGCGCAGACGCTGCTTCTCCAGCAGACGGACCTTGTAGTCCGAGTTCTGCTTGCGGCCACGACCGTGCTCACCCGGCGGGTAGGGGCGCGCCTCGAAGTACTTGACGGCCTTCGGGGTCAGCGCGATACCGAGGGCACGCGACTTCTTGACCTTGGGGCGGGACTGGTTCGCCATGAACCAAACACCTCGTGTTTCTGTGTGTAATCGGCTTCACCAGGGTTAGGGGAGGTCGCATCCGCAGCCGGGGAAACCCTGCGGGTCCGCGTGGGACCTGCCGGGCAGCCGCTCCCCTGGTCTGGGCACATACGTGCAGCACGCGAGTGGCCCACCGACCGTGCCCGGGCTCCGGGTGGTGGTGGGCTGCCCGCGACACCGTTCGACGGTGCGCGACGCTCCTGGAGCCCCGTGCCGTACGGCGGTGGGGTTCCGGCTGGATGTCCCGCTCTGGTGGTGCCGGACCCTTTTGAGGTGCCGAACACGGGACGCAGCGCTTCGAGCAATTCTACAGGC
This sequence comes from Streptomyces sp. NPDC107546, assembly GCF_055639175.1. NCBI lineage: Bacteria > Bacillati > Actinomycetota > Actinomycetes > Kitasatosporales > Streptomycetaceae > Streptomyces > Streptomyces sp. NPDC107546. The sequence goes on along the minus strand of NZ_JBVKBA010000016.1, from coordinate 49,292 downwards.
CCGCTAGGACCGCCTGCGACCGAGGTGCTTGCGGGTCCACTCCACGGCGTCCGCGTACCGCGCCTCGGCGCCGTGCCGGGTCGGGGTGTAGTACTCGCGGTCCTTGAGGGCGTCCGGGGCGTACTGCTGGGCGGCGATGCCCTCCGGCAGGTCGTGCGGGTAGACGTACCCCTGGGCGTGGCCGAGCTTGGCCGCGCCCTTGTAGTGGCCATCGCGCAGATGCGGGGGCACGGGGCTGGCCAGCCCCTTGCGGACGTCCTCCAGGGCCGCGCCTATCGCCATGGTCGCCGCGTTCGACTTCGGAGCCAGGGCGAGGGCGATGGTGGCGTGGCTGAGGGTGAGCGCGGCCTCGGGGAAGCCGATCATGGCGACGGCCTGGGCGGCGGCGACGGCGATCGGCAGCGCGTTCGGATCGGCGAGGCCGATGTCCTCGCTGGCGGAGATCATCAGGCGGCGGGCGATGAAGCGGGGGTCCTCACCGGCCTCGATCATCCGGGCCAGGTAATGCAGGGCCGCGTCGACGTCGGAGCCGCGGATGGACTTGATGAGCGCGCTGGCCACGTCGTAGTGCTGGTCGCCGTCGCGGTCGTACTTCACGGCGGCCCGGTCGACGGTCTCCTCCAGCGTCGTGAGGCCGATCTCCGTCTCACCCTTGTCCAGGGCGGCTCCCGCGGCGGCCTCCAGGGCGGTCAGGGCGCGCCGGGCGTCGCCGCCGGCGATCCGCAGCAGGTGGTTCTCGGCGTCCTCGGGGAGCGTGACGGCGCTCTTTAGGCCCCGCTCGTCGGTCAGTGCCCGGCGGATCAGGCCGCGGACGTCGTCGTCCGTGAGCGGTTCGAGGGTGAGCAGGAGCGAGCGGGACAGCAGCGGGGAGATCACCGAGAAGTACGGGTTCTCTGTGGTCGCCGCGATCAGGGTCACCCAGCGGTTCTCGACGGCGGGGAGCAGGGAGTCCTGCTGGGCCTTGCTGAAGCGGTGGATCTCGTCCAGGAACAGGACGGTCTCCTTGCCGAAGCCCCCGCTCGCGCGGCGGGCGCCGTCGATGACCGCGCGGACCTCCTTCACGCCCGCGGTGATCGCCGACAGCTCCACAAACCGCTTGTTGGTGGCCTTGGAGACGACGTACGCCAGTGTCGTCTTGCCGGTGCCGGGCGGGCCCCACAGGATCACCGAGGAGGGCCCGGCGGGGCCGCCGCCCCCCTCGCCGACCAGTCTGCGCAGCGGGGACCCCGGCTTGAGCAGGTGCTGCTGGCCCACCACCTCGTCGAGGGTGCGCGGGCGCATGCGGACGGCCAGGGGACTGGCGCTCGGGTCCTTCTCCTGGCGTTCTTCTGCGGCGGCGGTGAACAGGTCGGGCTCCACGAGGGAAACCCTAAGTCACGGCACTGACAACGCCCCGGGGCCCGGGGCTCAGGCCCAGAGCTGGCTGCCCCACCGGGTCAGGATCAGCATGGCGATGACGCCGCAGTGCGTGACCGGCAGCACCCAGGTGAACTCGCCGAGGAAGTTCTTCACCGGGCGCGGGGCGCGCAGGAAGTCGTTGCGGACGTTGAACGAGGTGACGTACCAGAACATGGTGATCGTGGCGACCCAGGCCAGCGAGCACCACAGGCACAGCGCGTTGATCCGGTACAGCGACTCGAACTGCAGCCAGGTGACGAAGCCCACGCCGAACAGCGTGCCGAAGTTGAAGGTCAGCCAGTACCAGCGGGGGAAGCGGGCACGAGCGAGCAGGCTCATGCCGACGCAGACGACGATGCCGTAGCAGACGAGGCCGAGCATCGGGTTGGGGAAGCCGAAGGCGGCGGCCTGCTTGCTCTCCATCACGCTGCCGCAGGACACGATCGGGTTGATGCTGCAGCTGGGGGTGAACGTCTTGCCGCTCACCTTGCCCTCGAGGATCTTGAACTTGTCGATCGTGATGACCCACGCGGCGAGCAGACCGGCCGCACCGGTGATCACCAGCAGCAGGCCGAACGCGCGGCTGCCGCCCACTGTGCCGGGCGTGTGCGTACTCGCCGGCTCGGTGGATCCGGTGGAGACGTCCCTGACTGTCGTCTTGCTCATCACGCCGCTTCCGATGCTCGAGAGGTGGACCTGCGGGGTTGGGGTCATTGTGCCGCACGCGCGCGCGTGTCCACCGTTCGTTGGACATAAGGAAGTACGCGCGGTCGTCCCGGAGCGTTCGGTTCGGACCGAGGCCCGTCGTGTGATCACAGGGTGGTTCCGGCGAGGGGCGCGCGAGCGTGGCGCTCGAAAGGGGGAATCGTCCGGCAGGACGAATCGGCGCCCGCGGAGTTGACGGGGTCGGGAGGCGGTACGCGACTTCGCGCGCCTCCAGCGTTCGAGAGCGGGGCCTGGGGGCGCAGCCCCCAGAAGGAGACCACCCGGTCTCCACCCCCGGTGGCGTCAGCCCAGGCGGGACTCCAGTTCGGCCACGATCTCGTTCACGCCCACCGCCACCTGCTCCCCGGACTCCATGTCCTTCAGCTGCACCACGCCCTCCGCGAGATCGCGCTCACCGGCGACGATCGTGAAGCGGGCACCGCTGCGGTTGGCGTTCTTCATCGCGCCCTTCAGCCCCTTGCCGCCGTACGCGAAGTCCGCCGCGACACCGAGCTTGCGCAGCTCCGTGACCTTGGCGAACAGCACACGGCGGGCCTCCTCGCCCAGCGGGACCGCGAACACGCTGGTGGCGGCCGGGAGTTGCAGCTCGATCCCCTCCGCCTCCAGCGCCAGCACCGTACGGTCGACGCCCAGCGCCCAGCCCACCGACGGCAGCGCGGGGCCGCCGATCATCTCGGACAGGCCGTCGTAGCGGCCGCCGCCGCCCACCGCGGACTGCGAGCCCAGGCCGTCGTGCACGAACTCGAACGTCGTCCGCGTGTAGTAGTCCAGACCGCGCACCAGCTTGGGGTCGTCCTCGAAGGCCACGCCCGCAGCGGTGATCAGCTCGCGGACCTCCTCGTGGTACGCCTTGCACGCGTCGCACAGGTAGTCCCGCAGCAGCGGCGCGCCGTCGAGCTGCTTCTGGACGGACTCCCGCTTGTCGTCGAGAACCCTCAGCGGGTTGATCTCGATGCGGCGGCGCGTGTCCTCGTCCAGGTCCAGGCCGCGCAGGAAGTCCTGGAGCGCGGAGCGGTACACCGGGCGGCACTCCTTGTCGCCCAGCGAGTTGAGCAGGATGCGGAAGTTCCTCAGGCCCAGGGAGCGGTACGCCTGGTCCGCCAGGATGATCAGTTCGGAGTCGAGGGCCGGGTCCTCGGCGCCGATCGCCTCCGCGCCCACCTGCGAGAAGTGGCGGTATCGGCCCTTCTGCGGGCGCTCGTAGCGGTAGTACGAGCCCGAGTACCAGAGCTTGACCGGCAGGTTGCCCGCCTTGTGCAGGTTGGCCTCGAGGGCGGCGCGCAGCACGGACGCCGTGCCCTCGGGGCGCAGGGCCAGCCTGTCGCCGCCCTTCGTCTCGAAGGCGTACATCTCCTTCGTCACGATGTCCGTGGACTCGCCCACGCCGCGCGCGAACAGTTCCACGTTCTCGAAGCCCGGCGTCTCGATGTAGCCGTAGCCGGAGTTGCGCAGCGGCGCCGCGATCGCCTCGCGGACGGCCAGGTACTTGGCGGAGTCCGGCGGGATCAGGTCGTACGTGCCCTTGGGGGCCTTGAAGGTGCTCACGGAAGGTCTCTCGTCACATTCCTCGTCGGGGAGCCTCCTGGGCTCCCTGGCCGGCGGCCACCTGCCGCAGATACGGGTTGGTGGAGCGCTCCCGGCCGATGGTCGTCTGGGGGCCGTGGCCGGACAGCACCACGGTCGAGTCGTCGAGCGGCAGGCACACGCGGGCCAGCGAGTCGAGCATCTCGGCCATGTCGCCGCCGGGCAGGTCGGTGCGTCCGATGGAGCCGGCGAACAGCAGGTCGCCCGAGAAGAGGATCGGCGGGATGTCCGCCGCCTCGGGCAGGCCGAAGGTCACCGACCCCTTGGTATGGCCGGGCGCGTGCGCGACGGACAGCTCCAGACCGGCCAGCCGAAGGGTCGTACCGTCGGTCAGCTCCTTGACGTCGTCCGGCTCCCCCACGGTCAGCTCGCCCATCAGCGGCATACCGATGGAAAGCCCGAGGGCCTTCTCCGGGTCGCTCATCATGTACCGGTCGTCGGGGTGGATCCACGCCGGTACGTCGTGCGCGCCGCACACCGGGACGACGGAGGCCACGTGATCGATGTGGCCGTGGGTGAGGACGACCGCGACGGGCTTGAGCCGATGCTTCGCGAGCGCGTCCTCGACTCCCCGGGCGGCCTGGTGGCCGGGGTCGATGATCACACACTCCTCACCCGCGGCGGGGGCGACCAGGTAACAGTTGGTCCCCCAGGCCCCGGCGGGGAACCCGGCAATCAGCACGATCGTCCTTCGTTGTGTCGTACGGGCGTCACTGGCTGTGGGTCAGAGCCTACCGGCGCTGCCGATTCCTCAGCGAACCCATATACGGTACGGGGCACACGCATGCGGTCGGCACACCAGACGCACGCGTACCGGTCGGCGGATGAGACGCATGAGGAGAAAACCCCGTGGTCAGCCAGGAACAGCGGCGGCGACAGCTCGCCCGGGAGAAGTTCTTGCGGCAGCAGCAGCGGCGTACGGAGGCGCGGCGCAAGGCGCGGATGCGCAATTCCGTGATCGCGTCGGTCCTCGGCGTGTTGCTGGTGGGCAGTGTGGTGTCGTACACGGCCGGGGTCTTCAAGAACGACGACAAGAAGGCCAACGCGGGCGCCGAGGTGTCCCCGAGCGCCGCCCCGACCAGCAAGGCGCCGGATCCCTGCGCGAAGCCCGCTCCGGGCAAGGTCAAGTCGCTGAGCTGGAAGAAGGAGCCGGCGATGACCATCGACACGTCGGCGAAGTACACGATGAAGCTGGCGACCACGTGCGGTGACATCGGCATCGCGATGAAGACGGCCGCGGCCCCCCACACGGTGAACTCGTTCAACTTCCTCGCCGCGCAGGGCTTCTTCGACCAGACCAAGTGCCACCGGCTCACCACCAACGGCATCTACGTGCTGCAGTGCGGCGACCCGAAGGGCAACGGCACCGGCGGTCCCGGCTACACCATCCCGGACGAGAACCTGAAGGACAAAAGCCTGAAGGGGAACGTGTATCCGGCGGGGACCGTGGCCATGGCCAACCAGTACAACGCCTCGACCAACCAGGGCCGCAACACCGGCGGAAGCCAGTTCTTCCTCGTCTACCAGGACAGTCAGTTGCCGCCCAACTACACCCCGTTCGGCACCATTGACGCCGCCGGCATGAAGGTGCTGAAGAAGATCGCCGCCGCAGGCGAGAGCACGGGCGCGGGCGACGGAACGCCGAACGCGACCGTCGTGATCAACAAGGCGACGGTGACGAAATCCTGAACGTCAACAGCTGAATTTCGGTCGCGCGGGATGCGGACAGCCGCCCCGCCGGTCGCCTATGTTGGCCGTGACGAAACTGTGGACGATGCCCGGGGGCGCTGAGGCTCCTCGCAGGCATCATGTGGAGGAGGCGCTGTGAGCAGCGACCCGTGGGGCCGCGTCGACGAGACGGGGACCGTGTACGTGCGGACGGCCGATGGTGAGAAGGTCGTCGGTTCCTGGCAGGCCGGCTCCCCGGAGGAGGCGCTGGCCTACTTCGAGCGCAAGTACGAGGGCCTGGTGGTCGAGATCGGCCTCCTCGAGAAGCGAGTGCAGACCACCGACCTGTCGGCGAAGGACGCCATGGCCGCCATCGACCACCTGCGCGAGCAGGTGGACGCCCATCACGCGGTCGGTGACCTGGACGCGCTGCGCGCCCGCCTGGACAAGCTCGTGGAGATCGTCGAGGCCCGCCGTGAGGAGCGCAAGGCACAGCGTGCCCGGCAGTCCGACGAGGCCCGCCACGCCAAGGAGGCGCTGGTCGCGGAGGCGGAGCAGCTGGCGCAGTCCGACCAGTGGCGGGCGGCCGGTGAGCGGCTGCGGTCCCTGGTGGACACCTGGAAGGGGCTGCCGCGGCTCGACCGGAAGTCGGACGACGAGCTGTGGCACCGCTTCTCGCACGCGCGGTCGGCGTTCTCCAAGCGTCGCAAGGCGCACTTCGCGCAGCTGGACGCACAGCGCGAGGAGGCCCGCAAGACCAAGGAGAGGCTGGTCGCCGAGGCCGAGGCGCTGTCGGGTTCGACGGACTGGGGGCCGACGGCGGCGCGCTACCGCGAGCTGATGGCCGAGTGGAAGGCCGCCGGCCGTGCGCAGCGGGAGCACGAGGACGACCTGTGGAACCGGTTCCGCGGTGCGCAGGACGTGTTCTTCGCCGCGCGCAGCTCGGTCTTCGCGGAGCGGGACGCCGAGCAGGCCGAGAACCTCAAGCTCAAGGAGGAGCTGGCCGAGGAGGCGGAGAAGCTGCTGCCGATCGCCGACCTGAAGGCCGCGCGGGGCGCCTTCCGCTCGATCAACGAGCGCTGGGAGGCCATCGGGCATGTGCCGCGGGACGCGCGGGCGCGAATCGAGGGCCGGATGCACGCGGTCGACCGGGCCATCCAGGAGGCCGAGGAGGCCGAGTGGCGGCGTACGAACCCGGAGGCGCGGGCGCGTGCGGAGGGCCTGACCGGTCAGCTGCAGGCGGCCGTGGACAAGCTGCGGGCGCAGATCGAGCAGGCCAGGTCGGCGGGCAACACCGCGAAGGCCGAGAAGCTGGAGAGGGAGCTGGAGGGCCGCCAGGCGCTCCTGGACCAGGCCCTGAAGGGCCTGCAGGAGTTCGGCGGCTGACGGCCGACTGAAAAGGGGCTCTCGTACCTCGGTACGAGAGCCCCTTTCGTGTGCTGCGCGTCCGGTTACGGCCGGCGGGCCGAGGTGACGCGGTAGACGTCGTAGACGCCCTCCACGCCCCTTACCGCCTTCAGGACGTGGCCCAGGTGCTTCGGGTCGCCCATCTCGAAGGTGAAGCGGGAGGTGGCGACGCGGTCGCGGGACGTCTGGACGGCCGCCGAGAGGATGTTCACGTGCTGGTCGGACAGGACCCGGGTGACGTCCGAGAGCAGCCGCGAGCGGTCCAGCGCCTCCACCTGGATGGCGACCAGGAAGACGGAGGACTGCGTGGGCGCCCACTCCACGTCGAGGATGCGCTCCGGCTCGCGCGACAGTGACTCCACGTTGACGCAGTCGCTGCGGTGAACCGATACGCCATTACCTCGTGTGACGAAGCCGATGATCGGGTCACCGGGGACGGGCGTACAACAACGGGCCAGTTTGACCCAGACGTCCTCGACGCCCTTGACGACCACACCCGGATCGCTGCTGGCACGCCGCTTGCGGCCACGGCCCCGCGACGGCGGAACGGCCTCGTCGATCTCCTCGGTGGCCGCCTCCTCGCCGCCGAGCGCCTGCACCAGCTTCTGCACGACGTTCTGGGCCGCGACATGGCCCTCGCCGATCGCGGCGTACAGGGACGAGATGTCCGGGTAGCGCATCTCGTGGGCGAGGGTGACCAGCGAGTCGCCGGTGAGGATGCGCTGGATCGGCAGGTTCTGCTTGCGCATCGCCCGCGCGATCGCCTCCTTGCCCTGCTCGATCGCCTCGTCACGCCGCTCCTTGGAGAACCACGCCCGGATCTTGTTGCGGGCACGCGGCGACTTCACAAAGCCGAGCCAGTCGCGGGAGGGGCCCGCGCCGGGCGCCTTGGAGGTGAAGACCTCCACCAGGTCGCCGTTGTCCAGGGTGGATTCCAGTGGCACGAGCCGTCCGTTGACCCGGGCTCCTATCGTCCGGTGGCCGACCTCCGTGTGGACGGCGTAGGCGAAGTCGACCGGGGTGGCGCCGGCCGGCAGCGCTATCACGTCGCCCTTCGGGGTGAAGACGAAGACCTCGTTGCGGGACAGGTCGAAGCGCAGGGACTCCAGGAACTCGCTGGGGTCCTCGGTCTCCTTCTGCCAGTCCAGCAACTGCCGAAGCCACGCCATGTCGTTGATGGCGTCCTTGTCCTTGGCGCTCGAACGCGGCGTGTCCGTACGCACCTTGGAGGCGCCGGCGACGGCCTCCTGCTTGTACTTCCAGTGCGCGGCGATGCCGTACTCGGCGCGGCGGTGCATGTCGAACGTGCGGATCTGAAGTTCGACCGGCTTGCCGTTGGGCCCGATGACCGTCGTGTGCAGCGACTGGTACATGTTGAACTTGGGCATCGCGATGTAGTCCTTGAACCGCCCCGGAACCGGGTTCCAGCGGGCGTGGACCGTGCCCAGTGCCGCGTAGCAGTCGCGGACCGTGTCGACGAGGACGCGGATGCCCACCAGGTCGTAGATCTCCGCGAAGTCACGGCCGCGGACGATCATCTTCTGGTAGACGCTGTAGTAGTGCTTGGGGCGGCCGGTGACGGTCGCCTTGATACGGGCGGCGCGCAGGTCGGCCTGGACCTCGTCGGTGACGATCGCGAGGTACTCGTCGCGCTTGGGGGCGCGCTCGGCGACCAGGCGGACGATCTCGTCGTACATCTTGGGGTAGAGGATCGCGAACGCGAGGTCCTCCAGCTCCCACTTGATGGTGTTCATGCCCAGGCGGTGGGCGAGGGGCGCGTAGATCTCCAGGGTCTCGCGCGCCTTCTTCTCCTGCTTCTCGCGCTTGAGGTAGCGCATGGTGCGCATGTTGTGCAGTCGGTCGGCGAGCTTGATGACCAGGACGCGCGGGTCCTTGGCCATGGCGACGACCATCTTGCGCACGGTCTCGGCCTGCGCCGCCTCGCCGAACTTGACCTTGTCCAGCTTGGTGACGCCGTCGACGAGGAGGGCCACGGTGTCGCCGAAGTCGCGGCGCAGCTGGTCCAGGCCGTACTCGGTGTCCTCCACCGTGTCGTGCAGCAGGCCCGCCATCAAGGTGGCCGGGTCCATGCCGAGCTCGGCGAGGATGGTGGTGACGGCGAGGGGGTGCGTGATGTACGGGTCGCCGCTCTTGCGCTTCTGGCCGCGGTGCCAGCGCTCGGCGACCTGGTAGGCGCGCTCGATCTGGCGCAGCGTGGAGTTCTCGATCTTCGGGTCGTTGCTGCGCACTATCCGCAGCAGCGGCTCCAGGACCGGGTTGTACGGGTTGGCGCGCTGCACGCCGAGCCGGGCGAGGCGGGCGCGGACGCGGTTGGAGGAGCCGCTGCGGGCGGGCGGGGACGGCGTCGCGCGGACCGCCGGAGTGTGCTCGGGAGGGGCCGGCTTGGGGCGCGGCTGCTCGGCCGCCTGGTCCGCGGGCGCCGACTGGGCGTGCTCCACCGTCCCGTGCGGGGCGTTCTTCGCGCTGCGCGCGGGGGTGGCCGCGGCCTTCGACGCGGGGTCGGGCTTGGCGGCGGTCAGTGGCTGGGCCTCGTCTGGCAAGAGGGCTCCTCGTGCGCGATCCGGGTCCCCCGGTCAGGCTCCGGAGCACCCATGGTAGCGATCCCGGGCTCCGGGCTCGCCCTGAGGCCGCAGGACGGCCTGTTATGGAAGAAACGCACGAGGCGGGCCCCGGATTCCTCCGGGGCCCGCCTCGTGGTGTCCTGCGGCCCCACGGGGCCTTGAGCAGGGGTGTACGGCGCGGAACTCAGACCTGGAGCAGTGCCTCCAGCGGGGCGTCGGCCAGGGCCGGTTCCAGTCGGGCGCGGCCGCCGAGGAAGCCCAGTTCCATGAGGACGGAGACGCCCGCGACCTCGGCGCCCGCCCGGCGGATGAGCTGCAGTGAGGCCTCGGCGGTGCCGCCGGTGGCGAGGACGTCGTCGACGACCATCACGCGGTCGGACGCCGACAGGTCCTCGGCGTGCACCTCGATCTCCGCGGAGCCGTACTCCAGGTCGTACGCCTGCCGCAGGGTGGCTCCGGGCAGCTTGCCCGCCTTGCGTACGGGGACGAAGCCGATGCCCGCGCGGACGGCGACCGGGGCGCCGAGGATGAATCCGCGCGCCTCCAGGCCGACGATCTTCGTCGCGCCGTGCCGTACGGTCAGCTCCGCCAGCGCGTCGGTGAGCGCGGTGAAGGCCTCCGGGTCCGCGAGCAGCGGGGTGATGTCCTTGAACATCACCCCCGGCTCCGGGTGGTCCGGCACGTCCCGGATACGGCTGAGCAGCAGTGCCTGTATGTCGGTCGTCTCGGTCATCGGCGCTTTCCGGAGGGTCGGCCGCGACCGCGGTTACGGGACGCGGGCTGGCTGCGCTGGCCGACGACCGCCGGTGCGGCGTCCTCCGGCTCGTCCGCGCCGGATCCGTCCTCGGCCGGCGCCCCGGTGGGCTCGGTCTCCGCGGCCTGTGCCCGCTTGGCCAGGACACGCCGCTTGAGGGCCTTCATCTGCGGCTCGCGCTCCTTGAGGTCGGCGACGAGCGGAGTGGCGATGAAGATCGAGGAGTACGCACCGGCCGCGAGGCCGACGAACAGCGACAGCGAGATGTCGTTGAGCATGCCGGCGCCGAGGAAGCCGCCACCGATGAACAGCAGGCCCGCCACCGGCAGCAGCGCGACCACGGTGGTGTTGATGGAGCGGACCAGGGTGCTGTTGATCGAGCGGTTGGCGACGTCGCTGAAGGTCCAGCGGGTCTGCTTGGTGATGTCCTTCGCCTGCTCCTTGAGGCTGTCGAAGACGACGACCGTGTCGTAGAGCGAGTAACCGAGGATCGTCAGCAGACCGATCACGGTGCCGGGCGTGACCTCGAAGCCGACGAGGGCGTAGATGCCGGTGGTGATCGTGATGTCGTGGATCAGCGCGACGAGGGCCGCGACGGCCATGCGCCACTCGAAGGCGATCGCCAGATAGATCACGACCAGCACCATGAAGATCGCCAGGCCTTCCCAGGCCTTGTTGGCGATCTGCTCGCCCCAGCTGGGGCCGACCAGGTCGGCGTTGATCTGCTCCGAGGGGACGTTCAGGTCCTTGGCCAGCTCATCCTTGATCTGGTCGGACTTGCCGGTGTCGATCCCTGCGATCTGGATGCGCAGGCCGCCCGTGCCGAGCTTCTGCACGACGGCGGTGTGGCCGGAGGCCTCCTGGCCGTAGGTCTCGGCCTGGGCCACCGAGACGCTCGTCTTCGGCGTGGTGAAGACCGCTCCGCCCTGGAACTCGATGCCCATGTTCAGGCCGCGCACCACCAGGCCGACGATGGCCGTGACGGTGATGAGGATCGAGACGCCGTACCAGATCTTGCGCTTGCCGACGAAGTCGTAACCGACCTCGCCTCGGTGGAGCCGGGCGCCGAGGTTGCCGAGCTTCGACATCTCTCACGCCTCCTTCGGGTCGACGGGGGCGGAGGGACGACGGGTGCGCCGCAGGGGCGGCTTGGCGCCCAGGCGCTTGGGGTCGAGGCCGGACCAGCTGTGGCCGCTCGCGAAGAACTGCCGGCGGGCCAGGATCGTCAGCAGCGGCTTGGTGAACAGGAACACCACCACGACGTCGAGCAGGGTCGTCAGGCCGAGCGTGAACGCGAAGCCCTGGACCTTTCCGACGGTGACGATGAAGAGCACCGCGGCGGCGAGGAAGGACACGAAGTCGGAGACCAGGATGGTGCGCCGGGCGCGCGGCCAGCCGCGTTCGACGGCCGGGCGCAGGGAGCGGCCCTCGCGGATCTCGTCACGGACGCGTTCGAAGTACACGATGAACGAGTCCGCGGTGATGCCGATCGCGACGATGGCACCGCACACGGCGGGCAGGTTCAGCGCGAAGCCGATGGTCGGGCCGAGCAGCGCCATGATCACGTAGGTGAGGATCGCGGAGACCACGAGGGACGCGACGGCGATGGCCGCGAGGCCGCGGTAGTAGACGACCAGGTAGATCACGACCAGGGCCAGGCCGATGGCGCCCGCGATCAGACCGGCGTGCAGCTGCTCACCGCCGAGCGCGGCGGTCACCGTGGTGACGCTCGACTCCTTGAAGGAGAGCGGGAGAGCACCGTACGACAGCATGTTGGACAGGCTCTGGGCGTCCTGCTGGGTGAAGCTGCCGGAGATCTCCGCGTTGCCGCCGGTGATGGCCGTCTGGACGTACGGGTGGGAGACGACCTCGTCGTCCAGGACGATCGCGAACTCGTTCTGCGGGGTCGTCTTCTGCGAGAGCTGACCGGTGATGTCGGCGAACTTCTTCGCGCCGCTGGAGTTGAAGGTCATCTGGACCTGCCAGCCGGCGGCGCCCTGCGTGTCGTAGACGGCCTGGGCCTTCTTGACCTCCGTGCCGTCGACCGCGACCGGGCCGAGCAGGAACTTGTTCCACACGTTGCCGTCCTTGCCGCAGGCGACGGTGGGCTCCTCCTTCTTGGCGCCCTTGCCGGCCGTGGCGCGCTGCTCGGGCTTGGAGCAGTCGAGGGCGGCGTACTGGGCCTGGAGCTTCGCCGTGTCACCGGAGGGGGAGCCGGCGCTCGAGGACGGCAAGGCGCTCGCGGAGGGCTTGGTGGAGGCGCCGGCGGGCCCGGAGCTGTTCGCGGACGGCGTGGACGTCGCCTTCAGCGCGTCGGTGACGGGACGGCCCTGAGAGGTGGCGGAGGACGACGGGCTCGCGGAGCCGGACGTCGCCTTGCTCTTGCCCGCCGAGCTCGACGGGCTGGGCGAGGCGCTGCCGCCCGCGCTGGAGCTGGGGCTGGGGCTCGCCGAAGCGCCGGTGCCGGAGGCATCGCGCTGCAGGACCGGACGGAAGTACAGCTTGGCGGTGGTGCCGACCTGGTCCCGGGCCTCCTTGGAGTTCGTGCCCCGGGGGATGTTGACGATGATGTTGCGGTCGCCCTGGGTCTGGACCTCCGCCTCGGTCACGCCCAGACCGTTGACCCGTCGGTTCATGATCTCGACCGCGGTGTCCATGTTCGTCTTGTTGATCGCGTTGGGCTGACCGGGCTCGTTGACCGCCGTCAGCGTGATGCTGGTGCCGCCGGCGAGGTCGATGCCGAGACGCGGAGTGGTGTGTCCGGAGGCGAACATTCCCCCGGTGAGCGCCGCGATGGCGATCAGGATGAGGGCCAGCGAGCGCCCTGGCTTGCTCTGGGCGCTCGCGCTCCGGCCCTTCTTCGGTGCTGCCACCTTCTCGTACTCCCTCTCGAGCCGCCGCGCGCGGGGTCAGCGCACGGGCAGCCATGCCATTGTGTCGGGATTCCACACGAAAACCGCACAGCCCGGCCCGGGACGCGCCGATCGCGCGCCCTGGTCCGGGGTGCGGTCACTTCGCGTCGGAGTCGCCGTCGGTCTTCTTCGGCTCTGCTTCGTCGGCCTTCGCGTCGGTCGCGGCGTCCGCGTCCTTCTTGCCGAGGTCGACCTTGTCGTCGGAAGGGCCCGAAGAGTCGGCGGCGGGCTCGTCGGTCTCGGTGAGGGAGGAGGCGTCGGCCGGCACGACGGCGCCGTCGGCCTTCAGGTCGTGCTCGATGCCGTGGACGATGCGGTTGTACTCGTCGTCGGTCAGGACGGCGCCGATCGCGTTCTTCGCGAAGAGCAGCTCCACGCCCGGGCCCGCGTCAAGGAGGACCGTGTCCTCGTTGACCTCCTTGACCGTCGCGTACATGCCCCCGATCGTGCGGACGCCGCTGCCGGGCTGCATGTCGTTGCGCATTTGCGCGGCCTGCTGCTGCTTGCGCTTGGCCGAGCGGGTCATCAGGAACATGGCCCCGATGAGCACGATGAACGGGAGGAGGGTCACGATATTCACGGGACGGAATTTCCTTCGCACGACCGCTCGATCGGCGGCCTGGTGAATGGGGGTGTGATGGGCGCCGCCCGCGAGGGCGGCATCGGCGGAGTCTAAGCGAGTCCGCACGCAAGGAACAACGCTCAGCATGGCACCCGGGTTCCTGGTGGGGCGAGTCCCGCACCGTCACGCCCCGAACAGGTCCTGTTGTCCGTTTCCCCCGGTCGCTCCGCGTGGCGCGGTCAGCCCGAGGTGCGCCCATGCGGCCGGGGTCGCCACCCGTCCGCGCGGGGTGCGGGCGAGCAGGCCCTCCCTGACCAGGAAGGGCTCGGCGACCTCCTCCACGGTTTCGCGCTCCTCCCCCACGGCGACGGCGAGCGTGGACAGGCCGACGGGGCCGCCGCCGAACAGCTTCAGCAGGGCCTGAAGGACGGCGCGGTCGAGGCGGTCGAGGCCTCGGGCGTCGACCTCGTAGACACGGAGCGCCGCGGCGGCGATCTCCCGGGTGATCACTCCGTCGGCCTTGACCTGGGCGTAGTCCCGAACGCGGCGCAGCAGCCGGTTGGCGATACGGGGGGTGCCACGGGAGCGTCCGGCGATCTCCGCGGCGCCCTGGGGGTCGATCTCCACGTCGAGCAGGCCCGCCGAGCGGTGGATGACGCGCTCCAGCTCGGCGGGCTCGTAGAACTCCATGTGCGCGGTGAAGCCGAAGCGGTCGCGCAGCGGGGGCGGCAGCAGGCCCGCGCGCGTGGTGGCGCCGACCAGCGTGAACGGCGGCAGTTCCAGCGGGATGGCGGTGGCGCCGGGGCCCTTGCCGACGATCACGTCGACGCGGAAGTCCTCCATCGCCATGTAGAGCATCTCTTCCGCGGGCCTGGACATGCGGTGGATCTCGTCGAGGAAGAGGACCTCACCCTCCTGCAGGGAGGAGAGGATCGCGGCCAGGTCGCCGGCGTGCTGGATGGCGGGGCCGCTGGTGATGCGGATGGGTGCGCCCATCTCGGCCGCGATGATCATCGACAGGGTCGTCTTGCCGAGTCCGGGGGCGCCGGACAGGAGCACGTGGTCGGCGGTGGCACCCCGCGCGCGGGCCGCGCGCAGCACCAGGTCGAGCTGCTCCCGGACCTTTTCCTGGCCGATGAACTCGTCCAGATCCTTGGGGCGCAGGGCGGCTTCGACGGCCTGGTCCTCACGGTCGGCGACAGAGCCCACCAGCCGCTCGGGAGCGGGGGTGTCGGTCGTGTCGTCCCAGTTCACTCACGTACTCCCTGGCTCAGCGGGCTCGGTTCAGGGTCTGCAGGGCCGCCTTGAGGAGGGCACCCACCTGGGGCGTGCCCCCAGCGGCCTCGGCCTGCGGGGCGACCGCGGCGACGGCCTCCTCGGCCTCCCGGGTCGCGTACCCGAGGCCGACCAGGGCGGCGTGCAGCTGGTCGCGCCAGCCGGAGGCAGCGGGTGCGGCGGCCGTGGGGGCGCCGACCGGCTCGCCCAGGCGGTCCTTCAGCTCCAGGAGCAGCTTCTGGGCGCCCTTCTTGCCGATGCCGGGAACGGCGGTGAGCGCCTTCTCGTCACCGGTCGCCACGGCGCGGCGCAGCGCGTCCGGGGAGTGCACGGCCAGCATGGACTGCGCCAGGCGCGGGCCGACACCGCTCGCGGTCTGCAGCAGCTCGAAGATCTGGCGCTCGTCGTCGTCCGCGAAGCCGTACAAGGTCAGCGAGTCCTCCCGGACGACCAGGGAGGTCGCGAGCTTCGTCTGCCGGCCGAGCCGGAGCCCGGAGAGCGTGTTCGGCGTGCACTGGACGGCGATGCCGATGCCGCCCACCTCGACCACTGCGGAGTCCGGGGCGAGGGCGGCGACCGGGCCGCTGACGAAGGCGATCATGCGGTACGGCCTTTCGTGACGTGCTTCGATGCGTGCAGGGCGACAGCCTGCTGCAGCCGGTTCTGCGCGGGGGCGCGCCAGATGTGGCAGATGGCGAGGGCGAGGGCGTCGGCGGCGTCGGCGGGCTTGGGTGGCGCCTGAAGCCGGAGCAGTCGCGTGACCATCGCGCCGACCTGCGCCTTGTCGGCACGTCCGCTGCCGGTGACGGCCGCCTTGACCTCGCTCGGGGTGTGCAGGGCGACGGGGATGCCGCGGCGGGCGGCGCACAGCATGGCGACGGCGCTGGCCTGGGCGGTGCCCATCACCGTCCGCACGTTGTGCTGGCTGAAGACACGCTCGACGGCGACGAACTCGGGCCGGTGCTCGTCCAGCCACTGCTCGATGCCCTGCTCGACGGCGACGAGGCGGTGGCCGAGGTCGGCGTCCACGGGCGTCCGGACGACGCCGACGCCGAGCATGGTGAGCGTGCGTCCGGGCACGCCCTCGACCACCCCGACACCGCACCGCGTCAGCCCCGGGTCCACCCCCAGCACGCGCACGCCTGTCCCCTCCCGTCGATTCG
Source organism: Streptomyces sp. NPDC107546 (assembly GCF_055639175.1). NCBI lineage: Bacteria > Bacillati > Actinomycetota > Actinomycetes > Kitasatosporales > Streptomycetaceae > Streptomyces > Streptomyces sp. NPDC107546. The sequence continues at coordinate 33,261 of NZ_JBVKBA010000016.1, read as the reverse complement.
CCTGTTTGTGCAGGCTATCGGGTGCCACCGACAACCACCCGCAAAGCGACGGGCCGACGGGAGTGTCCCGTCGGCCCGTCGAACCCAGCGGCAGCGTTACGCGCCGACCTTCTCCATGATCTCGTCGGTGACGTCGAAGTTCGCGAAGACGTTCTGGACGTCGTCGCTGTCCTCGAGCGCGTCGATCAGCTTGAAGATCTTCTTGGCGCCCTCCTCGTCCAGCTGGACCTGCATGGTCGGGACGAAGTTGGCCTCGGCGGAGTCGTAGTCGATCCCGGCGTCCTGCAGGGCCCTGCGGACCGCGACCAGATCGGTCGCCTCGCTGATGACCTCGAAGGACTCACCCAGGTCGTTGACCTCCTCGGCGCCCGCGTCGAGCACGGCGCCCAGGACGTCGTCCTCGGTCAGCTCGCCCTTGGGGACGATCACGACGCCCTTGCGGTTGAACAGGTACGAGACCGAGCCCGGGTCGGCCATGGAGCCGCCGTTGCGGGTCATGGCCACGCGCACGTCGGAGGCGGCACGGTTGCGGTTGTCGGTGAGGCACTCGATGAGCACCGCGACACCGTTCGGACCGTAGCCCTCGTACATGATCGTCTCGTAGTCGGCACCGCCGGCCTCGAGCCCCGCGCCACGCTTGACGGCGGAGTCGATGTTCTTGTTCGGGACCGACGACTTCTTCGCCTTCTGGATGGCGTCGTAGAGAGTCGGGTTGCCGTCGGGGTCCGCGCCGCCCGTCCGGGCCGCCACCTCGATGTTCTTGATCAGCTTCGCGAAGAGCTTGCCGCGCTTGGCGTCGATCACGGCCTTCTTGTGCTTCGTCGTGGCCCATTTAGAGTGGCCGGACATCTGCCTGTCTCCTTCGCGTAACCCATCTCTGCAACGAACTCCCCCAGACCTTAACGGCTGGGGGGACGCCCAGAGATCCTACTAGGACTCCGGTACCCGATCGGCGCGCACCATGTCGACGAACAGGGCGTGCACCCGGTGGTCGCCGGTCAGCTCCGGGTGGAACGACGTGGCGAGTGCGTTGCCCTGGCGTACGGCGACGATGTGGCCGCCGTGCTCGGCGAGCACCTCGACTCCCGCCCCGACGGACTCGACCCAGGGGGCGCGGATGAAGACGCCCTCTACAGGATCGCCCTCGATGCCCTGGACGTCGACGGCCGCCTCGAAGGACTCGTTCTGCCGTCCGAAGGCGTTGCGGCGCACGATCATGTCGATGCCGCCGACGGTCTCCTGCCCGGAGCGCGGGTCGAGGATCTTGTCCGCGAGCATGATCATGCCCGCACAGGTGCCGTAGACGGGCATCCCGTCGCGCACACGCGCGCGGAGGGGGTCCATCACTCCGAAGAGGATGGCCAGCTTGGAGATGGTGGTGGACTCGCCGCCGGGGAGGACGAGGCCGTCGACCTCGGCGAGCTCTTCGGGGCGCCGCACCGGCCTGGCCACGGCGTCGGCCGCGGCCAGGGCGATGAGATGCTCCCGTACGTCGCCCTGGAGGGCCAGGACGCCTATGACGGGTGCGTCAGTCATGTGTTCGTGCAGTCCTCGTGCTGTTCCTGCGGTGACTTACCAGCCGCGGTTGGCGTAGCGCTCGGTCTCGGGGAGGGTGTCGCAGTTGATGCCGACCATGGCCTCGCCGAGGTTGCGGGACGCGTCCGCGATGATCTTGGGGTCGTCGTAGAAGGTGGTGGCCTTCACGATGGCGGCGGCACGCTTGGCCGGGTCTCCGGACTTGAAGATGCCGGAGCCGACGAAGACGCCCTCGGCGCCGAGCTGGCGCATCAGCGCGGCGTCGGCCGGGGTGGCGACGCCACCGGCGGAGAACAGCACGACCGGGAGCTTGCCCAGCTCGGCGACCTCCTTGACCAGCTCGTACGGGGCGCGCAGTTCCTTGGCGGCGGCGTACAGCTCATGGTTGTCGAAGCCGCGCAGGCGGGCGATCTCGTTCTTGATCTGGCGCAGGTGGCGGACGGCCTCGACGACGTTGCCGGTGCCGGCCTCGCCCTTGGAGCGGATCATCGCGGCACCCTCGGCGATGCGGCGCAGGGCCTCGCCGAGGTTGGTGGCGCCGCAGACGAAGGGGGTGGTGAAGGCCCACTTGTCGGAGTGGTTGACCTCGTCGGCGGGGGTGAGGACCTCCGACTCGTCGATGTAGTCCACGCCGAGGGACTGCAGGACCTGGGCCTCGACGAAGTGGCCGATGCGGGACTTGGCCATGACCGGAATGGAGACGGCGTCGATGATGCCCTCGATCATGTCCGGGTCGGACATGCGGGCCACACCGCCGTCCTTGCGGATGTCGGCCGGGACCCGCTCCAGAGCCATGACGGCGACGGCGCCCGCGTCCTCGGCGATCTTCGCCTGCTCCGGCGTGACGACGTCCATGATCACGCCGCCCTTGAGCTGCTCGGCCATGCCGCGCTTGACGCGGGCGGTGCCGGTCTCGGGGGTCTGGGGGATGGAGAGCTCGCTGGACACGGGTTTCGACCTCACTCGGAAAAAGAGGGATTACTGCTGGACCGAGGAAACGGGACGGGTGCAGGCCACTGCAAGGGCCAATGGGGAGCCGGTGGATCGTTTTGCGCCGTGGCGCGAAACGACACCCGTGGCCTGCGGCCTGTGTGTCACTTGTTCCCGGCACCCGCGTCCCCGTGGCCCGTGTCCCATGGCCCGTGGGCCCGTGCCCCGCGGTCCCGTGTCCCTTGCCGCTCTCCCGTGGTGTCAGGCCGCCGAGCGGTCCGTCAGTGCCGCCGGGGGCTCGTCGTCCATTTCGAACGCCATGGGGAACGGGGCGTGCCCGGCGAGGCGGAACCAACGCACCTTGCGGTGCCGGCGCAGGGCCCGCGCCGCGCGTACGGCGTCGTTGTGGAAACGGCGGGCCATCGGCACCCGGCGCACCGCCTCGGTCAGCTCCCGTGCGGCCGCCTCCCCGCCGGGCGCCTCGCGCACCGCCTCGACCTGCTGCGCCTCCGCGAACACGGCCCGCAGCGCCTGGCTCAGCTCGCTCTCGGCGACCTCCCGCTGCTCCTCCTCGGCCTGCCGGGCCGCGTGTGCGGCCTCGTACAGGACGATCGACGCGGCCGGGTCGAGCACACCGGAGGTGGCCAGCTCCTGGGCGACCGAGGCCCGCCGCAGCAGCTGTGCGTCGAGCGCGGCGCGCGCCGCGTCGATCCGGGCGTGCAGCCGGTCGAGCCGCCCCGCGGTCCAGCTCAGATAGAGGCCGATCGCGACGAGGGCGACAAGGATCCAGATGAGGGTTGCGGTCACGGGCGAAGGTTATCGGCCCCCGCTCACCGCTCCCTCGGCTCCCTCAGGCCCACCTGAACGCCGGGCCCGGCGGCCGGACCTCAGTCCCGCGCCAGACCCAACCGCGCCCGCAGCCCCGTGCGCTCGTCCGCCGCCACCGCCGCCGCGCCCGCCGTCACCGTCTCGTAGACCGACAGGATGTCCGCGCCGACCGTCGACCAGTCGAAGCGCCGCACGTGGGCGCTGCCCCGGGCGCGCAGTTCGGCTCGGCGGTCCGCGTCGTCCAGCAGGCGTACCGCGGCGTCGGCGAGGGCGCCGGCGTCCTCGTTGGCGAACAGCTCGCCGGCCGCTCCCTGGTCCAGGACCTGCGCGAAGGCGTCCAGGTCGGAGGCGAGGACCGGGGCCCCCGCCGACATGGCCTCGACGAGGACGATGCCGAAGCTCTCGCCGCCGGTGTTGGGCGCCACGTACAGGTCGACGCTGCGCAGCAGGCGCGCCTTGTCCTCGTCACTGATCATGCCGAGGAACTGCACGCGCGAGCGCAGCTGGGCGGGGAGCGTCTCGACCGCCTCCTCCTCGTCTCCCCGGCCCGCGACCAGCAGCCGTGTCCGGGGGCGGGCGGCAAGGATCTCCGGCAGGGCCTTCATGAGGACCGGCAGGCCCTTGCGCGGTTCGTCGATGCGCCCGATGAATCCGATCGTGTCCCCCTGCCACTCGGACCTGGGCTCGGCCTTCGCGAAGAAGTCGACGTCCACGCCGTTGGGGATCACCACCGCGTCGCCGCCCAGATGTTCGACGAGGGTGCGCCTCGCGTACTCGCTCACCGCGATCCGCGCGCTGATCTTCTCCAGGGCCGCCTGGAGGATCGCGTACGCGGCGATCATGGCCCGGGAGCGCGGGTTCGAGGTGTGGAAGGTCGCCACGATCGGGCCCTGCGCCGCCCAGCAGGCCAGCAGGCCCAGGGACGGCGAGGCGGGCTCGTGGATGTGGATCACGTCGAACCCGCCGTCGTGCAGCCAGCGCCGTACCCGCGCGGCGCTCAGGAAGCCGAAGTTCAGGCGCGCCACCGAGCCGTTGTACGGCACCGGGACGGCACGTCCGGCCGAGACGACGTACGGCGGCAGCGGGGTGTCGTCGTCCGCGGGGGCGAGGACGGACACCTCGTGCCCGAGGCGGATGAAGTACTCGGCCAGATCGCGGATGTGGAACTGGACGCCGCCCGGCACGTCCCAGGAGTACGGGCAGACGATGCCGATCCTCACGGCGTGCCCTTCCCGGGGCCCCTGCTCGGGTCCAGGTCGGCGAGCCACAACCGCTGCAGCATGTGCCAGTCCTCCGGATGCTCGGCGATCCCCGTGGCGAAGGCGTCGGCCAGCGCCTGTGTCATGACAGACGTCTTCTCGGCCCGGCTGCCTGACCGGGGTACCTCGATCGGGGGGTGCACGCGGCCCTGCATGACGGGCGAGTCGTCGTACCAGAGCGTCACCGGCAACAGCAGCGCGCCGGTCTGCTGGGCGAGCAGCGCCGGTCCCGCCGGCATCCGGGCCGTCTCGCCGAAGAAGGTGACCTCGACGCCGGAGGCGGACAGGTCCCGGTCGGCGACCAGACAGACCAGTCCCCCGTCGCGCAGCCGCCGGGCCAGGGTGCCGAACGCGGAGCCGCCGCTGTGCGGCAGCACCTCCATGCCGAGGCCCTCGCGGTAGGCGACGAACCGGTCGTAGAGCGTCTCCGGCTTGAGCCGCTCGGCCACCGTCGTGAACGGCATGCGCAGCTCGGTGGTGACCCAGGCGCCCGCCAGGTCCCAGTTGGCCAGGTGCGGCAGCGCGAGCACGACGCCCTTGCCGGCGGCGAGCCCGTCGGTGAGGAAGGGCAGGTCCTTGGGGTCGAAGCCGCGCCTTATCCGCTCCGGGCTCCACACGGGCAGCCGGAAGGACTCCATCCAGTAGCGCAGGTACGACCGCATGCCCGCCCGCGTCAGCTCGGCGAGCCGCTCCGGGGTCGCCTCGGGCACCACGCGCGCGTAGTTGCTCTCGAGCCGTCGTACGGCCTTGCCGCGCTGTTTCCAGGCGAGGTCGGCGATGGTGCGGCCGAGCCGGGTGGCGACGGGTTCGGGCAGCGTCTTCACGGTGCTCCAGCCGAGGCCGTAGAGCCCGTCCGTGAGCCGTTCCTGGAGACTGGTCATGCCGTCGCCCCGCTCCTCTTGCCGCCCCTCACTTGGCCGCCTCACTGCCGTGCGAGGCGCTCTGGTCGTCCTCAGCGCCCGCGGCGGCGTCCGCCTCGGCGGACTCCCGGCGCACGGTGACGACCCGCTGGATCAGCGTGACCAGGCTGCCGACGGCGACGATCCACAGCGCGATCGGCAGCAGGTACTGGATGCCGGGCACACCGAACTTGTGCAGGCCCGCGAGCCCGGCGGCGACCAGGGAGATCACCAGGCGTTCGGCGCGCTCCACGAGCCCGTTGACCGCCACCGGCAGCCCGATCGACTCGCCGCGGGCCTTGGTGTACGACACCACCTGGCCGCTGGCCAGACAGAAGATCGACACCGCGCACAGGACGTTGTCGTTGCCGTTGCCCGCGTACCACAGGGCGAAGCCGCCGAAGATCGCGCCGTCGGCGACCCGGTCGAGTGTGGAGTCCAGGAAGGCGCCCCAGCGGCTGGTGCGGCCCAGCTGGCGGGCCATGTTGCCGTCGACGAGGTCCGAGAAGACGAACAGCGTGATCACGACCGTGCCCCAGAAGAACTCGCCCCTGGGGTAGAAGACCAGTGCGCCCGCGATCACGCCGGCGGTGCCGATCAGCGTGACCGTGTCGGGGCTGACGCCCCGCCGGATCAGAAACGCGGCGAACGGTGTGAGAACACGCGTGAAGAAAGCACGCGCGTACTTGTTCAGCATGGCCTTCCCGACGGTCGGTGAGCCGCGCGGCCCCTGCTGGCCACCGGCGCGCCCAATCGTAGCCACGCGCGCGTGGGCGCGACGGCCGGGCACCCAAGGCCCTGTGTCACGGCCTGATGGCGCCCGGGTCACGGCGCGATCGCGCCCTGACCGCAGCACGGCCCGCAAACGGGATCACGTCCCTCGTATGGACGCATTGTGACGCGAGTGCAAAGCTCGAAAGAACCGCGGGCGTCACCGGAGCCGCCTCGCACGCGGGTCCGCATGTCCGCGCCCACAGTGACCTCACCGTGCACGGGAGGCAAGGCCATGGGCGACAAGGCGAACGTACACCCCGGAGCCGCCGGCAGGGCAACGGCGGCCGACCGGCCCGCGTCCGTACGGAATGTGGTGCTGGTCGGCCACAGCGGATCGGGCAAGACGACTCTGGTGGAGGCTCTCGCGCTGACGGCGGGAGCGCTGAACCGGGCGGGCCGTGTGGAGGACGGCGGCACCGTCTCCGACTACGACGAGATCGAGCACCGGCAGCAGCGCTCGGTGCAGCTCTCCCTGGTTCCCGTCGAATGGGACGGGATCAAGATCAACCTGCTGGACACTCCTGGATACGCCGACTTCGTCGGGGAGCTCCGGGCCGGTCTGCGGGCCGCGGACGCGGCCCTTTTCGTCGTCTCGGCCTCGGACGGTGTGGACGGCTCCACCCGGATGGTGTGGGAGGAGTGCGCGGCCGTCGGCATGCCACGCGCCATCGTGATCACACACCTGGAGGCGGCCCGGGCGGACTTCGAGGAGATGACCCGCCGTTGCGCGGAGGCCTTCGGCGGGGACGACCCCGACGCCGTCCTGCCGCTGTACCTGCCGCTGCACGGCCCGCAGGGCCCCGACGGGCACGCGCCCGTGACCGGTCTGATCGGGCTGCTCACGCAGAAACTGTTCGACTACTCGACCGGCGAGCGCAAGGAGTCCGAGCCGGGCGAGGACCAGCTGCCGGGGATCGGGGAGGCCCGCAACCGGCTCATCGAGGGGATCATCTCCGAGAGCGAGGACGAGACCCTCATGGACCGCTACCTCGGTGGCGAGCAGGTGGAGATCAAGACGCTGATCCAGGATCTGGAGCGGGCCGTGGCGCGCGGCAGCTTCTTCCCCGTCCTGGCCGCCGCACCCGCCGCCGAGGGCGCCAAGCAGGGCCTCGGCACGGTCGAGTTGCTGGAGCTGATCACCGGCGGGTTCCCGACCCCGTTCGAGCACCCGATGCCGGGGGTCACCACCATCGACGGCAGGCCGCGCGAGCTGAAGGGCTGCGACACCGAGGGCCCGCTCGTCGCCGAGGTCGTCAAGACCTCCTCCGACCCCTACGTCGGCCGCATCTCGCTGGTCCGCGTCTTCTCCGGCACCCTGCGCCCCGACCAGACGGTGCACGTCTCCGGACACGGCCTGGCCGACCGCGGCCACGAGGACCACGACGTCGACGAGAAGATCGGCGCCCTGTCCACGCCCTTCGGCAAGCAGCAGCGCCCGGTCACGCACGCCGTCGCGGGCGATCTGGTGTGCGTGGCCAAACTCGGCCGTGCCGAGACCGGGGACACCCTCTCGGCCAAGGACGACCCGCTCCTGATGGAGCCCTGGCAGATGCCCGACCCGCTGCTGCCGCTCGCCATCCAGGCGCACAGCAAGGCGGACGAGGACAAGCTCAGCCAGGGCCTGGCCCGACTGGTCGCCGAGGACCCGACCATGCGCCTCGAGCAGAACCAGGACACTCACCAGGTGGTGCTGTGGTGCCTGGGCGAGGCGCACGCGGACGTCGTCCTGGAGCGGCTGCGCAGCCGGTACGGCGTCCAGGTCGACGTGGTCCCGCACAGGGTGTCCCTCCGGGAGACCTTCGCGGGCAGGTCCGCCGGCCGGGGCCGTCATGTGAAGCAGTCCGGCGGGCACGGCCAGTACGCGATCTGCGAGATCGAGGTCGAACCGCTGCCGGGCGGCTCCGGCATCGAGTTCGTGGACAAGGTGGTCGGCGGAGCGGTGCCCCGGCAGTTCATCCCCTCCGTCGAGAAGGGGGTGCGCGCGCAGGCCGCCAAGGGTGTGGCCGCCGGCTACCCGCTGGTGGACATCCGGGTCACGCTGCTCGACGGCAAGGCGCACTCCGTGGACTCCTCGGACGCCGCCTTCCAGACGGCGGGCGCGCTCGCCCTGCGCGAGGCGGCGGCCGACGCCACGATCCACCTGCTGGAACCGGTCGCCGAGGTGTCGGTGCTGGTGGGCGACGAGTACGTGGGCGCCGTGATGAGCGACCTGTCCGCGCGGCGCGGCCGGCTGCTGGGCACCGAGCAGGTCAGCGGCGGCCGGACCCTGGTACGGGCCGAGGTGCCGGAGATCGAGATCGGCCGGTACGCGATCGACCTGCGCTCCCTCTCGCACGGCACCGCACGCTTCAGCCGCTCCTACGCGCGGCACGAGCCGATGCCGCAACAGCTCGGGGAAAAGATCCGTCAAGAGGCCCAGAAGTCGCAGTAGTTGAACCCTTGTTTCCCTCTCCCCGCGGGAGCGGACCTCTTCCGGTCGTCCGCTCCCGCATGTCAGTGCCTGCGGATACGCTGATGTCCTGATCAAGTCGACGCACGATCAGCACACCGACCTGTTCAACAGGTGTGCGGAGCAAGGAAGTCGGGAAAGGCCGCAGGAGCGGGTTCGGCGGCGAGGGGGCGGCAGTGACGGACGGATTCGATTTCAGCCCCGGGGCGCAGGTGCCCCTTTCGGGCTCCGCGGGCCAGACGGCGGCGACCTACGCCCTGGCCTCGGCGGCGTACCGGGAGGACGACGAGGTCACCAAGATCCTCGAGGCGGACAACGAGTGGCATCAGTCGACCGTCAAGGCCCCGCGTCCGTGGGCACGGATCTTCCGTCCCAAGCTCGGTGAGGCCTACTCCCGCGCGGTGATCGACCGCATGCTGGGCGCCGGGCGCAAGCCCCTCATCCAGTCGTTCGGCACCGAGCCGCAGGTCGTCGTGGAGCACTGTCTGGCGGCCCACCGCATCCGCCGGGAACGCGACAACTGGCTGACGGCGGTGACGGTCCTGTGCGGGGTGCTGTTCCTGCCGGGATTCCTGGTGTGGCTGCTGGTGTTCCAGATCCGGACCACCCTCGGCAAGCGCACGGACAGGAGCGCCGGTGCGCTCGCCACGACCCTTCTCGCCGCCGTCGGCGCCCTCGCCGTGATCTTCCTCATCCGTATGCCGTTCTCCGGCTTCTGGGCGTGGTACGCGCGGGCGGCGGTCGTCATGCCGGTCGTCGGCTGGTTCTGGGCCAAGCAGATCTGCGAGCGTACGGCGAAGGACCTGCGTGAGCGCTGGGACAGTCTGCTCGCGGGCGGCGGCCTGGGCGCCAAGATCCCCGAGGCGGTGCCCGGGCACCCCGGCGACGCGGCCGAGCAGCTGCGCAAGGAGCTCACCCGGCTGAGCGCCGAGCAGAGGTCCAACTCCGTCTTCTACGCCGGCCCCAAGGGCATCCTCGGCATGGGCACACGCTGGGGCAGCTGGCAGCTGGCCGAGGACCTGGTCTCCGCGGAGCCGGGGAAGGACTTCCACCCCTTCCGCAGCTGGGACGTGATCACCGCGATCCAGGGCGACCTGGCCATGCTGGAGCGGACCTCCATCAACACCGGCGGCTTCCCGAAGCCCTCCATAACGCACTGGATCGTCACGCCGATCGGGGAGAAGGCGAAGGAGGTCTCCCGGCCCAGCGGCACCGACGTGGACGCGTACACGATCAAGACGCACGCGATACAGGACATCTGCAACAAGCAGCAGTTCGGCAGCGGCGACCGGCACTACCTCGGCGTCCAGTGGACGCTGTGGGACGGCCAGTTGATCATCACCATGCTCATCACGGTGACGGTGCTGCACGACACCCTGCGCATCGAGGTCACCGGGCACGCCCTGGGCCCCGTCAACTCCCTGTTCACCACGAAGCCCGAGCCCAAGGAGAAGGAGGTGGCGAAGACCGTCAAGTTCTGGGAGACCCACAAGGTGAGGCTGCCGCTGGTCGACGCCGACGAGGTGGTGCGGCTCGCCGCGCGCGCCCCGCTCACCTGGTATCCGCCGTTCCTGAACTGGCTCGGCGGCTCGCTGACCCTCCCGGAGCCGTTCGGTCTGCGCCACGCCTGGGCGGACCAGCCGTGGCGTCACCGTTTCATGGCCGACGACGCCCTGCGCGCGGCCACGCCGGTGCTGCGGGTGGTGCACGCGGCGGCGATCCGGGTCCTGAGGGACCACGGGGTGGACGTGGAGGCCTTCGGGACGCGGTCGGCGTTTCTCAGCACGCTGGTGCAGGACCCTACGCCGAAAAAGGCGGATGTCTACGACGCGTAGGCCTCCGGCGGTTCGGCCGGTGCCGCTCGGTGCAGTGGCCGTTCCAGGGGCAGCCGCCCCCGGACCCCGCTATCGACCTGGACGGCCTCGTCCTCGAACTCCCCCATGCCCTACGAGCAGGGGGTGCCCCCGGACGGGCTGAACGGCACCCCGGCTACGCAGAGCCCGTAGGCCAAGCCTCCGCCAGCATCTTCCGCGTGTCCGCCAGCAGCTGCGGCAGTACCTTCGTGTGGCCGACCACCGGCATGAAGTTCGTGTCGCCGCCCCAGCGGGGCACGATGTGCTGGTGCAGGTGGGCGGCGATGCCGGCACCGGCGACCGAGCCCTGGTTCATGCCGATGTTGAACCCATGGGCCCCGGAGGCCGTGCGCAGCGCGGTCATCGCCTGCTTGGTCAGCTCGGCGAGCTCCGCGGTCTCCGACTCCGTGAGGTCGGTGTAGTCGGCGACATGGCGGTAGGGGACGACCATCAGATGGCCGCCGTTGTACGGGTACAGGTTCAGCACCGCGTACACCTGCCCGCCCCGCTTGACGATCAGCCCGTCCTCGTCCGACTTGGCCGGGATGGAGCAGAACGGGCAGCCGTCGTCGGCTCCCGGACCGGTCGGCTTGTTCTCGCCCTGGATGTAGGCCATCCGGTGGGGCGTCCACAGGCGCTGGAACGCGTCCTGCGTCCCCACTCCGATCTGCTGCTCCGGCTCACTCGTCATGAGGTGCAGCATATGGCGTCTTCGCCGGGGCAGGGCAAAGGCCCCCGGGATCGCCCGGGGGGCCTTTGGGCCTGTCTGTCAGGTCGGGCCCCTGACGGCCGTCAGACCTGCGCCCGCTCCTCGACGACCTTCACGATCTTGGCGATGGCCTCGTCGAACGGGATGCCGTTCTCCTGGGAGCCGTCCCGGAAGCGGAACGACACCGAGCCGTGGGACATGTCCTCGTCGCCCGCGATGACCATGAAGGGCACCTTCTGCTTCTGGGCGTTGCGGATCTTCTTCTGCATACGGTCGGACGAGGAGTCGACCTCGACGCGCAGGCCGCGCTCCCGCGCCCGCTCGGCGAACTTCTCCAGGTAGGGCACGTGCGCGTCGCCGATCGGGATGCCGACCGCCTGAACCGGGGCGAGCCAGGCCGGGAAGGCGCCCGCATAGTGCTCCAGGAGCACGCCGAAGAACCGCTCGATCGACCCGAAGAGGGCCCGGTGGATCATGACGGGCTGTTGGCGCGAGCCGTCCGCCGCCGTGTACTCCAAGCCGAACCGCTTCGGCTGGTTGAAGTCGACCTGGATCGTCGACATCTGCCAGGACCGGCCGATGGCGTCCCGGGCCTGTACCGAGATCTTCGGGCCGTAGTAGGCCGCGCCGCCCGGGTCGGGGACCAGGGGCAGGCCCTGCTTCTCGGCGGCCTGGCGGAGCGCCTCGGTGGCCTCCTCCCAGTCCTCGTCCGAGCCGATGAACTTGTCGGAGTCGTCACGGGTGGACAGCTCCAGCTCGAACTCGGTGAGGCCGTAGTCGCGCAGCAGGTCGAGGACGAAGGTCAGGAGCGTGTCGAGCTCCTGCGGCATCTGCTCCTTGGTGCAGTAGATGTGCGAGTCGTCCTGGGTGAAGCCGCGCGAGCGGGTCAGGCCGTGCACGACGCCCGACTTCTCGTACCGGTACACGGTCCCGAACTCGAAGAGGCGCAGGGGCAGTTCGCGGTAGGAACGGCCGCGCGACTTGAAGATCAGGTTGTGCATCGGGCAGTTCATCGCCTTGAGGCGGTAGTTCTGCTCGTCGAACTCGATGGCCGGGAACATGCCGTCCGAGTAGTGCGGCAGGTGCCCGGAGATCTCGAAGAGCTTCTCCTTCGAGATGTGCGGCGTGTTGACGAACTCGTAGCCGGAGACCTCGTGGCGCCGCCGCGAGTAGGTCTCCATCTCCTTGCGGATGACCCCGCCCTTGGGGTGGAACACCGCCAGGCCGGGGCCCAGCTCCTCGGGGAAGGAGAACAGGTCCAGCTCGGCGCCGAGCTTGCGGTGGTCGCGCTTCTCGGCCTCGGCGAGGAAGTCCAGGTACGCCTTGAGCTCGTCCTTGGACGGCCAGGCGGTGCCGTAGATGCGCTGCAGCTGCGGGTTCTTCTCGCTGCCGCGCCAGTAGGCGGCGGCCGAGCGCATCAGCTTGAACGCCGGGATGATCCGGGTGGTGGGCAGGTGCGGACCACGGCAGAGGTCCTTCCAGCACAGCTCGCCGGTCTTGGCGTCCAGGTTGTCGTAGATCGTCAGCTCGCCGCCGCCGACCTCGGCGTCGGCGCCCTCGGCGGCCTGCGCGGCGTTGCCCTTGAGGCCGATGAGCTCGAGCTTGTACGGCTCGTTCGCCAGTTCCTCGCGGGCGTCCTCGTCCGTGGTCACCCGGCGCGAGAAGCGCTGGCCCCGCTTGATGATCTCCTGCATCTTCTTCTCGATGCGCTTGAGATCGTCCGGAGTGAACGGCTCGGCCACGTCGAAGTCGTAGTAGAAGCCGTCCCGGATGGGCGGGCCGATGCCCAGCTTCGCCTCGGGGAAGATCTCCTGCACGGCCTGGGCCATCACGTGCGCGGTGGAGTGGCGCAGGATGTTCAGGCCGTCGTCGGAGGAGATCTCGACGCCCTCGACGGTCTCGCCGTCCTTCACCTCGTGGGCGAGATCCTTCAGCTCACCGCCCACGCGCGCGGCGATGATCGAGCGCTCGCCGGCGAAGAGGTCGGCGGCCGTAGTGCCCGTCGTCACCACGCGCTCTTCCCGCTCGGAATCGCGTTGGATGATCACACGGACGTCTGACACCGGACTCTCCTGACTGCTGGTGGATGCGGCGCCATACCTGGAGCGCGCGCATGAGTGGGATCGTACCGACCCACGGCCGCCCACCGCGAAACGGTTACGGTGCCCCGGGGCTTCAGTCCCCGCCGCACGCCTCCTCGAAGAAGGTCGTGATCTCCGCGGTCTCCTGGAGCGACTTCATCAGCCGATCCCGCTCGGCCTCGTCGACCTGCACCGGCGCCACCCCGGACGCGGCCGCGAGGCGCCGGAAGCCGCCGCGGCTCTCCAGCCGTCCGTGCACTCTGATCGGCAGTCCGAGGAGGTGGGCGTGGCCCGCGATGCGGTACGACTCCTCGTCCAGGGTCATCCGTACGTGCGGCACCTCCGCCCCGGCGAGGACGCGCAGCCGTACGGTGCCCTCGCCGCGCGGTCCCGAACGGCGCAGGCGGACGACGGCGCCGGTGATCCGCACCGGTACCGACGGCTCCTCGCGCAGATAGCGGGCTCCGGCCTCGCGCAGGGCGGGCAGGTCCCCGGGGGAGAACTCGACCGGCTCGGCGGGCGCCGCACCACCCTCGGGGACACCGGCGGCGGGCGCCCACTCGACGGCGATCCGGGCACCTTCGGACCCGCGGACGAGGGCGACGAGCGCCTCGGTCAGCTCGTGGCTCACGCCGGCCTCGACGGCGGCGTCGAAGGCGTCCATGCCGCCGGTGGCCCGCTGGTAGTCGATGGCCTCGCGGGCGGCGTGCAGCGCCTGGTGCAGGCGCACGGCGAGCGGCCGGCCGGTGGCGACGGGCACGAAGGCGGTGAGCTCCCGGCCGCCGGTGGCCGCGCCGATCAGGACGTGCTCGAGCGACGCGGCGGCGGGCCTGCGGTGCCGGGCGCCGTAGTAGCCGGCCCGGGCGCGGGTGGCGAGGGCGCCCGCCAGCAGCATCCGGCGGGCGGCGCTGCGCAGCTGGTCCTCGACGTCCCAGGGAGCGGTACCCACCGGTCCCGTCGGCACGTCACGCCACCAGTGGATCTCGTCACTGGGCACGGTCAGGCCGACCAGCACGTCGCGGGCGGAGGGCGAGCCGCTGCGGGTCAGGGCGAGGAGGGCCTCGCCGATCAGGTCGTCGCAGTCGGGGAAGGCGCGGCTCTCCGGCAGCAGCAGACTCGTACCACTGCCGCCGGGGCCGGGCGGGGTCCAGCGGCCGTAGCGCCCGGGGGCCCCGCCGCGGCGCTGCCAGCCGTGGCGGCGCAGTAGGGCGCCGAGCACGGCGGGGTCGACCTGGTCGGGGGCGGGCGGCCGGTTCCACAGTGGCTCGGCCGGGTGCGGCCGGACGGTGCGGGACTGCTCGTCGAGGGGACGGTGTGTCACGGTCTGCCTCCCGTTCCGACCCGGGTCATGATCTCGCACAGGGCGCGGTCGTCGAAGATGCGCGAGGTCGGGACGCGCACGGTGGTGCGGTGCCGGCCCGTGATCGGGTGTCCGGCGAGGTTGGTCCAGTAGCAGCAGTGCCGCAGGTCCATTCGGTCGTGACCGGCCCGCAGCCACTGGTCCTGGGTCCGGGGGACGATCATCACGACGAGGATCTTGTGCACGGAGACGGGGGTGCGGGCGAGCTTCCGCAGGTGCTCGTTGTCGAGCGTGAAGGAGAAGAAACGGCCCGGGGGGTTCGGCGGTATCTGGTACGTGCACTTCAGCTGCACTTTGATGGTGACCTCGTCGTCGACCGTGTGGCCGGGCGCGCTGTGGCTGACGTGCCAGTCGATGCCGTTGTCCGGGAAGGGCTGGGACAGCGAGCAGCCGGCCGCCGCGGCGACCGCGTGCAGATAGCCCACCTGCAGTGTCTCCATGCAGGCGGTGGTGGCGAGTGTGCCGCGATGGGGTGCCGTCCGCTCGGGCAGCAGCCCGCCCCGCTCGGGCTGCGCTATCGCCATGACCAACAGCCTTCCCTGCGCGGTGAATCCCCGTCGAGCCCAGCTGAACTGCAAAGACCCGTACTCCTGTTGTCTCCTTCCGGCGTACGGCGCAAACAGCCCGGGTATCACCAAACAGGCAGAAGACGGTACGTCAGCTGCCACGCGTGAACGAGGAGTTGAGTAGGCATGACGTTCTGGTACGAGGGCCCGCTCGCCGCGTTCGACACGGAGACCACCGGCGTGGACGTCGAGACCGACCGGATCGTGTCGGCCGCCGTCGTCGTCCAGGACGCTCCGGGGACCCGGCCGCGGGTGAGCCGCTGGCTGGTGAACCCGGGGGTGCCGGTGCCCGCGGAGGCGACGGCCGTGCACGGGCTGACGGAGGAGCACCTGCAGCGCAACGGCCGCTGGCCGTCGCCGGTGATGGAGGAGATAGCCCGGGACCTGGGCGAGCAGTCGATGCGGGGCCGGCCGCTGGTGGTGATGAACGCGCCCTTCGATCTGACGCTGCTGGACCGGGAGTTGCGTCGCCATCGGGCGTCCTCGTTGGAGCGCTGGTTCGCGTCGGCGCCGCTGCGCGTGCTCGACCCGAGGGTGCTCGACAAGCACCTGGACCGCTACCGCAAGGGCCGCCGCACCCTCACCGACCTGTGCGCGCACTACGGGGTGCCGCTGGAGGGGGCGCACGACGCGGCGGCGGACGCGCTGGCCGCGATGGAGGTCGTACGGGCACTGGGGCGTCGCTTCGCGACCCGACTGGAGCGCCTCTCCCCCGCCGAGCTGCACACGCTGCAGGCGACCTGGCACGCGGCACAGGCACGCGGGCTGCAGGCGTGGTTCGCCCGCAACGGCACGGAGGAGCCGGTGGACACGGCCTGGCCCCTGCGCCCGGAGCTGCCGGCAGCCGCCTGAGCACACGAAAAACCGGTCCGTCGTGGACGGACCGGCCTTCTCCGGGTGGGCGATACTGGGTTCGAACCAGTGACCTCTTCGGTGTGAACGAAGCGCTCTCCCACTGAGCTAATCGCCCGGGAACGCAGTGAACAATACAGGCCCCGGTGTGGTTCCTTCAAACCGCTTCGAGGTGTGCGACCAGTCCCCGTCGTCCGGAGCGCATCATCAGCCGATGGTTCGCCCGGAAGATCGGCCGCCCCGGCACGGCGAACCTCCTGAGCAGCCATTTGTTCACGTCGACCGCCTGGTCGTAGCGGGCGACGGTGCCGGGACCGGTGGCGGTGACCGTCCAGCGTGCCCAGCCGTCGACGTCACCGGACAGCGCGACCTCCAGAATCCCGGCCGCCGGGTCGCGTCGCACCTCACGCACGGTGAAGGTCAGGTCGTACGGCAGCAGGGAGCGGACCCGGACGACGCCGCTCGTGTCGTCGAGCCGGGTCACCTCCCGCACCTGGCGCCACCACCGCGGGTACTCCTCGGGCCGCTCCAGCGCCGCGTACACGGCGGCGGGCGGCGCGGGCAGGGCCCACATGCTGCGGAAGCGGTAATGGCTCCGGTCCATGGGCACAGTCTTCCCGGGTCCGCCCCCCGGTATCTGAGTACGTGTACTCATGCGGTAGGAGGTGACGAGCGCCACACTGACGGATGCGAGCGCCGCCGCCCGTGCGGCGGCGCTCCCACGGGCCGGTCAGGACGGCATCTTGTCCCCGAGCAGCGCCAGGTTCTCGATGGCGGCGAGGCCGTAGAGCGCGGTGTCGTTGGTGGACACCCAGGCCGCCTCGCTGCCCGCGACGAGCGTGGCCGGGCCGCTCAGCGGTTCCGTCTTCCACGGCGAGGACTCGGTGTAGCCGTCGGAGTTGTAGAACTTGCTCCACGCCCGCTTGGCGAGCGTCGCGTCGCCGGTCTGGACGGCGGCGTACGCGTCGAGACGCGAGTGGCCCTGGAAGAGCAGCAGGCTGCCGAAGTCGGAGCCGTAGCGGGCCTTCTGCTCGGCTTTGGTGGCGTTGAAATAGCGGCAGTAGTCCAGGTACGCCTCCTTGAACTTGGGCATGTCGACCAGGTAGTCGAGCTCGGCGCACAGCTCGTTGAGGCCGAAGACGGCCGAGAGGTGGGAGACGGACACCACCGGCTTGTCGGCGACGGCGAACTTGCCGGTGTCGAGGTCGTACAGCCCGCTGCCCTGGACGAAGCCGTTGGGCTGGGCGGCGATGCCCTCCATCGTGGAGAGGACGCGTGCCTTGGCCTTCTCCCACTTGGGGCCCTTGCGCTCCCACTCGGTGAGCCACGCCGACACCAGGCCGCTCCAGTCCGTGCCGAAGCCGATCGACAGGGCGTGCCTGTCGGGGGTGTAGGGGTCGGTGCGTACCTTGCGCTGCGGGTCGAGGACGAGGAACGTCTCGTCGGAGTCGACGTTGGCCCGCATGAGGTCGCCGACCCGCTCGTCGGCGGTGAGGAAGTAGTAGAAGCGCCGGTAGGTGGTGTTGGCGATGCGCTGCTGTTTGGCGCTGTCGGCGAAGTGCTGCACGCCGTGCCGGGTGCCGAGGCCGGCCCACTTGCCGGTGTGGTAGACGTCGACCTCGCCGGTGTGCCGGGTCATCGCCTCGGCGAAGCGGAAGATGTCCGCGCGGCCGCTGCGCAGGTATGCGTACCAGAGCCACAGGTCGGGCGACAGCTCGGAATTGTCCCAGGCGTAGCCGCCGATGTCGTACCGCCACACGTGCCGGACGGTGTCGTAGGTGTGCATGATGTCGCCGTAGTCCCAGAAGCCGTACCAGCGGCGCTGCTCCACCTGGTCCTTGTAGTAGGTGAAGAGGAAGTCGAGGTGGTCCTCGATCTTCGCCTTGGCCGGTGTGGAGCGGTCGGGCTCGGAGTACAGGCCCGGGCCGAAGACCCTGGCCTTGATGAGCTGTCCGGGCGGGGCGGCGAGCTGCGGCAGCGTCCGGACGGCCTTGACCTGGTCGGCTAGCTGGTCGGGGGTCGGGGTGGCGGCGTTGGCCCAGAAGAGGAGTTCGGAGGTTCGGGCGATGCCGTACGGGGTGCCGAACTCCGGTTCGTAGTCCTCGTAGGTGATGTTGAGGCCTTCGAGCTGCTTGGCGTAGGTGTCCTGGCCCATGCCGTCGTGGTAGAAGCGCAGGTCCATGGGCTGCGCCTCGGGCGACCAGAGCCAGAGGGTGACCTCGGCCTCGTCGGTGTGGGCCGCGCGGATGTCGAGCTGGGCGGGGAACTTCTCCCAGAAGTCCCTCAGGCCGAAGGAGAGTCCGCCGCTCGGTCCGCCGACGTAGCCGAAGCCGGAAGCGCGCTTGCCACCGCCGGCACCGATCCACCCGTAGCCCTTCTTGGTGCGCTTGCGCAGGGTGAAGCCATCGGCGGAGAGCTGCGAGAGGGTGTAGTCGCCCCAGTGCGGGATGTACTGGAGACGGGTCGTCACCCGTTGGTCCCACGTCGAGGGGTCGGGCAGTTTCTGTCCGGCGTACTGCGCCGCCTGCACGGCCGCCCCCGGGTCGCGGCGCAGCCCGGTGATGCCCTGCACGGCCTCGCGCAGCAGACCGGTGCCCTCGCCGCCGATCCGGATGTGCCGGTCGTAGGCGGCGTCGCGCATCGGCACGGTGAAGCGCACGCCGAGCCCGCGGACGAAGTCGCCGCCGGTCTTGCCGGGTTCCTGGGTTCCGTCGTAGGTGATGGTGTGCACCATGCGGAAGGAGTCGGCGCCCGCGTAGAAGTAGAGCCGGATCGAGAACGGCAGCCAACTGCGCTCGCCCTTGCGGTGCTTGCCGTCGATGCGGACGACGGCCCGGACGGGGCCCTCCTGTTCGACGGCGACCTCGGAGATGGCGCCGTCGAAGCGCTCGGTCTTCACCGTGCCCTGGTCCTCGTCCTCGATCTCCGGCTGGCGGATGAGGACGAGACGGCCGTTCTTCGCGATCTCGGTGGAGCCGCGGGTGACCGACTTGATCAGCGTGGAGCCCGACTTGCCGATCTTCGCGGTGATGACGCCGGTCGATATGTCGATGGTGCCGCCGCTCTTGTCGACGGTGACCTTCTTGTCGGGCGTCGCGGGGATGCCGGCGGTGAGCGTCAGCTTGCCGGAGCCGGAACTGAGGGCGTGCGCCGTCCACTTGAGGGAGCCGTCCGGCCAGTACGCGAGCGGCCAGGACTGGACGGGTACGGCCTTGCCGTTCTCGTCCGTCAGAGCGAACGTCTGGTCGTCCTGGTAGGCACCCTTCGGCCAGGGCACGCCGACGGTGGAGCCGGGCGCGGCGCCGAGACCGCCGTCCTCGAGCCAGTCGAGTGTCACCGGATCGGCGTCGGCAGCCTCGGCTCTGGGCGCCGCCTGCGCGTCCCTGGCCCCTAGCGTCCAGCTGAACTGAGCGGCGGCTCCGGCGACGGCGGCGGCCTTGAGGAGGGACCTGCGGGGGATGGGAGACATGAGAGATGCAGCCTTCCTTTCCTGGCGGTGATGCAGAGAGGTCAGGGGCATGACAGAGGGAGGTGCGACGCCGGGGCGCCGACCGGAGAGGGTGCCGACCGGCGTCAGCGGCGCCGGTGGCGCTCCTCGACGGCGACGGCGGCCGCCGTCACGGCCCCGAGGACGGGGACCGCGAGCGGCGCGACGAACCAGGCGGAGCAGAGCACCAGGGCGGCTCCGCAGACGAGGAGGAAGGACCCGGCCGGGTCGAGGACGGTGCGGCGTCCGGCCACCGCGAGCAGGGCCCGCCAGGAGACGCCCGGCGCCCAGGCCGCCGCCGCCCGCAGCCCGGCGACGGCCGCGCCGATCAGGGTGAGGACGCCGACCGCGCCGACGATCGGCCCGCCGGGCAGTCCGGCGCGCACGGCCTGGACGTCGACCCGGACCGCGGCCGCCGCCGCCCAGCCGGCGAGCCCGACGATCCAGCCCCGGCGCGCGGCCGCGCCGAAGTCCCCGGCGAACTCCCGCCAGCCGCCACCCTCGTGGGCCGCACGCCGGCGCAGATGGCGGGCGCCCGCGGCGAAGGCCGCGGGGTAGGTGACGAGCGGCAGCGAGGCCACGGCGATCCAGACACCGGTGAGCAGACACTCGGCGAACAGGGCGAACCTCTCGGCGAGCAGCGACCCGCGGCGGGCCTTCGGACGGGCGTGGTCGGTGGCCATGTCAGCCCTTCAGTCCGGAGGTCGCCATGCCGTCGATGAGGTAGCGCTGGAAGGCGAGGAAGAAGAGCAGCACGGGCAGCAGCGCGACCAGGGACATCGCGATCATGCCGCCGTAGTTGGCGGCCACGCCGTCGGAGTCACGGAACATCATCATGCCGAGGGAGACGGTGTACTTGCCGGGGTCGTTGAGGTAGATCAGCGGGCCCATGAAGTCGTTCCACGCGTTGATGAACGTGAAGATCGCGCTCGTGATGAGGGCCGGACGGCACAGCGGCAGCACGATCGACCAGTAGATCCTCAGGTGCCCGCAGCCGTCGATCCTGGCGGCCTCGTCGAGTTCCTTCGGCAGGCTCCGCATGAACTGCACCATGAGGAAGACGAAGAACGCCTCCGTGGCCAGGTACTTGCCGAGCAGCAGCGGCACATAGGTGTTGATCATCTGCATCTTCTGGAACATCACGTACTGCGGGATGAGCAGCACGTGGTAGGGCAGCAGAAGCGTGCCGATCATGAGCGAGAACAGCAGGCTGCGGCCCGCGAACCTGATCCGTGCGAACGCGTAGGCGGTCAGCGAGCAGGAGATCAGGATGCCGACGACGGCGCCGACGGCGTACAGGAGGGAGTTCTGGAAGAACGTCCAGATGGAGATGTCGGCGATGCCTTTGGCCAGGCCCTTGAAGTTGGCGAGGATGGGGTGGACGGGGAACAGCTGCAGGCTGTTGATGATGTCCTTGCTGGGCTTGAACGACGCCCCGATCACCCACAGAACGGGATAGAGGACGACCGCGAGGACCAGCAGGGCGCCGATGTGCCAGGCGAGCGAACCGGCGCGCTTGCGCCCGGGGCTGCCGAGCGTCGTGCGGACGGTGGTCGTGGTGGTGCTCATCGGGCGTCCTCCTCGTAGTGCACCCACTTCTTCTGGGACCAGAAGAGGACTGCCGTCACGAGGGCCACGGCGAGCAGCAGCATCCAGGCCATCGCGGAGGCGTAGCCCATCTGGGCGTTCTTGAAGCCCTGCTGGTACAGGTAGCAGGTGTAGACGAGCGTGGCGTCGGCCGGGCCGCAGTAGGTGTTGGAGACGACGTAGGCCGAGGCGAAGATCTGGAACGAGTGGATCGTCTCCAGCAGCACGTTGAAGAAGAGCACCGGGGAGATCATCGGCAGCGTGATGTTCCAGAACCTGCGGAAGGCTCCGGCGCCGTCCATCGCCGCCGCCTCGTGGAGCTCCTTCGGCACCTGTTTGAGCCCGGCCAGGAAGATGACCATGGGCGCGCCGAACTGCCAGACGGTGAGCGCCACCAGGCAGTACAGGATCCAGTCGGGGTTGCCGACCCAGCCGCCCACGTGGATGCCGAAGACGGACATCGTGCGGTCCACGATGGCGTCGTCGGAGAAGATCGACCGCCAGACGAAGGCGACCGAGACGCTGGCGCCGATGAGCGAGGGGGCGTAGAACGCGGCCCGGTAGAACGCCTGTCCGCGGCGGCTCTGCGCGAGCAGCAGAGCGACACCGAGGGCGAGCAGCAGCTTCAGCGGCGTGCCGATGACGACGTACTTCGCCGTCACCTCCACCGACTTCTGCCACCGGGGGTCGTCGAACATCCTGGTGAAGTTGTCGAGGCCGACCCACTTCGGCGTGTTGAAGAGGTTGTAGTCGGTGAACGCGAAGTACAGCGAGGCGACCATGGGTCCCGCGGTCAGGAGCACGAAGCCGGCGATCCACGGGGACATGAAGAGGTAGCCGGCGAGGTTCTCCCGGCGGCCCCGCCGCTTGTGGGCGGCGGGAGCGGCGGAAGGGGTCTTCCGGGTGTCGAGAGGCGAGTCCTTGACGAGCGTCACGGGGGTTCCCATCAGTTCCGGTCAGGCCTGGAACGCGGCCTGCGACTCGTCGAAGAACTGCTTCACCGCGTCGGCGACCTTGACCTTGCCGAGGCCCAGGTCGCCACCGATGCGCAGGAAGGCGGCCTCGATGGTGTCGGCGCCGGAGGGGTGCGGGGTGATCGTGCCGAGGACACCGGCCTTGGCGGTGTCGTCCTCGTACTGCGCGATCTCCTTGTTGACCTCGTCGGTCGGCTTGAAGGCCTCGTACTGTTCGGTGCCGGCGAGGATGCCGCGGTCGTAGCCCATGATCTTGCCGACCTCGGGGTCGTGGACCATGAAGTTGATGAACTGGGCGACTTCCTTCGGGTGTGAGGTGCGCGCGGAGGCGCTCAGCATCAGCGAGGCGAGGTACTGGCCGGTGTGCTTGCCGTCCATGGTCGGGATCGGCGCGAGACCGTAGGTGCTGTTCCCCTCGGCGGTGTAACGGACCGTGAAGTTGTCCCAGGTGAATTCGGACGCCCCGTGCCCGGCCGAGAGCGAGGACTTGGGCCGGTCCTGGGCGACTGTCTTCGGGTCGGTGACGATCCCGGCCTTCACGCGGTTGTAGCCGTCCTGCCACCACCCCGTCAGGTCGGCCTTGTCGAAACCGAGTCCGTCCCTGGTGTAGAAGGCCTTGCCGTTCTGCCGGAGGTAAAGGTCGTACAGGTACATGATGCTGAAGTAGCCCGTGTCCCCGGGGACCTTGGTCTTGTCGTGGATGGTCTTGAGGGCCTTGAAGTACTCGTCCCAGGTCCAGCCCGTCGTCGGCTCCACGCCGGCCTTCTGGAAGACCTTCTTGTCGATGACGAGCGCCATGGTGTTGGAGCCGACGGGAATGCCGAGCTGCTTGCCGTCGACCTCGCCGACCTTCGTGACACCGGCGCGGAAGTTGCTCAGGCTGATATTGCCCGCGTCGATCTGTGACTTGAGGTCGAGGAGGACGCCTCGCTTGTCGTACTTCCGAAGGAATGTGACGGCGTTCTGGAATACGTCCGGGGGATTTCCGCCGGACGCCTGCGTCTGGAACTTCTCCCAGAAAGACTGGTAGTCCTGGAAGTCTGTTTTGACCTTGATCTTCGGATACTTCTTCTCGAAGAGTTTGATGGTTTCGTTGATCTTCTTCGCCCGTTCGTCGGCACCCCACCACGAGTAACGGATCGTCACGGTCCCATCCGCGGAGGTGCCGCCGTCACCCCCGCAGCCTGTCGTCGCGGCCAGCCCCAGGGTGGCCATCGAGACTCCCGCCGCCTTCAGGATCGTGCGCCTTTCAACATTCCCGGTACCCACAGTCAGACCCCTCCCCGCAGCAACGCCGCCGCTCGTGAATCGTTTCAAGTAAGCGCTTGCTGGCACAAGGTACGGAGGCCCTCCGGCCTCGTCAATGATTCGGACAGGAATTGGTGAGAGTGCGACTGGGCGGTAACGGCCACCGGAGGGGGGCGAGTTCGGACCGGGAACGAGAAGCGCCCAGGTCGCGAGGGGCGGCACTGCCGAGGTCGGCCGGTGCGGCGGTCGAGAGCCGGATACCGGATTCGGCCCGCGTGGCGGCCTGGAGCCGCATGCCGGACTCGGCCGGTTCGGCGGCATGCCGGACGTCGGGCTCCGCCGGTGCGGCGGCACACCGGGGACGGGTGCGAGGAGGCGCTGCTCAGCACAGGGCCCGCACACGGGCATACGCCAAGGGCGGCGCCGCTCATCTGCTGAACAGCGCCGCCCTTGATCTTGTGGGCGATACTGGGATCGAACCAGTGACCTCTTCGGTGTGAACGAAGCGCTCTCCCGCTGAGCTAATCGCCCGGGCGCAGGAAGAACATTACCGCATGTCAGCGGATGCCTCCGACCACGGGCCGATCACTCCTCCCTGATGTTCCAGGGCGTCACGAGGCCGAACTTCCAGACGTACACGCCGACCAGCGCGGCCACGATCGCCACGCCGGCGGTCGTCAGCAGGAGGTTGCGGCGCCGCACCCTGGGGTCGAGCGCACGGTGCGTCGCCTCCGTGACCTTCCGTTTCGTCCAGCGCAGCACCAGCTGGGCCCAGACGAACTCGGTCGCCCAGATCGCCATGCCTGCGAAGATGACCAGCCACCCCGGGCCCGGCAGCGGAAGCAGGATCACGCCGCCCGCGACCACCGCGAGGCCGATCACGAAAACGCCCACCTGCCAGCTGAGGTGCAGCGCACGGCGGGCCTTGATGAATTCCGGCGCCCTGGAACCGAGCGCCCGCTCGGTCTTCGGCCCCTCGGCGGCCACGGCGGACTCACCCCGCTCGTCACTCCGCGTATTCATACAGCCAAACCTACCCGAGAGAAACCAGTCACCGGAATGGCCGCATCGCACGAAGGATGTCTCGGCCGGATGAGCTACGTAAAGACAGGCAAAACACTCAGAGGGGTTTACAACGGCACCGTAGGTGGCATGTCGATTTCGCCGACGTGCGAATCCCCGAGCGCACACTGAGCGAAAGGCCCTGGCGCTTATGAACACCACGGTCAGCTGCGAGCTGCACCTGCGCCTCGTTGTGTCGAGCGAGTCCTCACTGCCTGTACCCGCGGGACTGCGGTATGACACGGCCGATCCCTACGCCGTGCACGCCACCTTCCACACCGGAGCCGAGGAGACCGTCGAGTGGGTGTTCGCCCGCGACCTCCTTGCGGAGGGCCTGCACCGGCCCACAGGGACCGGCGACGTCCGCGTCTGGCCGTCCCGCAGCCACGGTCAGGGCGTCGTCTGCATCGCCCTGAGCTCTCCGGAGGGCGAGGCTCTGCTCGAGGCCCCGGCGCGGGCACTGGAGTCGTTCCTGAAGCGGACCGATGCGGCCGTGCCGCCCGGCACGGAGCATCGCCATTTCGATCTCGACACGGAGCTCTCCCACATCCTGGCCGAGAGCTAGCGCAACACAGCCACGCCACCCGGCGCCGTCCACTCGGGGAGACGGCTCGGGTCAGGACAACCGCATACGGCACACCCGGGCGCCGTCACCGCGAGCCCTCGCGGAGGCGGCGCGCTGGCCTTCTACGGAGAGTCACGCTCCCGCCCCGTTGCGTGACGGGCCCGAAGCCGACCCTGCGGTGCTTCTCTCGGGGCGGGAAGCCGCTAGGCTCGGCCAGCATCGGCGGGCGTCCGCCCGACCCCAGGCCAGGGAGCGACACGTGCTGATCACCCATGACACCCGGTGCGCGCTCGACCTCGTGGTGGACCTCGTGAACACCACACCGGAGGGCGACGAGCCGGACGGGCTCCCGGATGTCGCCGCCCTCGACGACTTCGCGCGCAGACACGCGGTGAGCGATCTCGGCGTACTGTCGGAGTTCGACCTGTCGGCCGTGCGCAAGATCCGCGGACGGTTCGCCGCGGTCTTCGCCGCGACGGACGCCCGAGTCGCGGCGGGCCTCATCAACGAACTGGTCGCGGCGGCGGGCACCACGCCCCGGCTGACCGACCACGACGGCTACGACTGGCATGTGCACTACTTCGCCCCCGGTGCCTCCCTGGCCGACCACATCGCCGCGGACTGCGGGATGGCGCTGGCGTTCTTCGTGGTGGCCGGGGAGCAGGAGCGGCTGCGCCGCTGCGAGGCGCCCGACTGCCGGCGCGCCTTCGTGGACCTCTCCCGCAACCGCTCACGGCGCTACTGCGACAGCCGTACCTGCGGCAACCGCCTCCACGTGGCCGCCTACCGGGCACGCCGCAAGGAGGCGGCCGGCTGAGCGAGGCCCTCGCGGGAACGCGGGTGCGGACGGGCGCGGCGACGGCGCAGGGCTGAGGGAAGTCCCGAGGCGGGAGGCACTGAGGAGCGGACGTGTGCAGACACTCACCGTCCGTGACCAGACATGCGGCCCGCCTTCGTCGCTCACGCGGTGGGCTGTCGGAGCCCTCGGCGGGTGGCGCCAGGGGCTCCGCATACGGCTCAGAGCAGCAGCAGATCGTGCAGCGATGCCATGAGCAGCAAACAGCCGATCACCGCAAGGAAGATCATCAGCGGTGGCTGGGAAAGCGCGAAGAGACAACCCCGACGATCCTCGGGAGGAGCGGCGGTGTCGCTCTGGGTTGTGTCCAGCATCTCCCGGCGATGATGGCGCAGCCCGCACCCGCCGTGCGATCAACACGCAAGGGATGACGATGTGATCGCCGATTCCGCGAGGTGCCGAGCGAAGATGATCTAGGCGTGCCCACCCTTGATCGTCAGGGCGCCGCGACCCGACCGCTCCCTCGTCTCCCATCCGACCCGCGCCGGCGAGGCGTCATATGCCGTGCTTCTTCAGGATGGCCTCGATGTCGCTGAAGTCCTCCGCAGGCTCGGCCGCCCGGGGCCCCGCCGTGGGACGAACCGCGGGAGGGCCCCCGGTGCCGAGCGCCGGCGCGGAGGACGAGGGAGCCGTCGCCTCCCGCCGCGCGGCACGGGCCGCCCTGCGTTCCTTGCGGGTGCCGCCGCGCCTGCGTTCCACGGCCCGGGTGGTCGCGAACAGCAGCCAAGCGGCCCCGAGCACGCCGAAGCCCGCCCAGGCCGTGGGGCTGAACGCGGTGTCGGCGAGCCAGCCCACCACTCCTGTCATCACCAGGCCGATCGGCACCAGCGCGTACGCGGCGATACGGGCCGCGGCCAGAAAACGCTTGCGGAAGGCCGTGACCGCGGCGATGCCGAGGCCGGCCGCGGAGACGGCGGAACAGACTGTCTCGGCAATCATCCGGTCCTCCAAGCGGAGATCGGTCGGGTGAGGGGATCGGTCCGGTGAGGGGGATCGGTCCGGTGAGGGGGATCGGTCCGGTGAGGACGGTTCGTCCCTTCCATCCTGCACCGCCCCACCCCCCGCGGGCCACGGTCCGAACACGCCTCAGGGACATCTCCGGGACATCTCGGGGTCCTCTCCTCCCCAGGGCGCGGACCCGTCTCCACCCCGGACCTCACCGGCGCTCTCCACGCCTCCACCTCCGGCTGGGGAGTTCGCGTTTGGGAGCCGTCGCGGGTGCTGGGAGACTGTGACCATGAGTGATTCCTCCCCAGCCCGCGCAGCCGCCCCCGTCCTGGACGTGTGGTGCGAACTCCAGTGCCCCGACTGCCGTACCGCCCTCGATGATCTGCGCGCGCTGCGCGACCGCTACGGCGACCGGCTGGAGCTGCGGCTGCGGCACTTCCCGCTGGAGAAGCACCGGCACGCCTTCGCCGCGGCGCAGGCCGCCGAGGAGGCGCTGGCGCAGGGGCAGGGCTGGCCTTACGTGGAGGCCGTGCTCGGCCGGGTCGAGGAGCTGGACCGCACAGGAGAGGCGTTCCTCATCGAGGTGGCCCGCGAACTGGGGCTGGACGCCGAGGAGTTCGACACGGCTCTGATCGACGGCCGGCACATCCTGATCGTCGACGCCGACCAGGCCGAGGGCAAGGCGATCGGCGTGACCGGCACTCCGACCTATGTGATCGGAGGTGAGCGCCTCGACGGCGGCAAGAGCCAGGAGGGACTGCGCGAGCGGATCGAGGAGATCACGGACCGGCTGCTGGCCGGGCAGGGAGCCTGATCGCGCCCGGGCCGCCCTACAGCAGGGGTTTGTACAAGGCGTACTCCGTCGTCCGGTAGCCGAGTGACTCGTAGAGACGCTCGGCCGGGGTGTTGCCCGCGAACACGTTCAGTCCGAGGACCTGCCGACCGGCGGTGAGCGCCTGGGCCTCCGCCAGGAGCATGAGCGTGCGGCCGTGCCCCCTCCCGCGGCGGGCGGCGTCGGCCTCCACGTAGAAGACGAACGCCATGTCCTTGCGCACCGCCAGCCACAGGGTTCCCACGCGCGTGCCCTCGTGCTCCAGCACGCTGAACGTCATGCCCTCGGTGCGCATCCCCCGCGGCAGGAGCTGCTCGTGGTCGCGTCGCGCCTTGGCGTGCGCCACGGCCTCGGGCACACCCCGCTCGATCCACGAGCGCGCGTAGTGCTCCCATTGGTACTCCTGCCAGGCCGCGAACTCCGCCTCGGTCATGGAACGTGCGCGGCTGCCCTCGGGCAGCGGGGGCGGGGTGTCACCGAGCCGCTTCTCCATACCGCGGTTGCGCAGGACATAACCGAGCGTCTCGGTGAGCCGCAGTGCGACGCGCGCATCGGCGGGGACCCGGGCCTCGATCTGCCGGCAGCCCCAGCCCCGCGCCACCTCCTCCGCGGCGAGCGCGGCCACGGTTCCCCGGCCGCGCCGGCGGTCGGACTCCTCGATGCGCAGGTCGATGATGCGGGCCACCGACTCGCCCAGGGACGGCGAGGTGCCGAGGTGTATCGCCCCGACGGGACGGCTGTTCACGCACACCTGGTAGCGACGTGAACGCGTTCCGTCGGCGTGATGCTGAAGCGGCTCGGTCGGCCGCAGGGTCGTGGTCATCACGGGTGTTCTACCCTCGGCGGTGACCCGCGTCAGCTGGTTTTCCCGGCGCTCACGGATCCAGGTCGTTTCCGGACCGCTCGTCGAAGATCCGCATGGCCTTGGCGGTCACCGGCCCCGGCGCCCCCGCGAGTTCCCGCCCGTCGACCCGGTGCACGGCCTGCACGTCCCGCAGCGTGGACGTGAGGAAGATCTCGTCCGCGTGCTCAAGGACGTCCAGCGACAGATCGGTCTCCTTGGCGCCGGTCCACTCCACGGTGAGGGCCCGGGTGATGCCCGCGAGACAGCCGGAGGCGAGCGGCGGGGTGTGGATCTCGCCGTCGAGGACGACGAAGACGTTCGACCCCGTGCCCTCGCAGAGCAGGCCGGCCGTGTTGCCGAACAGGGCCTCGGTCGCGCCCTGCCCGGTCGCCCGGGCGAGCGCGACGACGTTCTCGGCGTACGAGGTGGTCTTCAGGCCGGTCAGCGCGCCGTGCTCGTTACGGGTCCACGGCACCGTGATCACGGCCGTGCAGTCGGGGCGCCGGGTGGTCGCGCCGAGGGCCACGACGAGGGTGGGGCCCTGGTCGCCGCGGTCGGAGCCGAGGGGGCCGTGGCCGCCGGTGTACGTGATGCGCAGGCGCCCGAGCGGCATCGGGTTGGCCTGGAGGACGGCGGTGCAGGCGCGGCGGACCTCGTCCAGGTCCGGGTCCGGAAGACCGAGACCGCGGGCGGAGCGGGTGAGCCGGTCGAGGTGGCGGGTGAGTGCGAACGCCCGGCCCTCGACGGCTTTGACGGTCTCGAAGACGCCGTCGCCGACGGTCAGTCCGTGGTCGAAGACGGAGACGCGGGCGGACTCGATGTCCTGCAGCCCGCCGTCGAGCCAGAGCTTCACTGGTCTTTACCTCGCAAGATCGTGGCGAAAGCGTCGTGCGACGCGTCGTGCGACGCGTCGTCCGGCCCGTGGCCGAACCGCGCAGCCCTGGACATGTGCCGCGCATGAAGGGTCATTCCGGCCCCAGGTCCTGGTACTCCCCCGACGCTACCGCGAGCAGCCGGGCGGCCTTCAGTTCGGTCTCGCGCCACTCGCCCTCCGGGTCGGAGTCCCAGGTGATGCCGGCGCCGGCGCCGAACCGCAGCACGGCCGCGCCGTCGGCGCTCCGGTCGATCCAGAAGGTGCGGATGCCGACGGCCAGCTCGCCCACGCGCCGGTCGGCGTCGACCCAGCCGATGCCGCCGCAGTAGGGGCCGCGGCGCGCGGTCTCCAGGGCGTCGATGATCCGCAGCGCGCTCGACTTGGGGGCGCCGGTGATCGAGCCTGCCGGGAAGGCGGCGGCGAGCAGGTCCGGCCAGCCGGCGTCCGGGCGCAGCTCCCCGCGGACCGTGGAGACGAGGTGGACGAGGCCGGGGTGCTTCTCGACGACGCACAAATCGGGGACGGTGACGCTGCCGGTGACGCAGACGCGGCCGAGGTCGTTGCGGACCAGGTCCACGATCATCACGT
This sequence comes from Streptomyces sp. NPDC107546, assembly GCF_055639175.1. Lineage (NCBI taxonomy): Bacteria > Bacillati > Actinomycetota > Actinomycetes > Kitasatosporales > Streptomycetaceae > Streptomyces > Streptomyces sp. NPDC107546. The sequence goes on along the minus strand of NZ_JBVKBA010000016.1, from coordinate 3,300 downwards.
TCTCCGCGTAGTCCTTCTCCAGCAGCTCCGCCTCGGTGCGGGCGGTGCCCTTGATCGGGCCGGACTCGACGGTGCGGCCGGCGCGGCGCAGGAACAGCTCGGGGGACGCGGTGGCCATCTCCACGCCGTGTTCCGGCAGGCGGATCGTTCCTGCGTACGGGGCCGGGTTGCCGCGGGCCAGCACGGCGGCCAGGGCGTCCACGTCGGCGCCGGGCGCGACCGGCGCGGACAGCACACGGCAGAGGTTCACCTGGTAGACCTCCCCGGTGGCGATGTGCTCGCGGATCCGGCGCACGCCCGCCGTGTACGCGGCGCGGTCGAGAGAGGACACCCAGTCACCGACCTCGGGTCCCCGCCATTGGCCGGGCACGGGCGCGGGCACCGGCTCTTCCTGTACGTGTGCGAAGCGAGCGCAGGTCAGACGCCCCTCGTAGTCCGCGCAGACCGCCCAGAAGCCGGTGGAGTCGAGGGCGGCCGGGTCACTGGTGACATCGAGGAGACCGGTGGCTACGCGGTCGCCGAAACGGGCGAGAGGAGGCAGGTCGGGCACGCCGTCGAGTCTAGGGCGGGTGTCCGTCGGGTGGCTCGCGAGTGTCCTGGCGGTGGTCCGGCCGTGTCCTTGACCAGGCGCAAGGCAGCACGCTGCGCAAACGCGTTTTTGTACTGGCCCCGGAATCCGCTAGAGTTCAACACGTCGCCGGGACGCGGAAGCGGACCGGACAAACGACAAGCGGACGTAGCTCAGTTGGTAGAGCGCAACCTTGCCAAGGTTGAGGTCGCGAGTTCGAGCCTCGTCGTCCGCTCGAAGGAAGCAGGGGATCTTCACGGACCCCTGCACTCCTGGTGGAGTGGCCGAGAGGCGAGGCAACGGCCTGCAAAGCCGTCTACACGGGTTCAAATCCCGTCTCCACCTCCAAGGACGATTAGCTCAGCGGGAGAGCGCTTCCCTGACACGGAAGAGGTCACTGGTTCAATCCCAGTATCGTCCACTGGATCTTCGGATCCCCGCGCGATTAGCTCAGCGGGAGAGCGCTTCCCTGACACGGAAGAGGTCACTGGTTCAATCCCAGTATCGCGCACGCACTGCCCGTGATCTTCGGATCGCGGTCCCGAGGACGATTAGCTCAGCGGGAGAGCGCTTCCCTGACACGGAAGAGGTCACTGGTTCAATCCCAGTATCGTCCACACACCGAAGCCCCCGGCCGCATGGCCGGGGGCTTCTTCGTGGGCTCAGCTGGAGAACAGCATGTGTCCGAAGCTCTTGTGGCGGTGGTGGCCGTAGTGACCGTGGCCCCCGTGATGGCCCTCGTGGTGGCCGCCGTGCGGGGCGCCCCAGGCGGGAGCGGACGGGTACGCGGGCGGGGGCGGCGGGGCGGGCTGTGCCCACTGGGCCTCCAGACGGGTGAGCGCCTCCAGCTCCCCGTAGTCGAGGAAGATGCCGCGACAGCCGCTGCACTGCTCGATCTGGACGCCGTTGCGGTTGTATGTGTGCATCGGCGCACGACACTTCGGACACTGCATGCTCGGCTCAACTCCTCGCCGGTCGGTGGGGCTTCGCCAGATAGGGACTCGGCACCGGCCGGAACGGTTGCAACCTGGGGTCCGGATCACTGCCCCAACTGCGGAGGAATCGCGGCTATTCGGGCACAGGCGTCGACCACGGCCTGTTCCACCTCGTCCAAGGCCCGGCCCGCGGCGGCGGACTTGGCGACGGCCCGGGCGGCCGTCTGCACGGTGAGGGCGCGGGCGGGAACCTCCAGGGCCGGCCAGGGGTCGCCGGTGGAGGGGACCGCGGGACCGCCCGCCCGGCGGTACGCGTGGAGGAACCGGGCCCACTCGTCCGGCGGGAGCAGACCGCAGGCGTACCAGGCGGCCGGGCGGGCCAGGTCCCAGGCCGGTTCACCGAGGCCCAGGTCGTCGACGTCGATCAGGAGCCAGGGGCCGGTCTCCGCGGGGTGGCGTACGAGCTGGCCGAGGTGGAGGTCGCCGTGACACAGAGAGCGCGCGGAGGGCATGGGCGCCTCGGCTCGGGCCCAGCCCGGTAGGCCGGCCCAGGCGCGGAGGACGCTTGCGGCGGCCGGGTGGGGACCGGCGGCCTGGAGGCGCTGGACAGCGCGGGCGGCCTTGGCGGGGCCGCGCATGGCCGGGAGACCGGTGGGCGCGGGGGCCTGGTGCAGCTGGGCGAGAAGGGTGGCGGCGGCCTCCCAGGGAGCGGCGTCCGGAGTGTCGGGATCCACGGGGGCGCCGTACGGCCAGAAGGTCACCAGGCGGCCGTGGAGGTCGGCAGGCACGGAGCGGAGGGGCGCCAGGAAGATCTCGGGGAGGCCGGCGGCGATCCCGAGACGAAGGGAGAGCTCCCCGAGGTCCGTACCAGGGGCGTGCGCCTTGGCGACCGTGCCACCGTGCCGCACGACCGTCCCGTCCCCCCGCTCGGCCAGCACGGTGTCGGGGTGCCCACAGCCTCCTCCTCGAGGATGAGCCGCACACCGGGCTGTGGCTGTGAGGGCGGACAGTACGTCGGCGGTCACGGATCTCCCTGGGCAGTACAGCACTCGCCCCAGAGCGTACGCACAAGGCAGAAGCTGTGGTCTCTCACCCAGGCCCACAGCAACCATCAATTGAAGAACCACGACGGCGAGAACCACGTCCGCGAGAGCGGCGCCGGTTTAGGCGCAGAATAACGCCCGCGCAGCTCCCCAGCTGCGCGGGCGTTGGTGCCGTCCGTCGTACCCCCGTCCCCACGGGGTTGCATGGGTGAATGTCCCCGCCCGGACCGCTCTTCCGGGCCTGGGGCGCCGCTCAGCGCCCCAGCATCACGCCCACGGACGACGCTTGTGTGACCACTGCATCCCAGCCGCCGAAGGCGTACACGAGCAGGGCCGCCAGGGGGAGGACCATCGCGGTCGCCACCAAGGGGTGGCGGCGGCCCTTGCGGCGGGTGCCGAACGTGGCGTACGCCCTGCGTCCCTGCGCGCGGATCAGTGTCCGCGGTGCCGTGTGGGCCATGGTCCCTCTCCTGACCGTGGTGCTGTTGTCGTTGGCAGCGGCGGGTGTCTGACCTCGGGGGACGAGTGCTGCACCCGCCGCTTGACCTCAAATCTAGGCTTCGGGCGATCCCCGGTCGTCATGCCCTCGTATCGATTCCCTGGCCTCCCCGAGGAGGAGCGATGACCTGCGGCGTACTCCCCTGGGTGGAGACGAGGTCCTAGGCGCTGTTTCTCGGATCTCCCTCCGCGAGTGAGGTGTTGGGGGCAGGCTGACTGCATGGGACGCGGAGACCTGACGAACGCAGAGTGGGAG